>JAJZBJ010000085.1 GCA_021798975.1 Bacillota bacterium | reverse complement strand
ATCCAAAGCAGGGCCGGTACGGCCGGCACCGCCCGCGAGAAGGCATGGCCCAGCACAAACGCGTCGGCGGCAATCACGAACACCACCGTGAACATATAAACGAAGGAACCGACCAGCGATACTTGGTCGCTCAGCCCTCGCCGGATCCACACGCGAATGGCGGCCGCCGAGGGATAGAGACCGCTCAGTTCGCCAAAGTTGGCCCCGGCAAACACAATCAGCACCCCGGCCACCAAAATGGCGAGCCACGCTGACTGACCGCCGGCATACTCTGCCACCTCGACCGCGGCTAGAAAATTCACGGCCGCTGAGGCCAACCCAGCGCTGGTGGACACCGCCGTTCGAAGAGGGAGCACGCGAGATAGGGAATTTTGCACGGCTATTCTCCCCAAATCAGCAAGGTCAGGATGTCGAGGCGCATGATGTCATCTTGCTGTCCGCGCACCAATAAATCGCCGGCATTGTATGGCTCGGTGGGTGTCATCTGGCCCGAAAAGATCTGCGTCAAAATGTCCTCGGGGGCTTGAATCCGCATGTCGGGATTGTCTATCGCGCCCTCGCCCGCGGACAACTCGCCGGCGTCGCTCACAAGCCAGTGCTGCTGATGCGTGTCGTCCGGATCCAGTTGGATCCGGCGAGTCCAATCTCGATTCATTTCTCGAAGGCGTGCATTCTGGTTGCATTCGGTCACAAATTGCTGCAAAGCGTCCAACAACGTCATCCGTCACGACTCCTATGATTAATCGTTCAATTTCAGGCGCGATCCATCCAAATGGGCAGCTTCCACGACCGTCGGCCAGCGGGGATTCTCAGCGCCGATGCCTGATGCAGCGGTTAAGGCCGCCTCAATGACATTAGTGCCGTAGCTGCGTCCCGCCAGCACCGGCGTCGTGGTCACGAGCCAGCGCACACCCTTCTCCCGGAGGCGATCCACGTCCGCTTGCGTGGTGGTGTTGGTGACCACCACCTTGCCGGCCAAGCTCGGCGGCATGTAGCGCCGAATATAATGAAAATCTCCGGCAATGATGTCGGCTTCCTCAAAATAGCGGGCATACCGGGGATCACTGTCCTCGGTTTGCTCCTTGCCGACCGGGTATAATTGCGAAAATGGCATCCGGGTGACTTCGGGAAGAAGCTTGCGCGCCATTTCCTCCAATTCATCCGCCGATCGAATCGGGTAGTTGATATGGCTGGAAAAAATCAAGTCGCCAGCCACCAGCCGATAGCCAAGCTTCTCAAAGGTTTCCGCCATGCCAAACCGGTCCATGGCAGAGACCATGAGCACCGATTGCCCGGAATGAATCCACCCGTCGCGGTCCAACTCGGCAATGATGGTCCTCTCCAAGGTGTCCTTCAGACCGCTGCCGTCGACGACCGGCGTTCGCTTTGCGGCGTGCGCCAACCGCACTGCATCTTGGATTTCATAGCGTCGGCCGCGAACCACCAGGTATCTGTCGATGCCGCCCAACCCAATCGCATCCACCGTCCCGTCCAATTCCCGGATCATCGCCTCGGCTTCCGCCAAATCGCCGTCGGTTCCCTGGCGGGAAACCCGTACCGTTTCGCCCAACAGGGTTAATTCTCCGGACTGATCGCGATGCCGACTGCCTAAACTCACACTTACAACGTGCTTCTTCATGGCCCTCCATAGTGTGCACAAGTTTGTACACAGCCATTATAGGGAAGTCCCGGTCGTCTGGCTAGGGACTTCACGGGGCATCCCATCACCTCCGGCACCTCAAAAAAAGCCCGGGCATTTGCCCGGGCTTCTGAGGGTGAAACCGCTAGCCCAAAGGACGCATGGTCGGGAACAAAATCACATCCCGAATCGAGGGGCTGTCGGTCAACAACATAATGAGGCGGTCAATCCCCAAGCCCAAACCGCCCGTAGGCGGCATGCCATGCTCCAGCGCCAATAAAAAGTCTTCGTCCAAGGGCGGCATTTCATCATTGCCTTGGGCCCGCGCTAACTGTTGGGCTTGGAAGCGTTCCCGCTGGTCGAGCGGATCGTTCAGTTCAGAAAACGCGTTGGCCAATTCACGTCCCGCAATAAACAGTTCAAACCGTTCCGTCAAGAGTGGATTGGCAGGATCGCGCTTGGCCAAGGGCGAAATGTCGACCGGATGGTGCCATAAAAAGGTCGGCTGCACCAGATCGGGCTCCACCACCGTGCCGACAACCTTGTCCATCACCTGCGCGCGATCTTGGGCCGGATCCACCTTAATCCCCAAATCCCGGGCGAAGGCATGCGCTTCTTCCCGGGTCGTGACACTCTCCCATCGCACGCCCGTCTTCTCAAACAATCGCTCCACCAAGTCGACCCGCGCAAACGGCGGGGCAAAATCTAAGGCTTGTCCCTGATAGCTCAGGGTGGTGGTGCCGAACAGCTCCTGCACGAGGCCTACTAACAGCGATTCGGTCAGTTCCATCATACCTTCAAAATCGGTATAGGCCTGATAGAGTTCCAGCATGGTAAATTCGGGATTGTGCCGCGTGGAAATGCCCTCATTGCGGAATACCCGGCCGATTTCATAGACCCGGTCAATACCGCCGACAATGAGACGCTTCAAATGCAACTCCAACGCGATACGAAGGTACAGCGGCATGCCCAGCGCATTGTGAAAGGTTTCAAACGGCCGTGCCTCGGTGCCTCCGGCAATCGTCTGCAGCACCGGGGTTTCCACCTCGACGTAACGGCGGCCGTACAAAAACTGCCGGATGAAGCCCATGGTCCGGGCCCGAATCTCGAACGTCTGGCGCACGTCGGGGTTGGCAATGAGGTCGAGGTAGCGCTGGCGGTAGCGCAGATCCACATTGGTCAACCCGTGGTGCTTCTCCGGGAGGTCGCGCAGGCTCTTCGATAAAATCTGAACAGCCTCCGCCTTGACCGTCACCTCTTGGCGGCGGGTCTTGAACACTTCCCCGCTGACGCCGACAAAATCGCCTAGATCGAGCTGGTCCAGCAGCCGAAAAGACTCTGCGCCCAGCACATCTTCCCGCCAATGGGTTTGTATCCGGCCCTGGGTGTCCAGCAAATCCACGAAGGCCGCGCCGCCGTGGCGGCGCATGGCCGTAATCCGACCCGCAATGCGCACCGTATGACCCTCGAACTGTTCGAAGTCCTGTACGATGTCACGGCTCAAGGCTGTCACATCGTATTGCGTGACGGAAAACGGATCGATGCCGCCGTCCCGCAAATGCTGCAACTTTTCAAGCCGCACCTCGCGGGAACTTAAATGGCCGTCGTGTTCACTCAATGGAAATCCTCCTGGCTTCGGTCGACTACGAAATTTTGACGATTTCCAGGCGAATCTTGCCGACCGGGGCAGTCACTTCAACTTGCTGTCCGACTTTCGCACCCATGAGCGCCTTGCCCACAGGCGATTCGGTGGAAATCCGGTTCTTCATCGGGTCTGCCTCGGTGGCTCCGACGATGATATAGTCTTCTTCGATGTTCTCTTCTAAATCTTTGACAGTGACGGTCGAGCCAATGTGCACCATCGTCGGGTCCTGCTTGTCGGCTTCGACAACCCGCGCTTGACGGAGCATTTTCTCCAGCGTCTGAATACGGCCTTCAATAAAGGCTTGCTCATTCTTGGCGTCCTCGTACTCCGAGTTCTCGGAGATGTCCCCGAACTCCCGGGCTGTCTTGATCCGTTCCGCGACTTCGCGCCGCTTCACGGTCGTCAAGTGCTCCAGTTCCGCCTCCAACTTTTTCAGACCTTCGGGCGACACCAGCAATTCTTTGTCTGCCATGGGGTATCCCTCTCTTCATAAATAACCGTCTTTTAGTAACACGATGGTACGTGGTGACCGTTCACCCTATGCCTCTTCACCAGGGTTTGCATTCGACAGCGAGCCGCGATCTCCCGATTCGCCGGACTGCACTTCCTTAATGATGGATTCTAACATGTCTATATCCACCACGACATCCTGATTAAGCGGAGTTTGTCCCAAAATCACCGGAACGACCGCCCGGGTGTCTAACAAGGCGGCCAGGAGCCGCACCCGAGCATTCGACGCCATCAGTACGACGGTATCAAACTGCCGCACCTGCCGAGCCGTTTGAAAAATTTCGTTGACCAGTTCGACGCCGGTGCGGGACTCAGCAAAGGATCGGCGCTCCAGGTCGGTCATCAGCCAAACAAAGTCGACGCCGAGGCGCTCCGCGACCGCCTCCACCTCCGCCTTGTTCGCCACGGGAAAGCCGATAATCGCCACGGATGGCCCCCGCCGCACTTCGCCCAGTGTTTCCAGACGGGAGACAAACGCGCGATCGAGGCCAAATTGTGTAGATACGTCAGCTTGGGACAGTCCCCGAGAACGCGCCGCAAAAATCTCCTCGACCATCGTAGTGATTTTGCTGAGGCTAATCAACTTGTCCCCGATGCGGATTAGGTCCATGACAGCTCCTGATGGCGGGCGTGACCCAGCCACTCCTCGATGAGCCCTTCCGCCTCGGCCTGGGTGGTCAGCTTTTGGGTACGCTGGCGATATTCCGCCGATCCGGGCGTACCTTTGAGGTACCAAGCCAGCTGCTTTCGCATCTCCGGAATCGCCACCACTTCGCCCTTAATCTCCACCATGCGCTCCAGGTGCCAGAGTGCCATGCGAGCCCGCTCTTCGGCGTCCGGCGGGGGCAGGTGCCGGCCCGTTTCGATGTAATGCATAATGCGGCGAAAAATCCACGGGTCTCCGAAAGAGGCTCGTCCCACCATGACCGCGTCGGCCCCCGTCGTCTCCAGCATGCGCAGCGCGTCCTCGGGGGTATTCACGTCGCCATTGCCAATCAAGGGCACCGTGATGCGTTCCCGCACTTGCCGGATGAAGTCCCAATTGGCGGGTTTGACATACTGATCCGAGCGGGTCCGGGCATGCAAGGCGATAGCTTTTGCCCCCACCTCTTGAAAGCGTTCCGCCAGCTGCGGCGCCGTAATGGCGTCATGGTCCCAACCGGCCCGCATTTTGACGGTGACAGGAATTTTAACGGCCTCAACGACCGCTTGAACAACCCGGACGGCCCCTTCCTCATCGTTCAGGAGCGCCGACCCATCCCCGTTGCTAACCACCTTTTTCACCGGGCAACCCATGTTGATGTCGACTAAATCAGCGCCGTGGCGTTCAGCCTCTTGCGCCGCGAGGGCCATAAGCTCTGGGTCGCTTCCCGCGATTTGAATCCCGACCGGCGTCTCACCCGGATCAAGCTCCATAAGCCAATAGCTCTTGGCGCTTTTGTGAGCCAAAGCGTTGGCGTTCACCATCTCCGTCGTGCAAAGCGACGCGCCTTGGCTACGCGAGATGGCCCGGAACGCGCGGTTGGAAACCCCCGCCATTGGGGCCAGCAGGATCGGCGGATCAATGACAATATCGCCGATGTTCATCCGCATGCTCCCTTTCACCGCCAGACGACAGGCCTGGTCGGAAATCTCAAAATTTGCCTAGACATTGTACCACACTTCACTTAGGATCATGCGGCTCCGCCGGTTCCGATCCAATCTGCTCGGGCGATAGGAACACCGCATCGGGCATGATGGGACCATGATGCCATATCCAGTGGTCCCATGTGCGGGGATAGTGATCGGATACGAGCTGGCTATACACGCGATGCCCCATCACGTAATATCCCGGATGCGACTTCATCCAGGGTATCACCGACAGGGCCTCCTGCTTGGGGATAAAGCGGGACATCCAGGCCAGTACTTCAACGCCATCCGCACCCTCAAGCCACAACCACGCATCGGCCGCCGCCAACACCCGCCGTTTTTGCAGCCATTGCTGAAAAAACCGTGAGCGGACTGGCTCCCAGGCGGGCCACAAATCCTGCAGCACCTCGACCGCCGTCATGAGTCCGCCGTCCGCATAAGGAGGATGGGTCAACGCCCAGGTGAGATTGTGGGACGCGGCCTCTTGCCGCCACACACTCAAGACCACGCCCAGTCCCAACGACGGGTCTCGAACATCGCCGTGAAAGAGAATGTCATGATCACCCGCCGGTTTCACCCACCACTGTTTCAGACCCGGAATAATCACTTCCTGAATGGCGGGCGTATGCGGCATCTGAGGCATGAGCACCACACTATCTTCGCGCGGCTTATTGGTGGCCACTGGGACTTCGCCGGTCATCGCCTGGCGGTACATGCGCCACTCTTCCACGGACACATGGGCGCTGAACGCCCACGGGGCCGACTCGCCGGGCCAGTCTTCCAAAGGCGCGGCTGTCCGCCCCAGATAGTCCGAAACATGAGCTCCCGCGGCGGCCGTGTGGATGCGGAATTGGTCGGGGTCGACGTCTGCCGGGGGCATGAATTGGCGCAACTGCTGAACCAACCGCGCCCCTTCCGCAGCGGCGCGCGTCTTTCGCCAAAACCCGGCCGTGGTGACATCCTGCACCCGGCCCAGCCACTCCCCCAGCGCGTCCACCAAAGACAGCCGTGGATATAAGGTGCCCGCAGGGTCTAAGATGGCGGCCATCGTCAGCACCAAGTTGGCATGTCTCAGCGGTTCGGCCCCGTCGCGGAAGCTGCCGGCCCCGAGCCGCGTCGCTACCCAGCGGGCGAACCGTCCCCAGTGGCGCGTCTCTTCGTCAACCACGCGCACGCTTTCTTGGGATAAGCGGCGCCACTCCGTGCGCTCGCGATCAAAGGCGGCTGCCGACCACTCCGGGAACAACCCGACGCTGCGAGGCCTATCTTCTGTCCACCACCAATGGGTTAGCGGGTATCGCGCCTCCAAATGGGCCCAAAACATCTCCTCAAGGCGCGTCTTAGCCTCGTTGTCCACTTCCGGCACACCGATCCCTCCTCGGGATAACGTATGCAGGAAAGATTCAAGACAGGCTAACGTCCTTGGAACTTCGCGGCTCTCTTTTCCAAAAATGCCTGCGTCCCTTCCCGCCCGTCAGCCGACACCGCCAATTGGCTAAAGGCCTCAGCCTCGCGATGCAGGCCGTTTTCAAGCGGCCAGTCGCGGCTGCCCAGGACCAGGCGCTTAGCCGCCGCCAACGCCAATGGGGCTTTCGCAGCCAACGTGCGGGCGTGCCGGAGACATTCCTCCATCAACGCATCCGCCGGCACCACCACATCGACCAGCCCCAGCGCCTTCGCCTCCTCAGCGGTCACCGGCTCTCCGGAACTAATCATCCACAACGCCTGTCCCGGTCCCACCAGACGGCTCAGCCGCTGCGTGCCGCCGAATCCCGGAATGATGCCCAAGTTAATTTCCGGTTGACCCAGACGCGCGGTCTGCGCGGCAATCCGAAAGTCAAGGGCCATGGCCAGCTCCAGCCCGCCGCCGAGCGCATAACCGTTGATGGCCGCCATAGTGATGAGCGCACTCTCCTCGAAACGCCGGAAGAGACGCTGGCCCCGCTCGGCAAACGCCAAAGCGGCCGCCTCATTGTCCACGCGGCTGATGGCCTCGATATCGGCGCCGGCGACAAACGCCTTGGTTCCTTGGCCGGTGACAATCAGCACGCGCGATGCGGGGTCTGCCTCGGCTCGGTCCAAAGCCGCCTCGATTTGATCCAAGACGTCCGCATTGAGGGCATTCAGTGCCCGCTCCCGCTCGATACGGAGCCGCTGAACACCCGGCTCAACCTGCTCTAGTGACACCCACACGTCATTCATTGCGTTTCCTCCTCAAAGGGTCGGACCGGTTCCCGCTCGGTCTCCCACGTATCCAAATACCCGCCCATGGGCCGCTGAATGTTTTCCACCAGCTTCTTCAAGGCATCAAACCGCGCCGTTAAGGCTTGCGTCCCGCTGATAACAGTCCGGCACTGCAACGCCAACTCGGGACGCCTGCGCGCCAAATCGGCCAAGAGATACTTGCCCTTCGGCTGCCAAAACTGATGGGCTTGATAGAAGCCGCGCAACGCGGAATCGATGGCCAATCCCATCAGGTAGCCGGCAGCATCGGGGTCGTCGGCCAGCATGTCCTCGATGTCTTCCAGCACATCTAAAATTTCGTACCGCCACGCATCCTGCGCTTCGCGGGTCCACGTGGGCGGCCGCGACCGCCACAGCCGTTGGGCCTCTTCCACCAAAGCGTGTGTCGTGCCGTCGCGGTCATACAGCACCTGCCCCATGGCAAACATGCTAATCGTCGCCGGCTCAAATGCAGCCATCTCGCGGCGAATTTGGCCCGGAGGATTGATAAAGAGCTCGATCGCCGCATCTCCGGCCCGGATCAGACGCCGTTGACGCCACATGGCCCGATGGAGCACAAAGAAGTCCCAGTCGCTGTTGAGTCGCGGCTCACCGTAGGCTCGGGAGCCCGTCCACAAAATCCCCAGCAGGTTCTCCTCGAATTCATCTTTGAGCGTACGGACGACTTGATCAACAATAGGCGCCCGCCCTGAGCGCGAATCACTCATAGCCCTCACCTCACTGGTTGGACAGTAACGGCAGCCACCCGAGGCAGCTGCCGCATGAGCATACGTGTCTACACCACCGCAACCCCCGCCGCCTGCCTGGCATCGTCCACCCAAGTAATAAGCATGCCTAACCAAACATGGGAATGCGATGAAAGTTTCCTGTGGGCCTCTCCGACACTCAATCCGGTGACGATCTCACGGGTCGTTCCGACCCTTTGGCGAAACGTCGGCACCATGCGCGTCACCCTTTCCGCGTGAGGTACGATGATACCCTCGGAGAGCCCGATCCATCATCCATATCGTACCATAGGCGGAGGAGGGCCAAGCAGGTCATTTAGGCCCACAGGTCAAGGCTGATCGGACGCCATGCGCCATACCGTCAGGCCATCGCTCACCCGCACGTCCACGGAAAATCCCGCGAAGATCCCCGTATCCACAACCCCCGGCAGCATTTTCAGCCAAGCGTGCCTGGCGGCGGGATTGGACAGGCGCTCCACAGGAGCGTCGACCAGGTAGAGCCCGTCATCGGTCACCACCGGTTGGCCGTGGTCCCGCCGCAGTTCCGCCTCTGGGCACCACTGCTTGATGCGCGCCAGAGTGGCCGGCCAGGCGAACGGCAGGACAGCCACAGGCACCGTCACCGCCTCGAATTGAGCCCTCAGTTTGCGTGAATCAACCAGAATCAAGGCTTGGCGCGCTTGGCTCATCACGAGACGCTCCCGCACTAGGGCGGCCCCTCCTCCTTTAATCAGCACCCCTGCCGGGTTGACCTGGTCCGCCCCGTCAACCGCCAAATCCAGGTGCTCGACAGCCTCCGGCGGTTGTACGGGCAATCCCACCGCCCGCGCCCGGGCAGCACTGGACTCGGATGCCGCCACGCACGCCAAGGAAAATCGTTCGCGGCGGAAACGGGCCCCCAACGCGTCGATGAAGGCATCGACGGTCGTGCCGGACCCAATTCCGAGAGCTGTCCCCGCCTGTACCTGGCCGGCCGCATATACGCCTAGGGACTGCTTCGCAGCTTCTGGATTCAGCGCCATCGAACTCCTCCTTTGACCGGATTGTATCAAAGGAGCACGGAATCCCCAATTAGCCCGAGTGGCGAACCAGACGGCGGAGGACCCGCCATAGCTGCTGGCCATGACTATTCATCAGCGACACCGAGCCAATCTGCACGGGGCAATATCCGGATACCTCCAGCGACATGGGCTGGCCGCGCTGGGGGTAGAGGGTTAGTTTAGCCGTCTCACTCACCTCAAGAGGACACTCTGCCGTGGTCACAGTATTGTCGCGGTTAAGAATGGCGCGCAACGCTTGCAGCGTCGGCGATGAGACCGCATGGATGGGCGTCGAACCGCCTTGACCCTCGAGGGAACCCGACACCCGCGCCAGCGGTGGGATGCGGCTCGACCGGGGACGGGGCGGGATCACGAGATACGATCCGGAAAATCCGTAGATGGTTTCGTGGGCTTCCTGGAAGAACGCGACCGTCACGTATTGCTGGCGCAGGCCATGGGAGAAGGTCAATCCTTGCTCCTCGACACCGGTATTGAGATTGCCGCTGGTCGAAAGGCCCGGAGACCGCTCACCGATACTGGCGAAATAGCGACGGTACCACGCCATCACTTGGGACTCCCGCGCCTTGGTCGCAAACACTGGCGTGTGGCCGTCCCGCGCATACGGAGATCCGATAATGCCACCCATGTAGCCCATGGGAAAGTGCTGGTGAGAAAGACCGCTGCCCGGGTAGAGGGGCAGGCGGATTCGGGTCACTCCCGGAACCGGCCCCACACCGCCCGCCACGGTGGATGAAAACGACGGGTAGCGCAGGGTCAGGAGCACGCTCGTGGTTGGACTTGCCATAACCCTGTGGCGCGCCCCGGGAACCAACGCCACGATGCTCACCGCCACCGCCGCTGCCACCGCCATCCATGCCCGTTGTCCCATCATCCTGCCTCCCTGCGTGTTGTTTACCCGTCATAACGACGCGCTAGGCTGGCATGTTTCACCGGCTAATTGCTATCCGTCTCAAAAAACTGCGTCATGGACTGCAGCCCCAAGCGCCCCGGCCCAGTAAAGCGATTAAGCATAAAGGACGACGAGGCAAAGAGTCCCGCCGATACATTGATGGGCACGGTCGTCATCTTGACCGTCGGATCCTTGTAGCACCACCGGCTCGGTTCCACATCCAGCTGTTCGCCCGGGGCCAACTCGACTTCGATAAGGTTGCCGTGCGCGTGAATCCACACCGCCCCGGGATCACGTCCCGCCTCAAACGTATCCACGAAAAATCCATTGCCTCCGAACAAAAGGTTGGAAATGCCGCGAATACGGGTAAATCCATAGGAAAGCGTGCTGGTGGCGGCCAAAAACTGATGCTCCCGCACCTCCAAGGTTTGACCGGGCGCAATGGCGACACCCACAATTTCCCCGGGGGCGCTTCGGCCCAGTCCCAGCCTCCCCCGCCCTTCCGCTTTGGCCAAGATGATGGGCATCTTGCCAATCATGCGCTTCATGGCACCGCGGGGAACTGAACCGGAAACTTTCACCTCGGGATCCCGGTACATCAGCACATAGTGCTCGAAGAAGAGCGCATACGATCCATCCATCTCCCACTCCACCACCGGGGCGATGCCGCCGCGGATGCGGAAGTCGAGTTGATGGACGGTCTGGACTGCCTCGGATTGGGTCATCTCGCGAAATTCCATGGTTAGTCCCCTCCCCTAATCTTCGATGGAACGCGCTGGGCCGCCGGTAGCGGCCAACCAATCCGATAAGATGGCATCGAATTGGCGCGGCTTTTCCATATTGGGCAGATGGGCGGCCCCCTCAATTTCTTCGACCTGAACCTGCGGTAAGGTTCGACCTAAAAACTGCACCGCATCGAGAATGTCTGGCACATCCTCCAAGCCCACGATTACCAGCACCGGGATGTCCAAGGTCGGCAAGGCATCCAAGGCGGAGAAGCCGACATCACTCGACTCTGCCCCGTTGTCCGGACGGTCCGCGCGGCGCAACAGTTCCCGAGCACTCTCCAGATACTGAGGATCAACGTCCGACGCCTCGCGCGCCGGCCCCACCAGCCAGGCCTGTTCCATCACTGCAAGGAGTTTGGCCCCATCGCCCGCCCGCTCCGCGCTGTCCGCCTCTTCGAACAAGGCTTCCACCTCGGGCGGATTCTTGCCCGCATATCCCGGTACGCCAGGGCCCGACAACACGAGCCGCTCCACCCGATCGGGATGCTCGGCAGCCACTTTGAGGGCGGTGGCGCCGCCGAACGAACAGCCCATTAAGGTGGCGCGGGGAATGTCTAAAGCATCCATAATGGCGATGACGTCCGCCGAATAGCTGAACGGACCGGGGACGTGAGGCGTTTCGCCGAACCCCCGCCAATCCCAACGCACCACGCGAAATCCCTTTTGAAGCCACTCCCATTGCCGATCCCACATATGGCGATCGGCCACACCGGCGTGCAGCAGGAAAACCACCGGGCCCGCACCGGCTTCCTCAACACGGACGGTGGCGCCTCCCGACAGATCTACGTCGCGCACTTCCATACCCCATCCCTCCCATCGTTTGCACACATGTTCGCGGACCAGCAGGGCAACTCCTGCCTTAACCATGATCCGGGAGGGGTCGGCCCCATCTATGATGGGTCCATACGATCCAACGAACGCACGCCGGGACAGGACAGTGCCGATACCCGGGTCTATCATCGGTCCCAAGGAGGTGGCGATGTGGAGTGGCTGAACCGGATAGCTGCTGATGCCATTGACTTCATCGAAGATCACTTAATCGAGCCCATCGCGATGGATGACATTGCCCGCCGGGCTTATGCATCGCCGTTCCACTTCCAGCGCACATTCCATGTGCTGACGGGTGTGACGGCAGCGGAATACATCCGCATGCGGCGCCTGACCCGGCTGCCCAAGAGCTGGTCGCCGACGCGGAAGGTAGTGGATGTCGCCCTCAAATACGGCTACGAGTCGCCCGAGTCCTGGCGTTCCGTAAGGTCCACGGACTCTCACCGTCCGATGCCCGGACACTCGGCGTGCCGTTGAAGGCCCGCGCCTCTCTTTCCACCTATCTTTGAAGGGAGACCATGATATGGACTATCGCATCATCCAGCGCGATCGGTTTCGGTAATCAGCAAGATGATTCGCGTGTCAACAAAAGACGGGGAGAACTTCCGGCGTCCACGTGGGCGGTCTTCCCCCTACCGGGGCGCTTCCCGATGCGATTCAGCACGTGTGGACCCGCATTTTCGACGAATGGTTTCCATCCACAGGGCATCAGCGTGCGGTTCTGCCGCCTGGGGACGATTTGTCCTCGACCTATCAGTGCGAGGTGTGGGTCCCGGTCGTCAAACGTTAAGGTCTGTCGGGTGGGCCGCCATTGCCCGCGCCGTACCGAGCTCCTCATCTCCTAGGGAACCCTAGCGCCCCCCTCATATCGCCGCGGGGGCGCTGACGTCTACGACACGACTAACGACCGGCGCTGCGCGCCGCTGGTTCAGACTGGCATCCCACGCGGCGCGCCAACAACCCCACGCTGGGGACCACCGACAACAGGATCGCCGCGCCAATCGCAGGGCCCAGTCTATGATGGCCAATCCATTGCCCTGCCAGGAGCGCTCCGATGGGCCCTGCTGCCTGCAGCACAGTGCGGATGTGCGCTAGGACCACCGCCCGGCGGTCGTCCGGCAAGGCGGCAAACCGCAGCTGCATCACCATCACCGCCGTGCCCCCAGCCAGACCCGCGCTGACAATCATCCCGAAAAACGCCCAAACCGGGTGCGACAAGCCCACCCAGTACCCGGCGATGGCCAATCCAGCGACAGATTCCATAAGCCAAAGGCGGCTCAGCATCGGCCGGGCGGACCGGCGACTTGGCCAAAACCAAGCTCCGATGGTGCCCATGAGTGCGCCCAATCCTCCCAGGAGTCCATAGAAAAACCCCGGTGCATG
>JAJZBJ010000084.1 GCA_021798975.1 Bacillota bacterium | reverse complement strand
TCGGTCGTGGATCATTGGGACTCCCCTTTCGACATGGCTAGTATGCCGAAAGGGCCGGGAAAGATTACAGAGAAGGGTTGTCGGTCATGCGCTCCTTCAAGTGGGCTAGTTCGCGGCCCATGTTTTGCATTTCCGTTTCCGCCATGCTCAAGAACTTTTCCAGTTCCTGGTGGCGGTCTTGGTCAATCTCCATGAGGTGACGCACTTCATTATAAAGGTCCAACGCCCGATCCAACTCTACCCGCAGGTTCTGCATCCGGTCTTCCACCTGCACCCGCTCTTGGCGGGCCTTCTCAGGTGCGACAAGACTGTTTAAGAGTTGCAGCACCAACGCATCATCCGACGAAACGCGCACCGCAATTTCACCGCTCATGGTGCGGGCCGCTTGAATCCAGGTCAGCGGGTCGGGAACCGGCACACCCCGGATATAGCCCTGCCACGGCGCTAAGGGGAGTTCGATGCGGCGATGGGCAGACACGGCCATCGACAACGCGCGTCCCTGTTCGAGCGCAGCCACAAATCGCACGCGCGATGGATCGGACATGAGGTAGCCAATCACCATTTGCAAGGCCGGAACCTGTGCGGTTGTCCGCCCTAAATAGATTAGGAGTTTTTCGATCTCTTCGCGCATGGTACCACCATACCGCGGGCACCTCCGGATTGCAACTGGCCGGAAGCCACCGCCAATCCACCCACTATTTGAATGTTTCGCCGGTCTTTTCCGTTACTAAGGCAAGGGATTTGTACTAAGATGTGGGGTACAAGAATTCGAGGCCGTCAGGCTCCCTCGGGGAGGCCTGACCCCTCTCTCTCTTGGGCTTGACTGCCAGAGATTGGGCATAATATTACCAAGTCGATCCAGTATCCAACAGCTCGCCGGCGGCCGTCCAAGCCCACAATCTTCAACTCTTTTGGGCAGGCCCACGGAAGGAAATAACGGCCGAAGAGCGAATAATATGATACGGCTGACAACTGCTCTCACCACCAAGGTGGTTGTTCCATAACATGGAGGTAAACAACCTAAGCCGTAGAGCAAGCTTTACTCGGGGAAAGGAGCGGACGGCCATGAAGTCACTGACAGAAGGGGAAATACGCGCACTGATTCATCTCTTGGGCGACGACGACATTAAAACCGCCCAGGTTGCGCGAAAGACACTCATCGAGGCACGCAGCCAGGCCGAGCCGTACTTGGAAGAAGCCCGCACCTCCATCGATCCGCACGTGCGAACCCGGGTCTACAGCATCTTGGAACGACTGCGGTTGGATGAACTGGGTCGCCGGTTCGATCGCTTCTGTGAAATGCCTTCTGCATGGATCGACCTCGAGGAGGGCGCCTTCCTCATTGCTGAGGCTGGCTATCCGAGTCTGAATCGGGCCCATTACCGCGCCATGTTGGATGATATGGCCGCCGACTTTCGGCGGCGCATGGATCGAGGCATGGGACGCGGCCGCGAGCTCATCGAAGGGTTTAACCAGTATTTCTTCGAGGACCTGGGCTTCGCGGGCAATCAGGAAGGGTATTACGATCCCGACAACAGCTACATCAATCAGGTGTTGGATCGCCGGTTAGGCATTCCTATCAGCCTCTCGGCCGTATACCTGCTCATCGCCCGGCGCTTGCGCATACCCGTTGTGGGCATCGGCATGCCCGGCCACTTCCTGCTGCAATACAATGACAGCCTGTTCATTGATCCGTTTCATAAAGGTCGGCTGTTAAATCGGGGTGAATGTGTCCAGTTTCTGATGAATAATGGATTTGGATTTCACCCGGCTTACTTAAGCCCGACTCCCACGCGTTTCATGTTGGTCCGCATGCTGACCAACCTCATCCAAATCTACAGCACGCAAGATCCCGACCGCGCTGACTCACTGACCGCGTTCCGGGACATGCTGACCCATTCGTATGCCAAGGTATGACCTATCAGCTATCTAGCCCAGAGCCCCGTCGTCGGCGGTCACCAAAGGGGCGCCCGGCGACGGGGATTCTTTTGCGTGGGACGCCTTAAACGCCAGAATCGGGTTACGCCTCCGCGAGACCGAGCACACCTAGCACGCGCTCGACGGGTCCATGCGGCGCCCCTGCGGGCACTCCCTCAGGCAACGTCGACAGCGCTTCGTCATGCACCCAATACACCTGCATGCCCGCGGCATGAGCAGGAATGATGTCCTCGACGACGTCGTTTCCGACCATGAGCCACTCGTCCGGCGGAATGCCTAGTCCATCGGCGGCCTCCAAGTAATAGCCCGGCTGCGGTTTGGTGGCATGAACCCCTTCGAAAGCGGTGCGCCAGTCAAACGGGAAACCCTCCAGGCCAGCCCAGCGAAGCCGCTCGTCAATCGCCGCGGTGGGGAACAAGGCCGAAGTCAAGAGCGCTACCTGGTATCCAGCCTCTTTGATGGCGGTTAAGAGGCCCATCGCCCCATAAACGGGCCGGGCCAGGAATTGAAGCGATGGAAAGTGCTCGACATAGAAGCTTTCAAAGGCTGGCCGCACCACCTCTTCGGGCACTCCCGCGGAATCCGCGAAATCCCGATAGAAGAAATCCGCTAATCGTTCTCCATCGCGCGGTTTCTGCATTAATCGCAGTGAACTGGCCCCGATCGCGTGCGAGAGCGGTTTGGTATTCGGAAATTGTTCCTGTAATCTATGATCCAAGAGCCGAAAGTATTGAGGAATGAAGTCAGGCGCCAATCGAAGCAACGTATCATCCAAATCGAAGGCGACCACCCGAATTGCTGTCATGCATTTCACCTCGGTAGTTGTCGGACAGGTTTTGTACACTTTAGTCTACCATGCTCATCGGGAAAGGAGCCGGAAATGCTGCCCGCAGACGGGGTTGTCCTGGCCGGTGGCCAGTCGCGACGCATGGGCCAACCCAAACATGCTTTGACCACACCATCGGGTGGGGATCTCTTGGCATCCGCTTGGCATGTCCTCACGGCGGTCTGTGAAGGACCGGTGTGGGTATCCCGCCGAGATTCGACCCCATCCCCGCAGTATCCCGAAGTCGTGGACCGATTTCCGGGTCTTGGCCCGCTCGCCGGCATCGAGGCGGCCTTGTCCCAATGCCGCCGGGAGTGGCTCTGCGTGCTGGCAGTCGATTTGCCATTCGTTCCTGCCCGTTTGTTTGTCTCGTTGTATGAGGCTTCCCAGCGCCAACAGCACGCTGCGGTCGTGTATCCCACCATCCCCGGGGGCCGACATCAGCCGCTCGCCGCCCTCTGGCATGTGGGCGCCCATTCTGTCCTCAAAGACTTTCTCGCCTCAAGCCAGGCGCCGCGCGTCCAGTCTGTGATGGAACGACTGCCCTCCGTGGCGGTCGCCATCAACGAGCCGGATTGGCTCCTCAACGTCAACACGCCCGACGACTGGGCCGCGGCTCAGGCCCGGTGGCGGCCATGAGAATATTACAGGTGGCGGGACCCGCCAACAGCGGCAAAACACGGCTCCTGGAAGTGCTGTTGGTCCACCTGCCGGCATCGCGCATTGTGAAGTGGAGCCATCATCCCATCGCCGAGGACAACGCCGCCAGTGACAGCGCGCGATTGGGGTCGGACGGCATCCCCACGCTGCTGGCGCATCCCGATGGGCTCGTCTGGCGCGAGACCTTGTCGCGGCCGCAGGTGTATGCGATGATGGCAGCCACCCTGGATCCGGATGCCCTGGTGGTCGTGGAGGGGGACAAATGGGCTCCGCATCCAAAAATCTGGATTGGAGCAGAGTTACCGCCGGCGGAATTGGCGGTCGGACTGGTCATTGGACCCCGGGCGCCCGAAGACCCCGCGATTCCATGGCGTAAGACCGAGGTGCCGCTCTCCGAGGACGCCATTGCGGAGCTCACGGACTATCTAAAAGCTGCTTGGCCAACCTATGTAGTTCCATACGGGAGGACGATCGAAGCATGACCAGTTACCTCAATCCCGAGGACGCCCAGCGGCTGTTTCGGTCGCACCTCACCCCCATCCGTCGAGTGGAGCGGGTTTCCCTGGGCCGCGCTGCCGGCCGCGTCTTGGCCGAAGACATCCGAGCCCCCCATGATTGGCCGCCATTCGCCCGGGCGGCCATGGACGGGTTTGCGTTCCACAGCCGGGACTGTCCCGGGACGCTGCACGTCCAAGGCACCGTTCACGCGGGAGAAACCTGGTCGAAGCCCTTGGCCCCGGGACAGGCCGTCCGCATCATGACAGGCGCCCCCATCCCCTCGGGGGCCGACACGGTGCTGGAACAAGAAGCCGTGCTGGATGGCGAGGACATCTTTGTGTCGCAACCCGTGAAAACGGGCCGGAACATCATGGTCAGCGGCCACGAATACCGCGCAGGCGACCCCGTGGTGAGAGCCCGCACCTGGCTCACGCCTTTGTCACTCGGCCAATTGGCGGCCCTGGGCATTCAGGACGTTCCCGTCGTTGACGCGCTGCGGGTGCTGATTCTGGTGACGGGAGATGAAATTCAATCCCAGCCTGGGCCTCTGGCGCCCGGGCGCGTTTATGACGCCAACGGCCCCCTGCTGTCGGCACTGCTCCAAACGGAAGGCGCCCGCGTCACGCTGCGCTACGCTCCGGACCAGCCCAAGCGGATCTTATCGATTCTGCAGCAGGCGGCCCGCGCCGACCGCTGGGATTTGGTGGTGGCCACCGGCGGTGTCTCGGTGGGCCGCAAGGATTATCTGCCCGCGTTGCTGGAAGAGCACTTTACCCGTTTGTTCTGGCGCCTCAATCTCCATCCCGGCAAAGCAGCCGCCGGAGCCCTGCTGGCCCCCCAATTGCCGCTGCTGGCGCTGTCCGGAAATCCCGGCGCCGCGTTGACAGCCTGGTATCTGATAGGACGGCCGCTGGCGCTGTGGCTCGCGCAAAAGCACGATCCGCCCCGACGCATCAGGGGCAGGCTCCAAGCGGCCTATCCTAAGCCGACGCGGGAAGCGCGCTATCTCAAAGCCAAATTCCTGGCCGACGGCCATGAATGGGTATTTTCACTCATTGACAACCAATCCTCCGACGCCCTGCGATCCTTTGCCGAAGCGGACGGACTGGTGATGATCCCCGCAGGCAGCGGCCCCGTGGAAGCCGGCACGGTGCTGGATGGTCTCTGGCTCCCGCATCCCTAATGCGTGAGAGCCTCGTGCCACGCCTGCGGATCGAATCCGATGAGCAGGCGGCCCTCGACCGCCAAAATGGGACGTCGAATGAGACGAGGTTCCTGGGCCATGAGGGGAATCCAGTCGTCCGGCTTGGAGACCCGGCCTTGGTATTCCTTATACTTGGGGCTCTTCTTCGATAAGAGTGCTTCCACACCCCCAGCCTCACGCGCTAATGCAGTGAGTTCTTCCACACTGAGCGGGTCCAGGATGAGGTCGCGCTCAGAGAGGTTGTCCACCACCGATTCTTGGGCGAGCCACGCTCGCGCCCGATTGGCGGTGCTTCAGCGCTTGTATCCGTAAAAGGTCATGAGCGTCCTCCTTGTTTGCGTTCGCACTGGCGGCAGGTGCCATAGAACTTCAACTCATGGTCGACAACCCGGAACCCGCGCTCTTTCAACACTCGGTCTTCCAACTGTTCCAGCAAGTCTTCCTGGAACTCTTCGACCCGGCCGCATCGCAGGCACACCATATGGTGGTGGCGGTGCACGTTGGTGGTTTCCAAATTAATCTCATAGCGCGCCCGTCCATCGTTGAAATGGATCTGCTGCAGCACGTCCAACTGGGTCAGCATTTCCAAGGTTCGGTAGACCGTGGCCATGCCGATATCGCGGAATTCCTTCTTCACCAGTTGGTGGACCTCTTCCGCCGACAGGTGCTGGCCAGGCCGTTCAAGAAATAACTTAATAATCAGTTCGCGTTGCGGCGTCAGCCGCTTGGAGCCTTCTTCCAAGCGCCGATATACCGAGGATAGCTGCGCCATATGTTCCCACCTTAACACGAGTTCAGGGCCGCGGTCGGTCAGGGTAAAAGCCTGATGCAGGTTCGCGGAAGCGCAGCGTGGCTGTCCCAACACGGCCCTGTTGCTTGCTCCCATTCTACCGGAATTCGGGGCCGACTCAAAAGCCCAATAGGCTATCCAGCCATGTGGCGGTCGAACCATGAAGGAGCCCCGGGGAATCCGTCCCCGGGGCTCCTTTAGGAGGAGGATTCCTTAGGCTTCGATAGCCCGATACAGCACTTCCACACCCAACGGCAGCGCCCGCTCATTGACGGTGAAGTGCGGTGAGTGATGCGGAGCAGAACTGTTGTCGTCTTGGCCACAGCCCAAGAACAGGAAGGCGCCGGGCCGATGCTGCAGGTAGTAGGCAAAGTCCTCGCCGCCCGGGTTGGGCTCGGGTCCCTCGACTTCAACCAGCCCCCGCAGGTTCTCCGCCCACGCGTTCGCTTCCCGCTCGTGGTTGATGACCACTGGATAGCCCTTGACATAGTCTACCTCCGCAGACGCGTCGTAGAGCGCGGCGGTTCGTTGCGCGATGCGGGTGATTTCCTCCTCCACGGTCGCTTGGGTCTCAAGGGAGAAGGTCCGGACTGTACCCGTCACTTCGGCGGTCTCAGCGATAATGTTGAAGTTTTGACCGCCTTTAATGGTTCCGCATGTCACCACCGCCGGCTCAAAGGCCCCCAATCGGCGGGAGACAATGGTCTGCAAGTTGACCACCGTCTGCGACGCGATCAGCACGGCGTCTTTGGTCACCTGCGGCTGAGAGCCGTGCCCCCCCACCCCATGGATGCGGATGGTGAATTGGTCGGCATTGGCCATCATGGGTCCGGGGCGCAGTCCCACCCAACCGACTGGGTCATCCGCCCACAAATGCAACCCGTAGACGGCGTCGACGCCCTCCAGAACTCCTTCTTCAATCAAGGTCGGCGCGCCTCCCGGCAGCTTCTCCTCCGAGGGCTGGAAAAACACCCGCACGGTACCGGGGAAATTGCGCTCCCCCGTTAAGCGCTCCGCCAGCCCCAACAGGATGGCCATGTGGCCGTCGTGGCCACACGCGTGCATCACCCCGGGATGCTCCGAGATGAAGGGTTCCGCCGTCTCCTCCTGTAGCGGAAGCCCGTCCATGTCGGCGCGCAGGGCTACCGTCCGGCCGGACTGATTGCCCTTAATGTCGGCCATGATGCCCGTTCCGCCAATCGCCTTCGGCTCCAATCCGAAGCTCGTGAGACGATCCCACAGGTAGGCATGCGTTTTCGTTTCCTGGAATCCCAACTCGGGAATTCGGTGCAAATCGCGCCGATATTGAATCACGTTCTCCTGCCAGCCCAACGTTTTGTCCCTCCGATATTAGATAATCCGGTGCCCTAGGGCCGACGCAATCAGATTGGCCGCTAGTTCTCCGGTTCGGTTATGCTCATCCAAAATGGGGTTCACTTCCACCATCTCCATGGATGTCAAGACGTCGGCCTCCGCCAACAGTTCCAGCGCCAAATGCGCCTCGCGGTCGGTCAGACCTCCACTGTATGGGGTGCCCGAACCTGGGGCATAGATCGGGTCGAGCGCATCGATGTCGAAGCTTAAATGCACTCCGTCGGTCCCATCCGTGACGATGTCGATCGCACGCCGCATGACTTCGCGCATGCCGTAGCGGTCAATTTCGTGCATGGAGAAAACGGTCGCGTTGCTCTGACGGAGCGCTTCCGCTTCGTCGGGATCGAGGGTGCGAACGCCCACGTAGACAATTTTAGCGGTATCGAGATATGTTCCTTTGAAGGGCGACGCCAATTCGGTGCGGCTGAGACCCGCAGCCACCGCTACCGGCATGCCGTGAATATTCCCTGATGGCGATGTGTCTTCTGTGTTAAAGTCGCCGTGCGCATCGAACCACAGCAGCCCCATCTTGGGCCGAACCCGCAACAGGCCGGCAATGGTGCCCATGGCAATGGCGTGGTCGCCGCCCAATACCAGAGGATACTGCCCCTCTTTCAAGACTTTCTCCACGGTACGTGCCAAGGTGCGGTTCACTTTCACAATCTCGTCCAAGTATTTAAGCCGGCTGTCGCTGGCGGGACGGCTTTCCGGCACCGGCACGGTCAGATTGCCCAAATCGGCCACCGTGTGGCCCACCTGACGCAGTTTTTCGTGCAGTCCGGCGTAGCGGATGGCGCTTGGACCCATGTCCACGCCGCGGCGGTCGGCCCCATAATCGAGAGGAACGCCGATGATGCTGATGTTTTTTGGTGTCATAGCGAGCTCCTTTCCCGTTCTGACACCATTATAACCCGAAGGCGCCCGGTATCTCTCTTAGTCGCGGACCAAGAGGTCGGTGGGCGGGGGTGACTCCAGCAGGTTGGCCGGCCAGCGCCCTTTCAGAAGCCAGCGCTCGGTTCCAATAAAGATGTACCAGGTCAAGTCCTCCTGGTAGGCGGGGGTCATCAGTCGATGCTCCTCCTGAGAGTTGGTAATGAATCCGACCTCCACGTTGACGGCCGGCATCTTGGCATAGCGCAGTACGTATTGGTCGATGCGTTTTACGTCCCGCCTGGTGCTGGTGAAGTAGCGCAGTTCATCTTGTACATCGCTGGCCAGGTGGTAACTGGCCGCCCCGTCCCAATAAAAGGTTTGCGGCCCGCGATAGGAGGAGGCCCCGGAATTGCAGTGGATATCAATCAGAAGGTCGGCCCCTTGCGCATTAATCCAATCCATACGCTGGCGGACACGATACTTGCGGTTCGCAGGAATTTCCCCCGGCCGCGACCAGGTCATAAGGACGCGCGCCCCGGCCATCTGAAACCAGGTACGGAGCTTCAAGGCAACTTCGAGGTTAATTTTGGCCTCGATCGACCGCATCCCCCGGGCCCCGGGGTCATATCCGCCATGGCCGGGGTCAATCACCACGGTCCGCCCTCGCAGCAAATCGCCGATTAAAGGCGGCAGCTGAGCTCCTTCCTTCTGGGGCTGGCTCAAAGCGCGGCCTGTCAGCCCAAATCCCCCGACCAGCAATGCCCCCGCTAAAACGGCCACCGCCCGTGCCGACCAATTGACGCCCCGCCGCATGCCATCCCCCTCTTTCTTCTGTATGAGGGGTATGAGCCAGTCCCAAAAATCATTCCGGAATCGCTAACGTCGTCTGGAACCTCCGGGCCTGCGGTGGAAGGCTCGTTCCCGGCCTCAATACGCCGCTCGCCCATCCGTATTGGGTATCGTATCGACCTCTGTCAAATGCCATTGTACTTATGATACATTTTATGCAGGAGGGGTTCAGGTGGTTGGGGACAAAATTCGCGACTTGCGTAAAAAATTGGGTTTAACCCAAGAACAATTGGCAGGTCCCGAACTAACTAAGAGCTATGTGAGCCAAGTAGAGCTGGGCCGCATCCGACCATCCCGGAACGCCCTTAAGGTTATGGCCCAACGGCTCGGCAAGCCCTTGGGATATTTTCTCGACAATGACGATGACCTCCGCACCGTCGACGTTCTATTAAAGGCGGCCCGCGCCCTGTGGGCCAGCCATCGGTTAGACGAAGCGATGGTTGGTCTGGAAGAGGGCCAGCATTTGGCGGAGCGCATGGGACGGGATGACATCCTCGCCACCATCGCCGTGGAAATGGGTCGTCTGGAAATGACCCGCCACCGAATTCCGGAGGCCATTGAGCACCTCACCCAGGCACTGGAGACCCCCGGCATCCAGGACCAGCCGGAGCTGGTCATCGACGCGGCGTCCGTGTTGGGCCAAGCCTACGCCGATGCCGGCGTGTACCATCAAGCGGTGGCCCGGTTCCAGCACAGCGTAGAGATAGCCCGGATGGAATCGGTCTCGGATGATTTGGCCGCCTCGGCCCTATGCCGCTATGGTGATTTCTGGGCCAGCCTAGGCGCCTGGTCCTCGGCCGCCACACTCTATCAAGAGTCCCGCGAGCGCCAACCGGACTCCGGAACGCCGCGCTCACTGGCCATCGCAGTCCGCCTCGTCAACGCCTGGGCGCACATCCAGCGTTCTCCCGAAGCGGCAAGGCTGGCCGAAGACACAGCCGCCCGTCTGGATGCGCTGACGTGGGATCGTCCCCACCGCCGGCTCGAGGTCGACCTGGCCCGCGGCTTGGTGTTATTGGGCCGGGAAGCCGAGGGATTCGAGCGGGTTATGCAGAACCTCTCCGAACTCGTCAAGGATCCGCCCGATTCTGAACTCGAACAAGCCGTCGCCATCGCCCTGCACGCCGTATGGCGCACCAATCGGCGCGACTGGGCCGAGGAGCTGTGGAACCGACTATCAACGTGGGAGAATCCCTTAAAGGGGCGCCTGGCTCTCTGGCTGGCATGCCACGCGGACACACGCCGGGAAGCCGAAGACTGGCTTCAACAGGGCCGCCATCGGTTGCCTGAAGACCGAGACACCCGACTGGTAGAATCTGTCCTGAGTCGGACCGTCTGGGATCAGACCCTCCTGCCGCAAGTGGCCGGCACGCGAGACGCCGGGATCTGCCCGCCGCACTTCATCAGTTAACCTCGTGGACCGCCTTGTCCCACGGGGCAAGCGGCGGCCCGCCCGCGCGCTGGGGACGGTTCCCCATAATCACGCCGGCCACCCCCACCAGCAGGAGCAGTCCGCCTATCACCGTTGACGGCGACACCGATTCACCCAACACCAACGAGCCCAGCAAAACGGCAACCAACGGATTCACATACGAGTAGGTCGTCACCAACGTAATCGGCAACAGGCGCGTGGCCATGATGAACGACGTAAACGCAATCAGCGACCCCACCACCACCAAATACCCGAAACCCGCCAACGCGGCGGCCCCAGGATGCGGAAACGGCTCGCCTGTCGCCAACGCGACGATGAGAAAGCCGCCGCCGCCAAATAACTGTTGCCACGCGGAACTGGTGACCGGATCAGGATGAGGGAGTTTGGCCCGCTGCAAGATTAAGCCGGAGGCCCAGGCCAGCGAAGCCACCACCAAGGAGATAATCCCCTCGGCACCGGCCGCTGACCCGCGAAAGCCGGGCAGGGTTAAAATGACCAAGCCCAGCAACCCGACCCCTAAACCCACCCATAGCAATAGCGGCGCCTTCTTCGTTCGCACCAATTCCACCAAAGCCACCCAAATCGGTACCATGCCCATCACCAGCGCCGAGTACCCGGACGCCTGGTAACGTTCCGCGAACATCACCATGCCATTGCCGCCGGTCCACAGCAATACGCCCGACACCGCGGCCCACAGCCACTCTTCCCGTTTCAGCCGCAGCGGCTTTTTCGAGAGCAGCAGCCACAGCAAGAGGAGGCCGCCTCCCAAAAGCATCCGACCCGCCCCCAGCATGAACGGGGGAAAGCCATGCGGCCCCTTTACCGCAATCCGAATCGCCAAATATGTACTGCCCCAAACAATATAAACAACCAACAGATGCACGAGCCCGGCTGCGGGGATTTCACCCAAGCCGGGAATCCGCCAGTTTTTACCCGATGCACCTGTCACACTTGTCATCTCCTGGGTGTCGTATCCCTATCCATCTAATTTCCGAAGTATAGCACGTTGCGGTGCATGCGAGGCGTGGGGACAACGCAAAAAGTTCGCGGCTTGTGTTCGGGTTAGGACGGCACCAGCACAATAATTCGATGGTCTTTCGTTAACTGCTGACCGGACAAAGCAAAGTCCACTTGGTCCCCATCAAGCACGCCGAAGACCAGTTGCCCGCGCAGAGCCCGGGACGAGCGCACCGATTCCATGGTTTGTCCAATTTCTCCCGCCTCCGGGACTTCCTCTTGTATTCGATGATGTTCGTCCCGCACCAACTGCCAAATGAGTGGGCCGGCATGAGGCGCCTGAGCGGCTCGCGCCAGCACGTGGCCCATCAAATCGTTGCTCGGGAAGCTAGCCAACAATCCTAAGTCGGCCATGGCTTGCGCAGTATTGGAGCGGGAAGGAACCGCCGTAATGGGGAGCTGAGGAGCGATGTGGTGCAGCGCTAAAGCGGCAATGAGAATGTCGCCATCGTGGTCGTGACAGAGAATAGCCGCGTGCGCCTCATCTGGGCGCACCCGTTGCAAGGTGGCTTCATCGGCCGGATCGCCGTGCAAAAACTGCAAGTGTGGATGGTCCATACCCAGACCATCCACATTCGCAATGACCAGGACATGGCGCCCTCGCGCCAGCAAGTCCGTCACCGCAATGCGGGCCGGCATTGTCCATCCCAGCACCAGCATATAGTCCTTCGGCATCGTGCGCGTGCTCATCCCCAGCACCCTCCTCAATCGTCCTTCCACCAATCCTGACGCCGCGTCCGCCAGCAACAATCCCATGACGGGAACTGCGACCACCATCACTATCATGGCCACGATACGGGCAGGACGGGTGTGCGGCACCACGTCCCCATAGCCCACCGTACTAACGGTCGTGATGACCCAATAAAGCGCGGTGAAATAGCCGACATGCTGCGTCCAATGAAACACCATCGCACCACCGGCCAGGATAATGGTCACCGCCAGTATCGCCCGCACGGCTCGTCCCGGGGTCAGCCGCCAACGAATCCGCGCCAGAAAGTCGCGCAGGAGCCCAACTCCCTCCGTGTTGCCCGAGCCTCGTGGAATCTGGTTCGCCGTGAATATCCTCCTCCTCATGTCCAGTCTACCGAAATGGCCAGGCGTGCGTCACAAATCAGCGCCGCAAACAAGAAAAAGCCCCTCGAAAGGGGCCTTCCACAATTAACGCTTGGAGAACTGCGGAGCCTTGCGGGCCTTCTTCAGACCGTACTTGCGGCGCTCTTTGACCCGGGCATCCCGTGTCAAGAATCCCCGCTGCTTCAGGCCATGACGGAAGTTGGGGTCTACGCCCAACAGCGCCCGAGCGATTCCGTGGCGAACGGCGCCTGCTTGCCCGGCCAATCCGCCGCCTTCGACCCGAACCAACACGTCAAAACGACCTTCGACATCGGCGGTCTTCAACGGTCCGACAATCGCGGTCCGCAACGTGAGAACCGGGAAGTAATCTTCAAACTCGCGGCCGTTAATCCGAATCTTGCCTGTGCCGGGAAGCAAACGCACCCGTGCAACGGCATTCTTGCGGCGGCCAGTACCCCAGAACTGTGCTACTGCCATTAGCCAATAACCTCCCACTGCTCCGGAACTTGGGCTGAATGCGGATGCTCAGATCCTCGGTACACTTTGAGTTTCTTAAACATTGCGCGACCCAGACGATTGTGCGGCAACATGCCCCGCACCGCCTTCTCGACGGCGAACTCCGGCTTCTTAGCCATGAGCTGACGATACACGGTGCGCTTCAAG
This sequence comes from Bacillota bacterium, assembly GCA_021798975.1. Lineage (GTDB taxonomy): Bacteria > Bacillota > Sulfobacillia > Sulfobacillales > Sulfobacillaceae > Sulfobacillus_B. Next base: position 244 of record JAJZBJ010000084.1, on the reverse strand, counting down.
CCACCCTCGTAACCCGAATGACGGAAATAAATCTTTTGGTCCAGCTTCCGACCGGTCAACACGGCTTTATCCGCATTCACGATGATCACATAATCACCGGTATCAATATGCGGAGTATAAATCGGCTTGTGTTTTCCACGCAGAAGCATGGCCGCCGCCGTGGCTACTCGGCCCAAAGGCAACCCCGCCGCGTCAATTACAAACCACTTGCGTGTCACCTCAGCAGGACGAGCCATATACGTGG
>JAJZBJ010000083.1 GCA_021798975.1 Bacillota bacterium | reverse complement strand
TATCCGCCCTGTTCGTGCTGGCGGACTGGCGGCATGCCCCGATCGATACCACTATGCACTTCGGGTTCCTGTTGGTGACCGCCTTCACCGGTCCGCTCGGGGCCGTACTCTACGTGTTGACGGTGCGGGAGCCCCTGCCCGGCACCCACAGGGAGTACATCCGCCCGTTGTGGAAGCCGTCGCTGGGTTCCACCTTTCATTGCGTAGCCGGCGATAGTGTGGGCATTGTCGGCGCGGCGGCCGTGGCGACTGGGGCCCGCATGCCCATGACGTTCGGCCTGCTGGTGGAGTATGGGGCGGTTTTTGGCGGGATGGCTGGTGTTTCAGTCACTCGTTGTGAAGGACATGGCGGGAATGGCGGTGGTGATGGTGCTTTGGATGCGTATGGCGCCCGAATCCGGAAACCAGGCAATCCGTTCTTCTGGCTCATGATGTCGGTAGCCCTGACGGCGGGCGCCCTGGTTGCCTATCCGATTAATTGGTGGCTGGTTGCACGACACGTGAAGGATGGGCTGATGTCCACGACCCCGCCTGCGATAGGTCCGGCCGCCCGGCGCATGCACCGTCCGGCAACCGCGCCGTCCAGCATGCACCATTCCCCGCCGGCCCCCGGCCGCGAGGGGCACCTCCGCACTATGGCGTCCACCTATCATCCTGCCATTGTTCTTGTCAGCGCCGCGCTCTTTCTTGCAGCCCTGTTTCTGTGGTAGCACATGGGATGAGCCCGCCGCGTCAAAATATGATACTCTAGAAGCACTGTTGAATGCTCCAGTTTGAGGGGGGAAATGGTGTGCAAGCGTTCTACCTGATGTTGGTTCTGGCAGTCTTGCCGTCCCTGATTTTGGGTGCCCTGGTGATGCCAATTATCGGTCCATTTTTGTCGGAGGCCGGCTTACTGCCGATCAAGATGTCCTTCAAACGGCCCCGGACCCTGCCAAGCCGCGGACCGAGTCACGGAATGTAGTGGGTCGTCCCAAGCAATCCTAAGAGGAGCCGCGCACCCGGGCGGCTCCTCATCGCGTCACGGTGCATCCGGCCCGGCGGGAGGGGTGCGGCAGGCCGGTGCCCCACACCCGCGGGCGATCTGGGCTCAGCGCGGGGCGCGGTTGGGCTCAGACTACCGATGGAAGGTGACGATGCCAAGATATGCGCGACGCGCAATCCGTACAAGCGAGGGGCCGACGCCGTGTCGCTAAAGTTCCCGAGAAAATTACCGTATATTTCTGGATGATTAAGTTGCTCACCACCGCCATGGGGGAGGCTCTCTCCGACTTTCTGGTTCACCACATGAACCCGTACTTGGCGGTCGTGATGGGAGCCGCGGTGTTTGCCATGGCCATCCTCCTCCAGTTCCGGTCGCGACGCTATGCCGCCCCAACCTACTGGTTTGCCGTGGCCATGGTGGCCGTGTTCGGCACCATGGCCGCTGACGCGACGCATGTGGTGCTGGGCGTGCCATACCTCTATTCCACGGTAACCTTCGCCATCATCTTGGCTGCCGTTTTCTTTCTGTGGTGGGCGGCCGAAGGTACGCTCTCCATTCACAGTATCTACACGAGACGGCGTGAGATGTTCTACTGGGCGGCGGTTCTCAGCACCTTCGCCATGGGCACGGCCGCCGGAGACATGACGGCCGCCACGCTGCACCTCGGATACCTCCTGTCCGGTCTGCTGTTTGCCGCCCTGTTCGCCATCCCTGGCGTCCTCTACTTCCGAGTGCGAATGAATGCCGTCTTGGCCTTCTGGATTGCATACGTGCTCACACGGCCTTTGGGCGCGTCGTTCGCCGACTGGTTCGGCATGCCGCAGATCATTGGCGGACTAGGATATGGCCACGCGCCAGTCGCGATGATTCTGGCCGCAGCCATCGTGATTCTGGTCGCATTCGTCACCGTAACCCGGATGGACGTTAAGCGGCCATCGATCCGTCTTAGAGGCGATTCCCATGGGGGACCTTAAGCGCCGAATCACCCCGGCAGCGTGGGGACTGGCCATCGGAACGGGAATGGCCGCTCTCATGGCGGCACTGCTGCTGGGATACCACCTGCACCGACCTGTGCAGACGGCCTCCTTGATCGGTACGGCCCTCACCTTGGAGGCTCAGCCGGCTGCTGTGGCCGCTGCGGCCATGCGCTATCCCACGGTGCCGGGCGCCATCATCAGCGTGCTGGCCAATCTCGCGCCTATGCCATTTCTCACCCTAGGCGTAGACCTTGTCATACAGGCCTGGCCATGGGCCCAAAAGCACGTCTCCCACGCTCACCAGCGCGTGCAGCGGTACAGCCGCTGGGGTCCCGTGGTCTTTGTGCTTCTGTCGTCCTTCATCGGCGCCTATGTCGCCATTGCGGCAGGGGAGAGTCTGGGGTTTAATCCCCGCTTGACCTTTTGGACCACCGTAGCCGGTATGCTATGGTCGGTAACAGCGATCGCAGTCGGAGGCCACTGGATCGCACAAATTTTAGCGGGGTGAGTCCGTCGCCCTGCTATGACGAAGGAGGTCCTTCAAACGATTATTCGGGAATACTATCAGCCCAACGCGCCGGACCCCATTTTGCCAGATGAGCAGATATTGGCCTTGGCCCGGCGGCACGAGCCCCATGCCCGGACGGTTACCGGCGTGGACGAATCTGGCGGAGAGGCGCGGGTCTACTTCATTGATGGTGCATTGGTGATGAAGGTTCAGCGGCCGCCCCAACTTAGGTCATGGACCAGTCTGGCGAAGGAAGTGAAGTTCCTGCGGCATCTGGCGGAGAGCGCCCCTGAGATATCCATTCCCCGTGTGCTGGGGCACGGCCGCGAGGACGGGGTCGAGTATACCCTCATGACCCGGATGGCTGGAGACGCAGTGGTGCGCAGCACGGTCGCCAACGCCCGCCGTGCGGACATGCTGCAAGCTCTGGGTCGTACTCTGCGGAAGATCCACGGCGTACCCCAGCAGCCGCTCAGGGAATCAGGACTCTTTCCCGAGGAGTATACCTATGCGGATCTGGAGGCCGCGATCCCAGACGAGTACCACGCCTATGCCGAGGCTATGGCGAAGCACGAGCTCGCATGGCCCTGGGCATGGTCTGTGACCGAACTGATCGAGAAAGCTATTCGGCGCGTCCCGCCGGAGCCCCTGGGCGTGGCCGTGCACAGTAACCCAGGGCCCACACACACCTTCCTGGACCCCGACACCGGGTTGTTCACCGGACTAATCGACTTTGGCGACGCCTACATTGGAAACCCGGCCGACGATTTAGCGCGTTGGCCGGATCCCAGTGACCGCCAGCAGGTTCTGAAGGGTTACGTCGAAGAGGGCGATCCCGGCCCCGCGTTTTGGTCCTATTGGCCCATAGCGGAGGTCTCAGCGGATCTCCTGTACATCGCGCGGTCCTCCCAGTGGCGGGACACCTGTCTGCATCATCTGCAGCAGATTGTTGAAGGCCTCTGATAGCTGGTCGGGGCATGACGCAGGGGATCGGCGGTCTGCCGATCCCCTGCGCTCACAGCTTGCTTAGGCTTGATGAGGCTTCGTGGTTAGATACGCCCCGATGCCCGCTAGGGCGGCCAGGAACACCAGAAGCGCGATGGAGAACATGTGCCGGTCATACAAGCAGTTCGCGCCTGTGGGCACTGCGGCGCATCCCGCATAGGCGTGCATAGACCATCCGCCGAATATGCCGGCGATCACCAGGGCCCCCACCGTAAACCAAATACCGATAAAGCGCATCCCATCACTCCCTCCACAGCGTGCCCCGTGCGGGCCGCGCTGAAGCGGCTCAACGGATAATCTCGGGACACCCGTCAGTCTTCCCCTAGCATAGCGCACCTTTCGGGTTCATTTCGAGTCAGTGGATTAGGAATGCCCCGGCACCGCCCGATAAAAATAGAGGACACGCGGGATACGCACCTGCGGTACGGCTTCGAATTTCCATGGGCCTCGTTGAATCCACACCGAGTCTTCGTCAATGGTTTGGTCGGGGAAGGGGTAGCGCCGCATGATATCGCGGGACCAGCACATGAGCGGTCCGGGTTCCCGGTATATGCAGCCATCGCGTTCTTCCCAGAGGAACTCTTGTCCGTAGCGGAAGATTTTCGAGAACTTGCCATAGAGATACAACGCGACATCGAAGACCACCGATCCCGCTCCGGGATTGTCGTCAATAGCCTGCACAAGGTCGGCCACATACGTATCCGCCACCCAGTCGTCATCATCGACGAACGCGACATAATGCCCTTGGGCCAGGGCTACCAAGCCATTCTGCTTCAGACCCGTAGTACGTTGGCGGTTGTCCAGCAGGGCTAGGATTTCCACCGGCATCCCGCGGGCTTGCCGGCCCAAGAACGCGGTTAGTTCCCCCAGCATCGCCATGCGTTCCGGGACGGCCGGGATTAAGATCGACAGCGTTACGGCCATAACCGCTCACCTCTCAGTCATCAAACCACGGGTCTTGTCTGTCAGGGTCCTGTGGACGGCAATCCCATGTCAGTTCCAGCCGCGGGTAAAAGGATTCCGCGCGGTACCGGACCATTTCCCGTGCCGAGTTCGACCCCGGAACGAACCATGACACGCGGGTGCGGCGTGCAGGCACCAGCGCCACTTGCAGCGTCTCGGAGCGCCCTCGAACCCGCTCCGTGACATCGAACGAGACCCAGTTTTCTGTGAAAGGGTAAGGTGCCGACGCATCCGCGGCCACGCTGGCCACATCAAGCAGGGTGTTTTGCTCGTCTTGGCAGAGCACGGCTCCCGATTCCGGCGTCGATTCCGCGAAGCAGCGGAGCCGAGCCGCCGTCACCCGCGCACCGGGGATGGGGGCGGGCAGCGCAAACCTGAGATGAAGGATTCGGGCACTCATCCCGGCCGCCTCGTGGCTGGGGGATACGGGTATCCGCTGTATCCAGACACGTTGCCGCAACCTCTGGCCAAGACCCTGTTTGTGAAGGCGAACACGGGCGGCCCAGGTTAGGATGTCTGCGGCGCGATGATCGTAGGTGTGGCGCTCGGCCACAGCATGGCGGCCTTGTGCGCTAATCAGGTTCCGAGAGCGGTCGTCGCGCAGATATCGCCTCAGCACCCGGACCGTCTCTTCCGGAGACCCTGTCGTGAGCACGTGGCGCCCTTCCGTGAAGAAACGGGACACCCCCGGGGTGCGCAGGGTGAGCAAGACCCCGCCGCCGCTGCCCAGCGCCTCGAATGTGCGGCTGGTTAACTGGTTGGGATCGTTCTGGGGGCCCAATACGACCCGCGCCATCTGATACATGCCCGGCACGGACCCGAACCCCAGCGGAGGATGCAGCCATTGGGACGGGACTTGAAAGCCCAAATATCGGCGGGAGTCCTGCCATCCCTGTCCCCAAACGCCAACGGTCCATGGCTGTCCAATCAGCGGCTCAAGAAGCCGGGCCAGACCGAGGTTCCGCAATTTTCCGGCCGCTCCCCCATACAGCGTGGCCACCAGCGCAAGGTCCACGCTCGGCTGAACCGGTCTCTGTGGCGGCCTCACCATGATAGCGGCAAAGGGCAGTTCAGCGGCCGCATATCCCAACCGGCGAAAGGTCTCAACCGAGCTGGGGGCGATGGTGAGTACCAAGTCGGGCTGAACAAACTCCACATGGGGAATCACCCACACGTCGGTGTGGATGGGATCCTCGGTCGACCAGTAGATGTGGACTGTGTCTGGGTGGGCCCGCGAGTATTCGCGAATCGCCGCCAGTCCGGGCAAATCCGCAGACCAACCAGTCCAGCCCATGCTCAATATCAGATCCGGCCTTCGTTGGGCCAAGAGCGGTGCCAGAGCGGGCCCGCGTTCTTCCCGAGATGGAATCCAGACCTCTTCGCCAAGCCGCTCCAAGGCGGGGGGCAAGCCGGCGCGATATACCTCGTGGTCTTCCCAAAACAAGATCATGAAGCGGACCCGGTCCTTTCACTAAACCTGCCACTGCTATGGCTAGGGTATGGATGGGGGCCGCCCCGCGTGCCAGTCACGGCGACAGTTCGCGGTCGTCCGGAGTGAACCATATTTTTCCGCACTGAATAAGATATTCCAGCGACGTCAGGAGGGTCTCAAAGTGCGGGTTGCCGTCATTGGACTAGGATACTGGGGCACCAATTGGGTGAGAACTCTGAAGGAGTCTCCAGACATCGAACAGGTTGTAGGATTGGACCCCAGCGATCAGGCACGAGCCGCGCTCGTGCAGCGCCATTCCGACATTCGGGTTATAGAATCGCTCAATGACCTCTTAAGCGACCCCGCCCTCAAAGCGGTGATCCTAGCCACCCCGGCTTCCACACACTTCTCACTAGCCCGTCGATGCCTCTTGGCGGGAAAACATGTGTTGGTAGAAAAACCCGCGACCACCCGATGGGACGAAGCCCGGATGCTCGATCGCATAGCCCAGGACCAGGCCCTGGTATTCATGGTCGGCCACACGGCCTTGTTTACCCCTGAGTTTGAGGCCGTCCGCGCGCTCGCAGACCGGGGGGAGCTTGGACGCCTCCTGTACTTCGAGGCCTATTACGGCAACGTGGGCCAGGTGCGGTCTGACACCAATGTCCTCTGGGATTTGGCGCCGCATCCATTGGCGATGTTTGCGTCTCTATTCCCCGAGCCCGTTATCGACGTAATGACGTGGGGATTGGCGCAGCCCAGCCGTTGCCTCGACACTTGCCACATCCTGCTAAGGACGGCCTCTGGGGCCAGCGGGCATGCCTGGGTTAGTTGGCGCTATCCCGTTAAGACACGGCGGTGGGTGGTAGGGGGGACCGATCGGACAGTGGTCGTCGATGAAGTCAGCCCCAATCAGCGCGTGCAAGCATTCGAGTTGGATCCCCAAACAGGCCGCTCCGCGCGTCTCTCCATGCAGAGTCCCTCGCGGCCACCCAGCCAGCCGCTCGCCCGCGAACTGCAATGCTTTCTGGAGGCCATCCGGTCCGAGGCAGGCCGCGCCACCGACGCAATGTCATGGCTCCCCACCATGGAGCTTCTGACCCGCGCCGAATCGAGTTTGGGAGGGATGGACCATGTCGACTGACGAGTTTGAGAGGGGATGGCGGGATGCGCCGATAAGGTGCGTCGCGGACGACGTCGTCCTGGGATCGAGCGTATACTTGGCCCCTTTCGTGAATCTATTCGGTTGCACGATTGGCGAGCACACCCGCATTGGCGCGTTTGCGGAAATCGGACGCGGGGTGGTCATCGGCCGACGATGCAAAATTTCGTCCCACACATACATTTGCAACGGCGTGCGCATCGGCGATGGGGTGTTTGTGGGCCATGGCGTGTTGTTCACCAACGACAAATATCCCGCGGCCTTGAATGGCCAAGGCGAGCTAGCCGGGCCGGAGGACTGGACGCTTCTCCCCACGGCGGTGGGCAATGGTGCTGCGATTGGCACCGGCGCCGTGATCGTGGCTGGTGTCACGATTGGCGAGGGCGCCCTGGTAGGGGCAGGCGCCGTGGTCACTCGCGACGTGATGCCGCACACGGTGGTGGCGGGGGTTCCGGCACGGATCTTATCGACGGGTCGGTCCCCGTGGTCGGGCACCCATGCATCTGGGGAGGAAAGGAGACACCCATGATTCCTATCGCAGTTCCGTACATTTCCGACGCGGCCATCGATGAGGTGGAGGCAATCCTGAGGTCGGGACGGTTGAGCGCAGGTCCCCGGGTGGCCGCTTTCGAGACCGCGTGGGCGAGCCGGGTGGGGTGTCGATGGGGCATCGCGACCACCAACGGCACCACCGCCCTCGTGGCAGCCTTATACAGTGTGGGGGTGCGTCCCGGAGATCGTGTCCTGACCTCGCCCTTCACCTTTATCGCGAGCGTAAACAGCATTTTAGCGCTGGGCGCCGAGCCCGTGTTTTGCGACGTCGACTTGGACTCCGGCAATATGCAGGCAGATTTAGTGGCTGAGCTGGTCGAGACCGTCAATCCGAAGGCGGTCCTGGCGGTGCACCTGTACGGGAACCCCATGCAACTCCGTGCCCTTCGCGCCCTCTGCCGGGCTCAGGGGGTGAAATTGGTGGAGGATTGCGCGCAGGCTCATGGGGCCGTCACCGATGCTGGCCCGGCCGGAAGTGTGGGGGATGCGGCGGCATTTTCTTTCTATGCCACGAAAAATCTTGCCGTTGGGGAAGGGGGAATGGTGACTACACACCACGCCGAAATAGCCGAGCGTTGCGCGCTCTTTGTCAATCATGGCAGCTCGACTCGTTATCACCACGTGGCGTTTGGTCTCAATTTCCGCATGATGGAAATCCAAGGCGCGATCGGACTGCATGCTTTGGCAGCACTCGAGGAGGGCAACCGGCAGCGGGCTCTCAATGCCCGCTATCTCCTCGATGCTGTCGGGACCCGCGTGCCGGTTGTGAATACCCCGGATTCCGTCTTTCACCAGTTCACGCTGCGCATCGACCAGCGCGAGCATCTGGCCGACTGGTTAACCCGTCGGGGTGTGGGCCACGGCATCTATTATCCCGCCATCGTTCCAGACCAACCGGTCTTCGCCCGGCGCTTCCGGGGAGACTATCCGCACGCCCGCGCACTAGCCCATGAGGTCCTCTCCGTACCGATCCATCCCCGTCTCAGTGAGTCGGAGCGCGAGCAGGTGGCCCGTGCGCTGCGGACTTTTCTTGGCTAGGGACAGAAGCCCGCGCCTAGGGGATCAGCAGTTCCCAAAGCTTCTCCCGATCAAATCCCAGCACTACCTCGCGTCCTCCCGACCATGTAATGAGGGTAACCGGAGTCGCACGGCCTCCCAGTTCCATCAGCTCGTCCAGCCAGTCGGTGTTCTCAATTACATCACGGGCTTCGAACGGCACACCCTGTTGAGACAGCCACGCCATCTCGTCCTGACACGCGTGTCATCCCGGCTGGTGGTATACAATCACGGTTTTCTCCATGGCTCAGCCTCCTCAGCGCATTGTAGCGACTTGTGGGCCCCGGAGGAAGGGGGTCTGGCATGAGCACGCTCCCGGCCGCATATGGTGTCGGGACGACACCAAGGAGGCGGTCTCATGCGGCACAAGGTGAGCCTGCGACCCGGGGTGCTGCCGTCCCTGGCGGTGGCCGCCCCGTGCGTCCTGGCGGCCTGGTGCCTGTTGCCCAATCATGAAGTGGCCTGTGTAGTGGTCGCCTTAGTGATGCCCATTGTCGTGCCGTGGCTCGTCTCGCGGGCCGGGGCGGCCGGCCGGCCTGACTGGACCATGGGATGCATGGTGGGGGGGACAGCAGGCGGTCTCTTGGGCGGCATTCTCGTGCGGCTTTTGTGCGACTCAGCAGCCATGATGCCCATTATGATGGCCAGCATGGCAGGCATGGTGGGTGGAACCTTGTGCGGCTGGGCGAGACCCCAGGCGTAAGCCGGGCGGTGTATCCGCTGCATATCGGGTCGACTTCCGAGGAACGACTAGATCCAAAACCAGGGAGGAGGATTGCCGCCAATGCAACACCAGATTGCCCTATACTTCACTCCATACTGCGGCACCTGCGAAAGTGCCATGGACTTCCTCGAGGATCACGGCATCCGGTATGAACGCCGGGACGTATTGGCCCATCCCGAATACATGACCGACCTAATGTATCACCACCGCAGTGTTCATGGAACTCCTGTACTGGTGATCGATGCCCAAGAGATCCATCAGGGTTTCGACCCCCGCGCATGGGCCCTAGCCTTGGGTCTCGAATAGGTCACGGGATGCCTGGCCACATCAGCCCGTGAGACAGCCTCAGCGCCCGGAATCTCCCGTGAGGGACGTCAAGGGCCGCCGGATGCTTTTATGCGGAAATGCCGAATCGGCACACCGTTTTATCATCTGCCAAAAAATCGGGGCGGGTGATTTTTTTAACGTTTCTGCTCCGATCCTCTGTGAAATGGTGTATGATTATTAAATGATTGTCGCGGCGACAACTGTTGTGACAACGGGTTGAACAAGGCACGGGCTGGGAGGTATGCCGGCCCGTGGACTACGGAACGCCTATCCGCTTCGTGCCAGAGTCCTGGGTTCGTTATCCCGCGGCCCCCGAAGCGCGGCCTCTTTATGGTCCGGACGCCCGAGCCCGTTGTCAGAGCACAATGCCGCAATCAAGCAATCCGAATTTAGGGAGGAAGTCTTTTCGATGGCCAGTATCTCGGAGCGCCTCGCCCGCAGCGGCAATTACAAATGGATCGCGCTTTCCAATACCACCTTGGGCGTGTTGATGGCCAGCATTAACCAGACGATCCTCATCATTTCCCTGCCGGCGATCTTTCGCGGCATTAAAGTCAACCCGCTCCAACACAGCGGGAACATGGGGCTTCTCCTCTGGATCCTCATGGGCTTTAACGTGGCAACGACGATTTTGCTCGTATCTTTCGGCCGCATATCGGACACGTACGGGCGCGTGAAGCTGTATAACTTAGGGTTCCTGGTCTTTACCGTCGGATCCATTCTGTTGTTCCTGACTCCCGGCACAGCATCCGCCGGGGAATGGGAACTCATTGTATTCCGGTTCCTCCAAGGTATTGGGGGTGCATTTTTGTTCGCCAACAGCGCGGCCATCTTGACCGACGCTTTTCCCGCCGAAGAGCGGGGACTGGCGCTGGGACTCAACCAGATTGCCGGTGTAGGCGGCGGCGTCATCGGTCTGGTTGTGGGCGGACTGTTATCGGTTGTGTGGTGGCGTGCCATTTTCCTGGTAAACGTTCCGGTCGGTCTCTTTGGTACAGTGTGGGCCTTTATCGCACTACGGGAGACAGCCACTACCCGCGATGCCAAGCGCATCGACTGGTGGGGCAACCTCACGTTTGCCGTAGGGCTGATGGGCGTCATGCTGGGGCTCACGTACAGCCTGACACCGTACGGCTCCCATCCCATGGGATGGCAGAACCCCTTCGTGCTTATCACGTTGATTGGCGGGGCGGTGCTGTTGGCGGTGTTCGTGGCGATCGAATCCAAAGTCTTGGACCCCATGTTTCATATCGGGCTCTTTAAAATCAGAGCCTTTGCCATCGGCAACGCGACCAATCTCATGGGCTCCATTGCCCGCGGTGGTTTGTCGTTTATGATGATCATTTGGCTGCAGGGGGTGTGGCTTCCCATGCATGGTGTGTCCTTCGCCAACACGCCGTTGCAGGCGGGGATTGACACCATTCCGCAGATGGTCGGTTTCCTGGCCCTTGGCCCGATTAGCGGAAGGCTGTCGGACCGTTTAGGGGCTCGGTGGCTGGCTACTGTGGGCATGCTGGTCAGCGCCCTCGGTTTCTTTTTGCTGAATACGCTGCCAGCCGACTTCCATTACTGGACGTTCGCGTTCTACATCTTTGTCGTGGGCGCCGGAATGGGACTTTTTGCCTCGCCAAACACAGCGGCCATTATGAGCGCGGTACCCGCCCGGTTCCGGGGCGCAGCCTCGGGGATGAATGCGACCTTCATGAACGCGGGGATGATGCTCTCCATGGGCATCTTCTTCACCATTGTGATTAGTTCCCTGTCGGCCGGGTTGCCTCAGACGATTACCCATGGATTGGGCCGGTTCGCGTTGCCTCCTGCTTTCATCCACGGGCTCGCCCACGCCTCGCCGCTGAGCCTGTTGTTCTCGGCGCTGCTGGGCTACAATCCGCTGAAGATCATCTTTAATTCCACAGCGGCCGGACATGCGCTGGTTTCGCACCTGCCAGCACAGCAGGTTGCGGCGCTGGAGAGTCCGCAGTTCTTCCCCCAGTTGATTTCCCACCCATTCATGGATGCCCTGCGGGTCGTGTTCTTATTTGCCGCAGCCATGACCCTCCTATCCGCGGTCTTGTCCGCATTCCGCGGAGGCCGCTTCATCTATCAGGATGAGGACCTGCCGGACACGGCGGAGCCCAAGACGGCAGCCGAACAAGGGAGATAGCGAAGGGAATACCAGACCTGACGGGTTAAAGACGCCGGTTCCGCCGGCGTCTTTGCTGTGCAGGGATCCAGCCATCTCGCTACACGCACCGGTGCATGCTCCCTAGCCACGATCCGAACCTGTCAGAGGTGACGCAGAAAGGCGTCAGGGTTGTTCAGAAAATCTCTCGTGAGATTGACATGATCCAAATCCGTATAGGCAACAGGTGCCACCGGGGTGTGGTCAAAGCTGAGGATGGTGGCACCCGGATATGCCATGAGGATGGGCGAGTGAGTTGCGATGAGAAACTGCCCTCCTTGTTGCTCCATGTCTTTCAACAGGGCGAGCAGGGACAACTGCTTAAGTGGAGACAACGGTGTCTCCGGCTCATCCAAAAGATACACGCCTCCCGGTATAAACCGCGCCTGAAAGAGGTTGAAGAAGCTTTCGCCGTGCGACTGCTTGTCCAGCCCCTCCCCATATGACTGGCGTAAGGCCCGCAGTTGACCGTCGAACGGCATCTTTGCCAGATTCCGTGCATACGCGGAACGATGGGCGTAGGCCGCGTCAGCATCCCGGAGATCCTGTTCCATCTCGGCACGCAGGCTGGACAACTGTTTGGCATAGTTGATGAAGTCTTCTGCGCGCAGGAAAAACCCCTTTCGGGTCCTGACCTGCCAGTGCAGCCGCAAGCAGCGGGCGAGCGCTCTCGCAGGGGCCATGCCGGGATCCTGGCCCATGCTATCCGATCCCACCACGATAGAGCCGATGGCGGCCGCTATCCCGGCCAGAAGCGTCGATTTTCCCGTTCCGTTTTCACCGACCAAGAATGTTACGGGAGTCGTGAAGTGAATGGCTTCGAAGGCCCGAAGGAATGGCAGAGAAAATGGATAGCCGGTATCCGACGGAATTCGCGTACGGTCCAGCGCCACCGCGCGTAAGTGCAGCATGTATCCCAGCCCCCTGATATGAATTACGGTATCACATCAACGCCGCCTCGCGCTGTGGAATCGGGTCGCCTTCGCGAAGCACACGTTGGCACCGCTGCCACGCTGAAGCCCTTAATGTCAGAATATTCGCCGTTATCATCGAGACGATGGGAATCTGATGGGTTTGCACATGCCCTCTGCATCCGGAAAAAATAACCGGGCAGGAGAGATGCGCACGTGCCTATCCATTACGGATTCATCGGACAATTTACCGCCCAGCCCGGCAAGCGCGACGACCTGTTGAAATCTTGTTGGAAGCAGCGGTTCTGCTGCAGGAGAACCGCGACTGTATCCGGCTCGGTGCCGCGCGTGCTCATCACCATAGAGCAGACGCTCATGGCCGGGCCGACCGAGAGCACGGACCTGGATGTGGTCGTGGGCGAGGGACTGGCGGTCTTATCCGACGCCGCGCAGCGGCGTCTAGCAAGGTCCTGGCGCAACATCACGCTCGGCCCCCCCCAAATCCCCATCGCGTGAAAGTTGGTTCGCGGGCATGTGCGCCCGATGCGGCGCGTCGGGATTCCCGCGCACAGTCATGCCGACTTCCGCACGTCCCGGGGGGAGGGGACCGCTGCCCGCATCCAACAGCAGAGCCATCATCCAATCGTCATAATACCGACCTTTTTTGTATAT
>JAJZBJ010000082.1 GCA_021798975.1 Bacillota bacterium | reverse complement strand
CCAGCCTCCGCATCCAGGAGGCTGTTGACCTGACTCGCGTCCGGCGTCATGACCACGAGGTCCGAGACCGGTCGGATATTGGCCAGCACCGCCGTGGTTCCGGGAGTCGGCGACGACGGCGGGGTGAGCGACGATGGCTTGGTTGGGCTCTTGGGCGGCGGACTGGGGGGCGTGGTGATTGTCTTCGTCGCCCAATGGATGGGCTGCCCTTGGTCCACCGATGTTCCGTGCTCATTATTGGCCGCCTCGAATCCGACCGCCGGCAGTTGGGCCGCCCAAGCCAACAGGGACAGCGAATCCCCCGGCTGCGCTTGATACGGCCAATGGTGGGAGGCGGTTACGCGCACCGCTGTCCAATGCGCCAAGGACGCCAACGTGGGGGCGGTCAGCGTGCCCGTTTGCGGCAGCGCCACTTGCTGCTGAAACGCCTTGATGGCCGCCGTGAGCCGGGCCGCCGATTGGCCCGTGAGCGGTGCGGAGTCCAACCCCAGTTTGCCCAAGTCGTCCTCAACCGACAGGACCAGGGCTCCTTGGGTGACGGTGGGAACTGTCCCCATGGCGTGGATGGTCGCGTCCAACTGCTGGGCCCACGGCACCCGGCGCTTTACGCCGAACGCCGACGCATATTCGTCCGCGCTCTGCAGCAACTGAGGGGACATCTGGCCTGTGACAGGCCCGGGGTTAAACCCTAATACGCCGAGTTGGGACTGGACTTCGGCGACCGTATAACCGTGGGCCCCCGCCTGCCAGTTGGCGGGCGACGATCCTCCGCTGGTCAGTAATGCGATGGATAAGACCGAACTAATGGCGTGCGCCAGTGTGCCGCCAGACATGTGCATCCCTCCACCGGCAGGATGCACCAATTATTCCCATTTTATTCACTGCATCGCGGCGCCCAGCATGCCTCCCGCGAGTCCGGCCATGGCCGCCAGCCCCAGTCCAGCCCACAAATGCGTGACATTGCCCACATTCAGAGTCTCCCCAATGACCGTGGCCACTAAGTTCAACGTGACGGCCGCTAGCGCGCCATGAAACCACGAACCGGTTTCAGCCAACCGTCCTGCGCCCCATCCGGCGCCAAGCGCTGTGGCCCCAGCGCCTATCCAAATCAGGATCGATTGGACTGTTCCCGGCAACGCCAGCTGATAGTCGGCCATGGCTACCGCCAACGCCAGGATGAACGCCACGCCGAGACCGATGAGCGCTCCCTCCAAAATCGCGCGAATGCTCATCGCCGACTCCTCCCTCCTCTGGGTCTCGCTCCGCTGTCCCACTGGTTGTCTTTGAACAACATATTCGGGAACCGCAGACAAACATGACTGCCAACATGAAAAAACCCCGGAGCCGAAGCTCCGGGGTTCCTGTCATTCATCCTCTGCGAGGTCCCGTTCCGCCCGTTTGATGAGGCGACGGACCATGTTCCCGCCGATTTTTCCCACCTGGCGGGTGGTCATGTTGGCCCACCCTTTTTCCTGGATGTCATCGTCGAGACCCAAGTCCTCGGCCACCTCATATTTGAGGCGGTCTAGTGCCCGCTCGGATTCAGGAAGGAGCGGACGATGGTCATTGGCCATTGCAGCCACCTCCCCAGCACTAGTATCCCCGACACGGGCTTCCGCCATCACGGGGTCGGCAGAACAATGGGGCGCGCAAATCTCACCGGAAAGTACTGCCACGACCAACCGCCGTTCGTCGACCGGTAGAGCGCCTGGCCCTGGCTCACCGCCCAATCCGCCCCGCCGGCCCCGAAAGCCGCCGACTGCGCCGATTGCCCTGCTGGGTGCCCGACCAACCGGGCACCGTTCCATCGCCACGCCATGGGTTGGTTGGTATCTCCCCGGGTTCCGTACACCCACAGCGTCCCCCCACCCGCAAAGGCCGCTGTCGAAAAGATCGCGGCAGGCTGATGCAGGAACTGCGTGCGCCAATGGCGTCCCCCGTCTGTGGACACCGCCACGTCGCTCCCCTCTCCCAGCAGAGCCACCCGACTCCCTGCGACGGCCACCTGAAACGCATTCCCCAGCGGCAGGGACACCTGTTGCCAGTGCCGACCGCCGTCCACGGTTTGATATAAACGGCTCCCGTTGGGATTGCCAGACAAAAGCCATCCCTCTTGGAGCGACGAGAACTGGACAGCGAGCAGCACTTGAACGCCGTGGGGTTGAGGAATCCTTGAGGTTGTCCGGCCACGCACCGCCACCAGCTGGCCGTTGGCCGTCTCCAGTACACCCCTTGACGCCCCGAACCACCCAACCGGCGTGTCTTGGCCTAAATCCCGAATCGTCTTCCAGAAACGCCCGCCATCCGTGGTCTCTAAGAGCAGCGACGAAAAACCCGTGTTGACTTGCAAAAAGGCTTCGTCGGCCTGCGTCGGGGAGGCGCCCACCCAGGTATCTTGCACCAGCGCCGGGGTGATCACCTGCCAACGTACGCCACCGTCCCGGGTTTGCCATACCACCCCCGTCGCCGACGCGACCGACACCGTCCCCGGCGCGCCCACCGCCACCGATCCGAAATTGCCGGACAACACCTTGGCCCAGTGCCGGCCCGCGTCGACCGTGTGATACAGGGCCTGATATCCGGGCCCATTAGCGCCCATGGTGACCTGCCCCGCTGCCGCATACGCCTGCCTCGGGTTGACCAAGAATACCTGGCTGAAACTGGCCGGGGCATGCACGGTGCCATTGGCCAAAGACCAGCGGCGTCCGCCGTCGCGCGTCACATACGTGACTTGGCTGGCCGTACCAAGCGGCAAAAACTTCATCCACGGCTTACCCCCCACCGCGATGCCGTACGAACCGTCGAAAGCGAGGTCGGAAAGCGGCACCGGAGTCGCAAGCGCCGTGTGCCAATGCGTGCCGGCCATGTATCCCACTAGCCCGCCCTGCTTCACCTGACCGGCAAGCCACCACTGCCCTGCATGCGCGGCGGCACCGGTTACGGCAAGACCGGTCGGCGTACCCTGAAGGGGGTGCCATTGAATCCCGTTCGTACTTACCACTGACGGTATGGAACCGATCAACGGCTGCGGTGCCCATGCCAGTGACGCTGTACCCGCATATCCCTGCTTCGCCCACAGCACCTGTGGCCTCAACCCCGGCTCCGCCATGAATGTATGCGATCCAAGCGGCCGCCACGTGGCCCCCCCGTTTTGCGTGGCATACACCAGTTGCCGCACCGCTCCACTGGGGCTGTCAGTCACGGCATAGGCTAGACCGTGGTGGGCGGACGAAAAAACCAAATCTTGAAGTTGGACGGACGAAGGAAAGACTTCGCGGCCCCAGCCTGCGCTTGTCCGGCGCATCACCATGTGGCCGAATGCGTAAACCAACCCGCCGCCCGGCCGGACAGCCAGAACGCCGCCATATGCATCGGCCGGTGGATCGCCTGCCCAAGGAATGCGAACCGCGGACGCCCCGCGGGTCTCCGCCGCCGCGACTGCCGTGGGACGCTGCGGGTGCCCGGCCCCGGTCAAAAGGGCCGATCCCGCCAGCACCCCAACCCAGCCGAAAAAGCGTCTGAACATTGATTCACCTCCTTGGTGGAACCAACGCCGCCCGCCGTGTCCCGGTTACGACGGAGCGGGGAACTCCTCCGGCAGGTCAACTTGCGTCAATCGCTCGATGAAAGCATGATCGGTCAAATGCATATGCAAGGGCGTCAAGGTAATTGCGCCAGCATGATGCTTGGCAACGTCGGTATCGGTCTCGTCGAGATTATCCAGCCGATCCCCGGCAATCCAGAAATATTCCCGCCCGCGCGGATCCCGCGCCCGTTGGAAGTCGTTCACATACTCGCGGGTTCCCAGCCGCACCATCTCCATGGTCTTGGGGGTGCTGCGGGAGAGACTGGGAAAATTCACGTTATAGACGATGCCCGGCGGAGGCATTCGAAATCCCGGGCTCTCAATCCACCAACGCACGAAACGGGCCGCCCACTCGAAGCCGTTGCGCTGGCCATCCTCCAAGGACAGGGCGATGGCGGGAATCCCCAAGAACATCGCTTCCATGGCCGCTGACACGGTTCCGGAATAAAAGACGTCTCGCCCCAAGTTGGTGCCGTGATTGATACCCGAGAGCATGAGGTCGGGAGGACTGGGCAACAGCTCACCCACCGCCAGTTTCACGCAGTCCGCCGGCGTGCCGTTCACCTTCCAGCCTTGGCTCTGCGGTCCGTACACAACGTGCTTGGCGTAGAGCGGCTTGTGCATGGTGATGGCATGGCCGCTGGCGCTGCGCTGACGGTCCGGCGCGGAAACGGATACCTCGGCGATGGGTTCCAGAATCCGCCGCAGGGTTTGGATGCCCTCGGCCTGAATCCCATCGTCATTGCTGATTAAAATGTGCATCGTCGGACCCCCAAAATTCTTGCAAACTGTCAATCAAGGCGGAGCGGGGTGTCAGGATGCGGGGCACATCCGCCACCGAATCTAAAAACAGGCGCGCGTATCGCGTCCGTCCAGGGTGGACGCGCGGGTCAAACACAATGACCACGCCCCGATCCGTCTTGGTGCGGATGAGACGGCCAAATCCCTGCTGAAACCGCAGCACTGCCTCAGGCAGACTTCGCTGGTAGAATGGTGACTGCCCCTGCGCACGCATTCGTTCCTGCTTCGCCTCTTCCAGTGGGTCGCCAGGCGCCCGAAATGGCAGTCTGCCCATGACCACAACCTCCAAGTCATCGCCGGGAATGTCCACACCCTCCCAGTAGGTCAGAGTACCAATCAGCACCGCCCGCGGATTTTGGCGAAATTCCGCCACGAGACGTCGAGCTGGTCCATCGATGTTTTGAGCCAGCGTTCTAATATGGTACGCATCCAGCGCCTCGCGAATGCGCCACGCCAACCCCTCGACCGCGCGATAGGAGGTCATCAGAACCAGCATATGGCCCTGACGAAACGCCGCCGCCGTCATCACCGCATCCGCCAAGGCGCTCAAATAGTCAGGTTCGCTGGGATTAGGGCTGTCCGTGGGAACAATCAGCCGGGCTTGGGACGCATAGTCGAAGGGCGACGCCACCCGGAGCATTGATCGGCGGCTCTCCGGCACCCCCAATGTTCGGGCGGTATAGTCAAATCGGCCGCGAACCGTCAGGGTCGCCGATGTGAGGGCGGCGCTGTCGATCTCCGACCAAAGACGCTCCTCGACTAGCGGGGCGATATCCACGGGAGCCCAACGCCAGGTGGCTAGCGCCTCCCCCTCAAACCCCGTTCGAACCTCCCACCACGACACCCGTTCGTCCGAAAGAACACTCCATTGGGTCATACCCACGGCTTCATCGACCAGCTCCTGCTGCCACTGCCGAAACCGCAGCCAAGCCGCCGCATCGGCTGCCCCGCGCGACTCCACGTCCTGCCAAAGAAGCTCGGTTTGATCCGCCAGCTCGGTGAACAGCACCTGCAGTCGATTGGCGTCTTCCAGAAGGCCGGCGGCCGCCATGTCGTCCAAAACCGCCCCGGTAATCCGCACCGACCGGCGGTCATATTCCCCCGCAGGCGTTAGGCCCACCAGCCCTTCCGCCATGCGGGTCAGAGCCTCGTCGACCGCCTGGTATCGAATTTGGATGGCCTGGACCGCCCCCGCCATCTCCGGAGGGCTAGGGAGCCGCGCAAACATGCCGGAGCGCGGAGTCATCGCATCCTTATAGCGCCGACGCCAGTCATGGATATCCAATTGGAATCCTAAGGACCGCTCCAACACCTCGGCCAAGTGGTGCGCCTCGTCCACCACCAAATGCGAAAACGGCGGAAGGATATTGCCGTTAGCGATGTGAGCCGCCAACAGCGCGTGGTTCACCACCACCACATGGCTGGATTCCGCATTGTGGCGCGCCCGGCGCATGAAGCACGGTCCCGCGAACGGACACTTGGCCCCCGCGCAGGCGTGGCTGTCGGCCATCACTTCGCGCCACAGCCCCCGCCCCATGTCGGATCGCACGGGAAACTCCTCCGCGTCGCCCACCTCGGAGCATTCGATATAGGTCAAGAGCGTCGCGAGGGCCCAGCGTCTCTCCCGGCTCTCACCCAGCACGGCGCTGTCTTGGACCACTTCGGATGCTTTATAGAGGCACAAATACCGGCCCCGCCCCTTGACCAAGGCTGCCTGCACCGGCATGTCCCGGCGAGCTTGCGGCAAATCCTTGCTCCATAGTTGTTCCTGCAGCGCCACGGTATGCGTGGCGACCACCACCCGTTCTCCCCGACCGAGAGAGCGGATAATCGCTGGCGCCAAATAGGCGAGACTCTTGCCAGTGCCGGTGCCTGCTTCCACCATCAGCACGCGTCCGTCCTGAAACGCGGTTTCCACAGCCTCCGCCATGGCCAACTGTCCCGAACGCACTTCAAACTCCGCCAGCTCATCCGACAGCACACCGCCCGCCTCCAGCCACTCCCGCGCTCGATCCTCAATGGGCATACTGGCCAGCGGCATCGGTTCGAAGGTATCCGGTTCCGGGTGATACAAAGGCGAGCGGTCCCCGCCTCCTTCCCACGGAATGTCCCACCAGTCCCACTCAGGGCCTAAAAAGTGGGCCAAGTCCCGTTTCAACAGGGTGGAGAATTGCGCCAGGCGGTCGTGGATCCGGCGCAGCAAATCCTCGGTTAAGCGGGTGTCGGTTCGCGCGTCATGTCGGTCGGGCGTCTCCTCGTACCAATCCCCCAGCCCGTGGTGCAGGCGCGTGGGAAATGCCAGCCGGCTCCACTCCAGCGTATCGAGGGGATCATCGGCCCATATCCCGAAGCGCCGCAGGAAAGAGACGTCGAAGCGCACGTTGTGCCCTACCAGCCGGGCACCACCTAGAAAGTCGATAATATCCGGCGCTAAAGTCTCAAAGGTCGGATACTGCGTAAAGTCGACCGCCTCAAACCCGGTCAGTTGGCGAATAAAGTCAGGTACCGGACGGCCCGGGTTGACAAAGCTGGCCCACTCACGGCCGTCGCTGTGCCGCAGTGCCACTTGGATGATACTGTCCCGCGCCGGATCAAGACCCGTGGTTTCCAGGTCTAAGACCACATATGGCCCCACGCGCCGCCCTCCCGTCTACATGAATCCGCATGACTCCGGGCATCCTTCCACCAGAAAGGGTGACCGCAATGCCAGAGAAAAATTTGCTGGCCTCCTTCCAGAGTTTAGAGGCCGCTAAAAAGTGTCAGGACGCCTTGCGTCAGGCTGGCTTCGACGTGGTACAGGTCGACAACATTCAACCTGGGAACCAAGGCGGTACGCTTCCACACGCTCCGCTGGTGGAATGGGGTCGCTATGGGTACCAGACGGACCGACTCCAAGACAAATGGACCTCGTCCTCGTCCTGGACCAACAGCCACACGGGACTCATTGAAGGCGCCGCCTGGCTTCTCACGGCCGTGGTACCCGCAGAAGGCGCGGAAAAAGCCGCGCACATTATCGAACAGTATGGCGGATCGCTCTAACGCATGTAAATAGGGTTGGCATAGATCCAGACCTCGTGGCCGGGGCCCCGTCGGACCACGGTCCGCCACACGCCGGGCGCCCCCATGGGGACGTTCAACAAGGTGCCGTGCTCGCGATGCACGACCGCCCCATCGTGGACCACTTCCCAATCCACCGGCACGGGGGCGAGGCCGCGAAGGCGCCATCCCGGCTCATACGGCTGCTCGGATCCCATCGCCACTGGGTCGTGTCGGGAATGCTCGGCCCACTGCCGAAATCCCTGTTCGTCCCCCAAGGCCGGCTTGACCACCGCCGCCCGCCCTAACCGCAAGGATTCCAGCAACATCGCTTCGGCCGTCCGCCAATTTCGGTCTAGCGGTTCTTCCGTATAGACGTGGGTCCGAATGGCGCGAAACGATGCGCGATAGGGAAATATGGTCAGTCTAAACGGCCACATGCCCACGTGGTGGCCATGGGCGTCGGCGCCGCCGATCCCCACCACCCGCCGCCCTTGGCCCATCGCATCCCATGCCGCCAAAGTGGCCGGAGCCGCCTCAGGCCATCCCCTAAAGGGACGCAGCGCCGCCCGGATTCCTTGGGGAACGCTCTGGATCTGCCGTCCCCAGTCCGACACATGGTTCCATATCTCGAGGCCGGTGAATCCGTCCACGGCGCGATCCGACCACCGATAGGAGGGCAGCCGAGCTGCCGGGTTGCCCGGATCGTCGGGGTGGGCGATGAATCCCAGTCCGCCCGATGCCCGAACATGGTCAATCACCGTCTGCAGGGGGCTGTCCGCCCCCACCAAAGGCACCGGGCCGAGTGCCAGATAATGATTCGTCGGCGGAGTAATCTCCGCACCGACGAGAAACAGCAGGTGGTCATAGTACCCCGCCCCCGGCTCTTGGGCCGCGCGGCGCGTATCGTGGTCTGTGAGCCACAGCACGTCGATACCGGCCCGCTGAGCCTCCGCAATGATGGCTTCGGGTGGTTCGCTGCCGTCCGAATAGCGCGAATGCACGTGCAGCACCACGCGGTATTCAAACAACCCCAACGGATCAAGCACCGGACGACAGGTCCTCAGGGGGGGGCATAAACCGGCCTTCGGCGCTAACCAACACATCGCCGGCGTGGTTTTCAATCACCGCTTCGGCCACCATCAGGCGGTGCCGATAGCGCACTATCCGCCCCCGCACAACGAGACGCTCGCCGATCTTGACGGGAGCCAGATAGCGCACCTTCAACTCGGCGGTCATGGGAAAGTCTCCGTTCTGCTGATGGATGACATGCCACATGGCGTCATCCACAATGCCCGCCAAGATGCCGCCATGCACCACCCCGCGAAACCCTTGATAAGACGGTTCAATGACGGCTTCGGCACGCACTTCCTGCGCATCCCCAGAAAAGGCCAAATGAAGCCCCGGAACCTCCGACCCGCAAACAAAACAGACGTTGTCGTTCCACGTGAAACTTGCCATCGCTACCCCTCCATCAGCCGCTGAGCACGCTGCCGCGCTTCCTGAACCACCGCCGCCTCATCAAAGGTCGTGATGATGCCCTCTTGCATCACCATGCGGCCGGCAATGATGGTGTACCGCACATCGGCCCCTTGGGCGGAGTACACGAGGTTGGCTACGACATCCCATTCTGGGGTCATGTGGGCGCGCTTGCCGTCCACGACAATAAGGTCCGCGGGCGCCCCGAGTTTCAATATCCCCCCCGGATGTCCCAGCACGGCGGCCGTGCCTCGGGTTGCGGCCCATAGCGCATCATAGGCGCGAAATGCCTCAGGCTTGGATTCACGTACTTTTTGCATCCAGGCCATGGCCTTCATCTCCAAAAACATGTCCAAGTTATTGGTGGAGGTGGGGCCGTCGCTCCCGAGCCCGATTGTCACTCCGGCATCGTGCAGCATGTGGTACGGCAAAATGCCGTTGCCAAGCTTGGCATTGCTGACCGGGCAGGTCACCACTCCGCCAACCAGACCCTCCAAGTACGGCAAGTCCGACTCTTCAATGAAGACACCGTGGGCAATGAGGGTACGGGAGGCAAACACGCCTGCATCATACGCCAATTGAATGGGAGTCTTTTGGTACTGTTCGGCCATTTGACGCATTTCGTCGGCCGATTCACTCAAGTGAACGTGAATGCCCAAGTTCTCCTGCTTGGCCTTCTCCGCCACCCGCTCCAGGTACTCCGGAGGACAGGTGTAGGGCGCGTGGGGTCCCAGCATGGGAATGATCCGCCCCTCGGCTCGGGACCGCCAACGCCGCCCAAACTCGAGACCCTCTTCCAATTTCTCCAATCCGGGGTCGCCTTGGGCCACCAGCCCCCGGCTAATCCAGGCCCGCATGCCCGCCTTTTCCACCGCCTCAGCCGACCGATCCACGGCGAAGTACATATCGGCATAGCCCACCGTACCGGATCGGATCATTTCGGCCAAAGCCAGATAAGTTCCAATGGCAATGTCGTCCGGGGTCATGCGGCTCTCGACCGGCCACACATATTGGGTGAGCCATTCAAAGAACGGACTGTCGTCCGCCAATCCCCGCATCATCGTCATGGCCGCGTGATTGTGGCCATTCAAAAGTCCCGGCAGGACGATGCCGTCAGGAATGCGAAGCTCCTGTTCCACCGGCTCCGTGTAGCCTTCAGGCTTGCCCACGTAGAGAATCCCCGTGGCATCATAGACCACCACCCCGGGCCGGAAAATGTTTTCGGCGTCATCCATGGTCACAACCGCACCTGCATAGATTTTCGTGGCCATGCTTGTCCCTCCTTCAGGGTTTCACAAAGCGTCAGCTGTGCTCCATGTATACCCGCTGCGCTTCGCTCAATTGGTCAATCGCCAGCCCCAGCGCGCGGAGACGAATTTGCGCCACCCAGTGGTCAACGTCCTCCGGTACCGGATAGACCCCCGCCGCAAGGCGGCTCTTCAACAAGTGCTCCAACGACAGCGCCTGCAACGCAAATGTCATGTCCATAATCTCGGCCGGATGCCCGTCGCCGGCCGCCAAGTTGACCAAGCGTCCTTCGGCCAGAAGCCACAGGACCCGCCCGTCGCTCAGTTGATAGCCGACCACGTCGGATGTCCGGCCGGGCACCGTCCGGACCGCCGTCTGCCGCAGGGCCTTCACATCCACTTCCACGTCAAAGTGGCCGGCATTGGACAGAATGGCCCCGTCCTTCATGACGTCAAAATGCTCGGAACGAATAACACCGTAGTTTCCGGTCACCGTGACAAAGTAATCGCCCAGTCGGGCGGCCTCATCCATGGGCATGACTTGATGTCCGTCCATCAGAGCTTCGTTGGCCCGTACCGGGTTCACTTCGGTGACAATTACACGGGCGCCTAAGCCCCGCGCCCGCTCCGCCACCCCTTTGCCGCACCACCCGTAGCCGGCGACCACGGCGGTCTTTCCAGCCACCACCAAATTGGTGGAGCGCATGATGCCGTCCCACGTCGATTGTCCGGTCCCGTAGCGATTGTCGAACAAATGCTTCATATCCGCGTCGTTGACCAAGATCATGGGATATTTAAGGTGCCCCTGGCTGGCCAGTGCCCGGAGCCGCGTCACCCCGGTCGTCGTTTCCTCAGCACCACCCACTATGTGTTTCGCCAGGTCGGCGCGAACGCCATGCAGCCGCTCCGTCAGCTCCCCGCCGTCATCAATAATGAGGGTGGGCTCGATGTCCAATACGCGGTGGTGCATCTGGTCAAATTCGTCCGCGTTGGCACCGCGAATCGCATGGACCTCCACCCCGCGCTCCGCCAACGCGGCCGCCACATCGTCCTGCGCCGTGAGCGGATTGGAGCTGGTAATGGCCACTTGGGCGCCGCCCAGATGGAGCACCTCGGCCAACACCGCGGTCTTGGCCTCCAAATGAAGCGAAATGGCCACGCGTTGGCCGGCCAGCGGTTTCGCTTCCTGATAGCGGGTACGAATCTGCCCCAAGACCGGCATATGCGCGGTCACCCAGTCCATCTTGGCATGGCCGCCGGCCGCCAACTGGGGATTTCTCAGCGTGTGCATAGAATTTCTCCTCCCCCTTCTGTCTTAATGAGCCGAGATCGGCCCCTCAGCCGGCGGGCACGAGCAGGGATACGCTTCGCCCAATCCGTGCAATCCCGCCAGCATCACCTCTCTAAGCCGATTCACATGCTGCCCCATGACATCCACGACCTCTTGATGGGTGAGCACAGTGCTGGAAATGCCAGCCGCGTAGTTGGTCACCAGTGCAATGCATGTGTAGCAGAGACCCAATTCGCGCGCCAGCACCACTTCCGGCACCCCGGTCATCCCCACCAAATCGCCGCCCAACATGCGAAAGGCTCGAATCTCGGCCGGCGTTTCGAAGCGCGGGCCCTCCGTTGTCACATAGACGCCCCCCATCACCAGAGGCACTCCCCGGGCCTCACCCGCCTGCAGCAAGCGCTGCCGGCTGTCGGGGCAATAGGGCTCGGTGACGTCGGTGTGCACAACCCCTTCGGGGCCGCCGTCATAGAAGGTGGCCGGCCGATTCTTGGTGAAATCCAAAAACTGGTCTACCAGCACCATACTACCGGGCGCCATGGCGACATTCAACGAGCCCACTGCGGCCGTCGCCACGACCCGCTGGACCCCCAGCGACTTTAAGGCCCACAGGTTGGCACGGTAGTTTACGCGGTGAGGGGGCACCGAGTGGCCCAGACCGTGGCGATTCATGAACACAACGGCCTGATCCCCCCCATCCGCCAAGAACCCTTCGGTGACACGCGCCGTGCCATACGGCGTGTCAATCGTCTGTTCCTGGGCCTCCCGAAGCCATGTGGGATCGTAGACGCCGGTACCGCCAATCACTCCGACTTTCACCATATCGCAAGACCATCCTCTCTAATGCATCTCGTCTCCCCGCGTCAGCCGGATTAACAAAACCTCCGGCCGGGATCCAAACCGAACGGGCAACTCCGAAGTGCCCAGGCCCCGCGAGGTAATCAACACCGGATGTCCCGGCTTATCCAACCGCCCCGCCACATAGCGTCCCGGCAGACGGTTGTGGCGCAACGGCGCTCCAAATCCCGGAATGACCACCTGTCCTCCATGAGTGTGGCCCGACAGGATTAAAGACACTCGCTCAATTCCCGGCAACTGCCAAGCGTCAGGACGATGCGCCAGAAGTATGGCCGGCCCGGCATTCTCATCCAGTTCGCGCCGCACTTTATCCCAGTCGGGTTTGCCTTTGACAAAGTCAGGAAGCCCAGCAATCCAGAGCTTCTCACCGCGGCGCTCGATGACCCGCACGTCATTGTCGATGCGGGACTCGCCCGGTTGCCAGGGTTCCACCGATAACTGCCCGTTTCGATAGTCATGGTTTCCCGATATGTAATACACCCCATCCGGTGCCGTCAACTGGCTCAAACGCTCCGCCAACCGACGCCTGCTCCTGGTGGGAGAGTATAGGTCCCCGGTGAGAGCCACCACGTCCGCCTCGGCAAGCCAGCGCAGGAACGGTGCCCAGGAAAAAACCCCCACCCGCCCATGAATATCTGACAGGTGGAGGATGCGAAATCCTTCGAATGCTGCCGGCAATCCGGGAACCGCCACCGTATGTTCGCTGGCTTGGATCCAATACGGCTCCCAGAGCGCATACAAGAGCAGTCCCACAATGATCGCGCCGACAATCACGTACGCCATCGACTAGACAAGTTCCTCCGGACGGAAATAGAGATTCATCTCGCGATCCGCCGATTCAGGACTGTCCGAACCGTGCACGATGTTTTCGGTAATCTCAATCGCGAAGTCTCCGCGAATGGTACCAGGCGCCGCCTTAGCGGGGTCCGTGGCGCCCATCAGGGTCCGAGCCACCGAAACCGCTTCCCGACCCTCGAATACCATCGGAACCGCGGGGCCCGAGGTGATAAACGAGATCAGTTCGCCGTAAAACGGCTTTTCCCGGTGCTCGGCATAATGCTGGGCTGCCAGCTCCGGACTGACTTGAATCAACTTCATGGCTTTCAGCCGCAAACCCTTTTGCTCAAACCGGCGAACCACTTCGCCCACTAAGCCGCGGCGAACGCCATCCGGTTTGACCATCACGAATGTCAAAGCCAACTCGCATCCTCCTGTCGTCTCAAACCGCCGCCCGTTGGCTGGAATTCTCCACTAATACGCCTCGAAGCGTTTCCGAAGCGGAAAAATTTTGCGCGCGGAATTGTTCGACAATATAGTTGCAGGCATCCCAGGGGTTGACCGAATCACCGCACGTAAAAACATCCACGGCGGCGTATCCGTGCTCCGGCCACGTATGGA
>JAJZBJ010000081.1 GCA_021798975.1 Bacillota bacterium | reverse complement strand
GCGGTGCACTTCGACATGTAACCACTACGAGGACACAGCATGCGCTCCGTGGAAGACATCAAACACTCCGGATATCGGGTTGTAGCGAGTCAGCGGTATGTCAATTGACCGATCTTGTAACAGCCGGCGTGTCCGGCTACCAGGCGCCCTCCGGGGCGCCTTTGCTGACTCTCGACCAGACGGGACAAATCCAGTAGAATAGGCACGACTGCCGCCCTGGGGCGGCCGATTGACCGAGGAGGGACTTCCCCTGAAGTGGCACCAACTGGCCGCAGCCGCGGCACTCACGACCGTCTTAGCAGGTTGCGGCATCACCAGTTCCCCGTCGCAGCAAGCCGGGCATAACAGCAAAACCGGCAAAGCGCCCGAGGCTGCCCAACGCATGCGCTGGAATTCGCCTCCCCCCATGACCCTGAACGCAAAAGACACGTATCAGGCGACAGTGCACACAACGGCCGGCACTTTTGTGATTCAACTTTTCAGCCAAAAGGATCCGGTGGCCGTGAACAACTTTGTGTTTTTGGCCAACCAGCACTTTTATGACCAAAACCAATTCTTTCGGGTCTTGAAGCCCTTCATCATTCAGACAGGCGATCCTCTGAACAACGGCACCGGCGGTCCGGGATACACCTGGAACGCGGAGCTTCCGCCGCCCGTACCGTATCAGCCGGGCATCGTCGCCATGGCTATCAGCCCGGGCAACGTCAACAGCAACGGCAGCCAGTTTTTCATTTGCACCGGCCCCCAGAGCGAGAACCTCAATACACAGCCGGATTACACCGAAGTCGGCCGCGTCATTAAGGGTTGGGCGGTGGTGCAGAAGATTGCCAGCGGCCAGGTGCAGGTCAATCCGGCCACCAACGAAGACAGTGATCCAGTCCATCCCTATCACATCACGTCGATAACCATTCAAACCTCGCCGGCCGGCTAAAGCGCTTTAGGGGGCAGCGGAGCCGAGCGGGTGGATGAGACTCGCATCCTCCTCACGCGAACTGTTCACGCGCTTAGAGACCGCAGTGACCGTGAGCGGCAAGGCGGCGGTACCATTCAGAGAGGCTAATACGTCTTGATACTGGGGTGTCCGCCGGCGCAGCCAGGCTTCCGCCCGCGGTTGGTCTGCCAGCACCGGCATGCGGGGATGCATGGATTCCAACTGCGGATCCGCCGCCTCGGTCAGGATGACGGCCCGGGCCCCGTCTGGTCCGGGTTGATATAACCCCAGCGCCCAAGCCGGCTTGCCGTCGGCGGGCGCGATGTAATACGGCTGGCGCGTCGTTTGATCCCATTCGTAATAGCCGTTCAAGGGGACCACCAGTCTTGTCTGGGCTAGCAGCTGCCGAAACGTGGGACGGCTCTGGACGGTTTCGGACCGCGCATTGATTAGGAAAGCTTTGGGAGTCTTTAGGCCCCACAGGATGAGGCCTCCGACGGCGCGGTCATCCCGGTCGTGCACCAAGGAGAGCATCTGGGTCCCTGGCGACACGTTGTAGCGCGGCTGGAAATCGGTCACATGCCAGGTTGCCGGCCACGATTCCTGCCAGTCCTTAAAGGCCCAGTATTGTGCGAAGCGACCACACATCGGTCTCCCCCCTTGGCATCATGATACACTGTTGTCAATTGCCTGGGTGGGTGAAGCCCGATCGACGGGCATAATATCGGTAGAATTTGCCGTTGCCGCGGCTGAAGTGATGGCCTACCATCAAAGGGTTACGGGGAGAGGAGTGGGGGAATGCAGGCATCAGACCGAGTGACGGAATCCGGCTTCCGCCGCATTGAAATCCTGCTTCTATTGCTGCTGTTCCTGCTCGGCGCCTTCTTCGTCGGCTATTCCCTTGAAACTCGAGCGCCTGTCGCGAGCCATGTGGAAGTGATTAATACCCGGAAACCTATGAATGTGTTGGTCGCTGTCCAGGGCACGCCCCTCTACCCCGGCTTTTTAGGTTTCGTAGCGGTGGTCAAGCCCAACTCGCAGATATTGACGGTGGTGCCCATACCCTCTGAGGCCCCGGTGCGATACAACCACACCCGCATGCAACTCTACCAAGCGGTCTCGGACGCGACCCCGGTTGAGGCCATGCACCTCATCACCCGGGCCACCCACGTCCCCATCGACCATTATTTTTATTTAAACAGCGATGATTTAGACGCCATCCTGCAGGTGCTGTACAGCCATTCGCCGCACTGGCCTGCCAACCGCACCCCTTTGACGATGCTGAAGACTCTGGGGTATCCTAAGGGTCGCACTGTACCCGGCCAGCAAATGACATTGCTGCGGGCCATTGTCAACCAGCTGCCGACGATCAACCCGCTGTACGCGGGCAGGCTGCTGGCCATTCCGAAAACGTCGGTGACCAATTTGACGCTAAACCAATTGTATGTGCTGGGCAACTACGTCCGCGGCGATAAGCTCGTTCAAGGGTCCGCCAAGCATTACCGGCACTCCCGGAGGAAGCATGGCTAAAGACTGGATAACAGGATGGAGCGGCCCGGCCGCGGATCGGGTGACGTGGGACCGTGAAAGCACCCGCACGGCCCTGCGCAGTATTGCGTGGGTGTTTCTGTTGTCGCGCCTCTTCTTTTTCGAGATTGCCAGCTTAGCGTTCTTGTATCTTCCCCATGCCTGGATTCAAGCCCCTCAAGGGTCCCTGTTGCCGTCCGGCAACGGACTGTACAATGTGTTGGCGGGCTTGTGGGCCCATTGGGATGGTCTCTGGTATCTATCCATTGCCCATTTTGGCTACACGGGACGCGCGCAAGCCACCGCCTTCTTCCCCCTCTACCCGCTTGCCATTAAGCTTTTTGGCGGCGGCGTAGTCGGCGGCATGGTGGTGTCCATGGCGTCCTTCGTGGCCGCGTTGTGGTTCTTTTACCGCCTCGTGCAAATCGACTTGGGTCCCCGGGTAGCCTGGTACTCCATTTTGGCCTTGGCCTTTTTCCCTACCGCCTTCTATGCCAACGCCGTCTATTCCGAATCGCTGTTCCTGATGCTGGCGGCCGGATCGCTGTACTTCCTGCGCACCCGCCGCTACTGGATTGCCGGACCCTTGGGAGCCCTGGCCACCTTGGTCAGCACCTATGGGGTGCTCTTGGTTCTGCCCTATGTCTGGATGATCTGGCGCACCGAAGGATTCCGCATCAAGAAGCTCATGCACGCCCTGTGGATGCCAGCCGGACTGCTCGGCTATATGGTGTTTCTCGTACCGCGCTTTGGGAATCCGCTGGTGTTCGAGCAGGCACAGTCGGGATGGGGACGCCATCGCGAATTCTTTCCGATAACGATCTATCAGGCCGCGGTCAGCGCCTGGCATAGTGCTCCCCAAGCGCTAAACCTGCATCAGCTGTTTATCGGCGGTCCGCCCTCGTTAGCGCCCATGAACTTGCTCAACTTCGTCTTTATGGTCTTTGCGGCGGTGGTGTTGGTGTTGTGTGTCAAACGCATCCCCTTCTACCTATGGATATTCTCTCTGGCGGCGCTGCTCATCCCGCTCGATTACCCGGCCGGCAGTCCTCTCATGTCGATGCCGCGGCTGGTGCTGGAGGCGTTTCCCTTGTTTGCCGGTCTGGGCACAATAATGGCTCGGATCCGATGGACCCGAGCCGCCTACTTTATTGTCGCAATTCCGGTGGGCATGCTTTTAACGGCGCTCTTCGCCACCGCCCACTGGGTAGCTTAGTGCCCGCCGCACCCGCATCCAGCCGGCGCGTTGGGATTGGAAATAAAGAACCCCTCGGACATGGCCTCTTTCTTGTAGTCGATGATGCTGCCTTCCAATAACGGACGGCTCTCGGATCCGACCAGCAAGGTCAGTCCCTGTGCGCTAAGCTCCTCGTCATCGCCCGCGCGGTCGGTCTCCCAGTGCATCTGGTAACCGATCCGACCGCATCCACAAGACTGCCCGGCGCTGATGCGAACAAAGTCGGCGCGCTTGTCTTCCGACAACGACTGGAAGGCCTTTTCCGCTTCCGGCGTAATCGTCAGATTTACAGCCATCGTCATCCCCTCCTTCCATACATCTATCGTAAATCAGGCACTGGGTCGTGTAAAGCCGGCGACGTTGTGGGCAATCAGATAGAGCGAGACGACCATGAGAGTCAGGACCACGCCGGCCGAGACCAGCGACCGATTGCCCACGAGGCGTCCTCCCTTCAAGCGCACCACCAGGGTGCCGGCGAGCCCGCCGGTCAGGTACTCAGCCACCACCCGCCAGTCCACCCATCCTTTTAACGCGTATCCAATGGCCGATACGATGCCCAACGACCCCACCGAGATGACCGACGAGTCGGCTGCAGCGGCGATCGGCACCCCGCCCAGGACCAAGCTGGGAGCCGCTAAAAAGCCGCCTTGAATGCCCAGCATCCCTCCCAGGATCCCGATGAATGCCCCGGCTGGGGCAAGCCGCATCCATACCGGCGGGCGGCCCCGTCCGGACGCTGGGACCGCCGCATCCCGCCCCCGGGCCAAGATGGCCGCGTGAAATAAGAGGACCAATCCGGAAATGGTCAGCAGCACATGGTGAGGCAACGCCGTCTGCCACTGCCTCCCGACCGCAATGCCGGCCACCCCAGGCACCACAAACATCCATACCGCGCGCCACTCCACCATGCCCCGCCTGAAGTGCACCCAAGCACTGATGAGCGCCAACAGAGCGGCCGACACCGCCGCTGTGCCCAGCGCCAGTCGGACCCGAACTCCCACCAAAATAATCAGGACCGGCAGCACCAGCGCCGATCCGGTACCGCCCAACAGCCCCAATAGGCCGCCGGTCAGAAATCCGCCCATCACCGCCCATAGGTTTTGCGCCCACGTCAGGTGCGGCATGCTCTCACCTCCGCACTTAGACTGAAGCGCGCCCGGCGGAATCATACCAAGCGGCACGCAAATCCCAGCGGTTTCCAATTTGCGCGCACTTATGCCACACTGAAGGGACGGGGGGAGGGAAGATTCCGTGCAAAGACTTGTGGCAGTCGGCAAGGCGCTCTTCCATCGCGTGCAAACCGCCGACACGGCGGCTTACGCGGCCGCACTGGCCTACAACTTTCTATTCGCGCTGTTTCCCTTGCTGTTGTTCCTGACAGCTCTCTTGGGCCTCTTGCACCTGCCCAGCATCGCTAGTTTCTTTCGTGGGCCCGGTCGTGTGCTAATCGCGCCAAGCTTGCGCCACCTTATCTTAGCCGTTACCACCGAAGCCCGCCGCCACCGCAGCCCCACCCTGCTTTCCGTCGGGGCCATCGGCTTTATCTGGGCGATGTCGGGGGCCATTCGCCAACTGGTAGATGCCCTGAATCATGCCTACCGGATCGCCCACCCCAAACGCCCAATCTGGGCGACCATCCTGTTGTCGTTGGGGCTCGGCATCCTCGTTGGCGTGGCGCTCACCGCTGCGGAAGCCGTCATGGCCTTGGGCGGGGATGCCGTCGGATGGCTGAGCTCGGGGGTAGTGCATCACCCGCTAAGCCCGCTGTTGATGGCCTGCATCCGCTGGGCTGTCCTGTTCGCATTAATGTGGATTGTGCTCACGGTGGTGTACAACTGGCTGCCGGACCATATCGAGCGCATGCGCTGGATGACGCCCGGTACGGGCGCCGTGATGGTGCTGTGGATTCTGATCTCAGTGGGATTTGCGTTCTATGTATCGCATTTCAACCACTACAACAAGACCTATGGCAGTTTGGGGGCGGTCATTCTCTTGATGTTGTATCTGTACATCTTGTCGTTTTCCTTGCTGATTGGGGCCGAACTGAACGCCATCTGGTTTACAGATGGGTCAGAACCGTGATGAGGAGGCCCACCAAGGCCCCCACCAGAGCTCCGTTAATGCGGATCCACTGCAAGTCCCGGCCCACATAAAACTCCAGTTTGTCGATCCATTCGCGCTCATCCATCTGCCGCAGGTTGTCCCGCACCAACCGGCCGATGACCGAATGATATTGGGTGACGGTCCGCATCAGAATTCCCCTCGCCAGGGCGTCCAATTGCGCCTGATAGCTGGGTTCGTGTTCGAGCCAGGTCCCCGCCGATCGCATGGCGCTCTGCAACCCGTCGCCCACCTGCCCGCCCTCCAGCGCCTCTAAGGTCTGACGCTTAGCCCAGGCCGTCACCGCCGGCCACGGGATTTGGGACACCAGCCCCATCTTGGCTTCCTCCACCCGCGCCCGCACCAGAGCATCGTCGCGCAAAGACCGCATAATACGAACCAGGGTCAGCTCGAACTGCTCAAATGCCGTATCCGAGTGGAGCCAGCGCTTCAGCGCGTCTTTGATGGAGGTGGTGAGCTCTTTGTAGTCAACAGTTCCGAGCGACTCCAACAGGCTTAGGAAAAATTTCTGGGTGCCGGTCTTGGTATAGTTGTCGATCATGACTTTAAGCCGCCGTTCCAAGTCTTCGGTCATCTCGACCTGATCCAAGGCGGTTTCCACATGCTCGCTCAAAAACACAAAGAGGGCGCGGTCATTTCCCGACCGTATCAGCCATTCAATCAGGGTCACAGCCCAATCCGACACCGTCACCTGTTCCAACTGCCGGGCGGCGGTGCGTTCCACAAAAGCTGTCACACGCTCTTCGGGAATTTGTTGGATCCACTCGGCCGCGGTTTTGGAGAAAAAGAGACCCATATCCGCGGAAAGCGGCTTTTGAAACTGCCGCATGAGCAGTTCGCTGGCCGAAATCTTCTGGATGTGGGCATTGAGAAAGTCCGTCGACAACAGTTCTGTCTCGACCAAGGTGGCTAGCGCATCAATGATGCGGTCGCGGTTAGCGGAAATGATGGAGGTGTGGGGAAGCCAGGTGAGCCCCAGCGGATGCCGAAACAGCGCGGTCACTGCATACCAGTCCGCGATGCCGCCGGCTAGTCCAGCCAAAGCCAGTCCCATGAGATATGGCGCCCAGGACTCGCCATGAAATAGGAGCGCCAGCGCCAACAACACCGCCAACGCGACCAACGAAACATTTGCCCAGCGCCGCTGCATTGGCCCCCTCCTCTCTCCACCCATCATATCCGAGGTTGTCCCAAAAGACCCCATTTAACGGCCGCCACCCTTAGGATGCCCGATTCAGCGGGCCTCCGCCGGCGTCGTCAGCCGCCCCCAAATACGGGACCCCATCCATGATACCCACCCCTGCGCGAGCGAGGTAGCCACCACCATCACCACCAGCATAACGGGCGCGTCCTTCCAGGCGTAGAGCGCCATAAGCACCACCATGCTCAGAAGCCGTCCCCCGTTCAAGCTCATCTCGCGGGACAGCATGAATGCCACCCGATGATGGGTTACTTGGGGATCTTGGTCCATGACATCCAGCGGAATGGCCTCGTTGGGGATGGTAAACCAGGGCATGCTGAACGAAGCGATCACGGCATACACAAACACCCAAATCCAGCTAAGGTGGAGCAAAAATAGAAATAGGCCGCCCAGGGTCATCCCGACGACGCCCAGCCACATCGAACGCGGACGGGAGGCTGGCTTGACCCAGCGGCTCACTGCCAGGGCCCCCAGCATCCGCAACACTGCGCTGACACTGCTGTATACGCCCACCACCACGGCACTGCGCGTAGCAATGTAGACCAGAAAGACCCCGGCCAGTCCCGACATCGCTTCGCGGGTACCGCGCACCCACAAGGTGTGCATCGCCTCTTTCCACAAAGGGATGGTGCGATGCAGCGCGAAGCTTAGACGCAACGGCTCGTTCCCCAGCGGCGGTCCTTCCGGCACGGAGAACGAGATGGCCAAGGTGGCCGCATAGACCGCCAGGGCCAGCGCAAATACCATCAGATAGCCAGTCAGTCCCGGCAACAGTCCCACCAAGGCCCCTCCGGCAAGCGGTCCCGCGATCCCCGCCACGCTGCCCACCGCCGAGTTGATGCCATAGAAGCGGATGCGCTGCGACGGCGCCACGGTATCAAACGTCATCAAGTTGGCCCCGAACCAGAAGAACCCCTGCGAGATCCCTTGAAGCAAACCCAGAGCCAGAATGTAATGGGCGGCATGATGCAGCAAGACCAGCAAAATGGCATAAAATGCCGCCGTCATGACGAGCCCCCATCGATAAGGAACCAGGGGGGACGAACGACGGAACACGTAGCCCGTAAAATAGAACACAAACGTCAACGCAAAGAAATACGCTCCATTGAACAGCGCCAGCGACGCCAGCTGACCTGAAACCACAAACACAAACAGGTTCACAAAGGTCGAGGCGATGGCGCTGGCGGTGGTGGATCCGGCAAAGGTCAACACCAGCCAGCGCGTGGCGGGGGTTAGGGTTTCTGTTGTATCGGATTGCATATGCATGCGGCGGCTGTCTCCTTGTCCTGATAGTGGATGATATCAAATGTTTGGCCCGCTGGATCCCCCCATGATTGATTTTCTCCCGGGAATCGAAGAGAATGATGCACGAGAGCGGCGGGCCACGGAGCCCCGCAGCCGGTGTACAGCGACGAAGGAGGCTTCCCCTTGAAGGTTGACGTGGTGATTGAGATCCCCCAAGGCAGTCAGAACAAATATGAAGTAGACCATGAAACAGGCCGCGTACGGTTGGACCGCGTGCTGCATTCGCCCATGCATTACCCGGCCGAGTATGGCTTTATCGAGAACACGCTGGGCGAGGACGGCGACCCCATTGATGTGCTGGTGCTGAGCTCCTTCCCGACCTTCCCGGGCTGCACCATCAGCGCCCGAATCCTGGGCATGCTGGAGATGTCGGACGAAAAGGGGGTCGACACCAAACTCTTGGGCGTGGCGGCAGATGACCCGCGTTTCAACCATGTCCAAACCCTGGACGATGTGAATCCGCACGTGCTTAAAGAAATTCCCCACTTCTTCGAGACTTACAAGCAGTTGGAGAAAAAGGAAACGCACATCGGCGGATGGAAGGGACAGGCCGAGGCCCTAGGCGTGCTGGAAGAAGCCAAGCACCGTTACCAGTCGTCCCACCACTAAGAAATAATGCGGACGATCGGAATGATGAGACGGGCACTCACCACTAAATCCTGACTCATCTTGTCGAGGTCCACCAACACCGCTGCAACATCCAAGAAACGGCCGCCGTCCTCTGCGAGGAGACGGCCGGCCTTTTGGATCAACTGGTGCCGCATAGCATGCGCCTCCCGCAGCAGTTCTTCCAGCCGCACGGCGGCGTGTTGGTCTTGCGCTTGAATGAGATAGGCATAGCTCGTGAGCGCCTCCGCCATCACCTCCAAGACGTCGGCCAAGCCCCGTCCCAATACCAGCGGCAGCGCTCCGGAAGGCTGGCTCACGTCGCGATCCAGCGTGACAAACAATGTCCGCGCGATACCCCGCACTTGGATTACTGAATGATCCAACACGCCGATGGCGTGGCCGAGCTGCTGAAGGCGCCCCCGCGCGCCTCGGTGCCAGGGGTTCCAGCGCAGGCTGGTCTCAGCGCGCTTCATGGCCCGGCGCGCCCGCGCCAGACCCGCGTCAATGGCCCGGGCGCTCTTCAGATGGCGGTTGGCCTCGTCCGGCTCCAGCCCGTGGCGCAAGTCCTCGGCCATACCGCGAATCACATCCGCCAGCCCTACCGCCAGGAGCCTTAAACTTTCCACCGCATCCGGGGTAAAGTCGGGCGGCCACAACAGCGCCGATACGCCGGCGGCCACGACCGATCCCAGCGCCGTCTCCAGCGCCCGGTACCAAGCATAGCCCCTCACCTGAGAGCCCACAGCCCACACCATCAGGGCGCTAATGGCCACTTGGGGGATTCCTTGCGATCCTAAATGCAGCCGTGTCGCCAGCGCCATCGCGATGAAGACCAGCAGGGCCAGCGACCAGGCATGGAGGCCCAGCCAATGCGTGAATAGAATCGCCAACATGATCCCGCCCATGACCCCAAAGATGCGCTGGATCCCGCGGGAAACAGACTCGGCGATGGTTGCCTGCACAGACAGGATGGCGGCCAAGGAAGCGAAATACGGCCGCGCGGTGTGCAGCAGCCAACCCGCCAGGGCCCAGGCGAAAGCCGCCGCCAAGGCGGTTTTCGCGACTTGAAGACTAATCCCCCACTCTTCCAGGGTATCCCACGGCAGTTTGGGCCATCGCATAATCGTTTAGCGTTTGGCCGAAACCCCCAAATTATGCAAGGCCTCCCGGCGGTATGGCCGTGCTGTCCGGAAAGCGCGTCTGGATGTCTTCGCCCCAAGCCAGCAGCAGGTCGTCGTGGCCGCGCGGGGCAACCAGTTGAATGCCCACCGGCAGACCGTGCAGCCGGCCGAACGGCAGAGACAAGGCGGGCAGCCCTAAGAAGTTAAACGGCGCCGTGAAGCGGGTTAGTACGGCCCGCACATCCTCAATGGCTCCCTCAGGGTTCCGAATGGCGGTGTCCGTGTGGTAT
This sequence comes from Bacillota bacterium, assembly GCA_021798975.1. Lineage (GTDB taxonomy): Bacteria > Bacillota > Sulfobacillia > Sulfobacillales > Sulfobacillaceae > Sulfobacillus_B. The sequence continues at coordinate 3,768 of JAJZBJ010000081.1, read as the reverse complement.
GGCGCTAGCACCGGGACGGTGGGCAGGACCATCCAGTCATAGGACTGAAACCATGCATCATACCGGCGGCTGGTCTCCTGACGCCAGCGAAGAGCGGCCAGATACTCCACCGCCAAATGCGCGCCCCCCTGGGCGAGCCGTTCGCGGACATCCGGCTGGTAATCCCCGGCTCGATCGTTGAGGCTTTGCCAGTGATAACTGAGAGCTTCCGATCCGATGATGATGGACTGGGCCAACCAAATCTCCTCCAGGTCGATGAGGGGCCCGCGGATTACCTCCGCATCCAGCGATTCCAAAATTTGTGCGATGGCGTCTTGGAGGTATGCGTCCAGAGCCGGGTCGTAACACACGATTTGGCTTGCCTGGGGCCAGTATACCCGCGGACGCCGCATGGGCCGTTCCACCGGTGCGCGGCCCGTCAAAAGGCCCCACAGGCTTTGCACATCCGCCACCGTGCGGGCCATCGGACCCACGTGGTCGAGCGACCACGACAAGGGCACCACGCCCTCGGTGCTGATGGCTCCATAGGTAGGCTTAAGCCCGGAGATGCCGCTTAACGCCGCAGGAATTCGGATCGATCCCCCGGTATCGGTTCCGAGAGCGCCCCACATGAGTCCGGAAGCCACCGCTGCGGCCGATCCGCTGCTGGAGCCGCCCGCCATGCGGTCCGGCGCCCACGGATTGCCCACCGGGCCGAAATAGGAGCTGCTTCCAGTGGGACCGTACGCAAATTCATGAAGATTGAGTTTCCCCAGTTGGTATAAGGCTCCGCCCTCGCGAAGTCGGCGAGTGACGGCAGCATCGGCCACGGCGCGATGGTCGAGACGCACGCCAGAACCTGCCGTGGTCGCCTGGCCTTCGACATCAATTAAATCCTTCAAACCAACCAGCACACCGTCCCATTCCGAGCGGAAGGTGCCATCGCGATACCGCTTCCATGACGCCTCGGCCGCCTTGATGGCCCGTTCCACGTTCCATTCCACGAAGAGATGGGTGCGCTCCTGCCATGGTGCGATGAGCGGCAGGCGCTCTTCCAAAACCTCCACCGGATTCCGCCGGCCAGTCCGAAACGCCGTATGCAGCGCACGCACACTCATGAGTGATCCTCCCCCACGCCAATCCTGGGAACTGCGGTTGAGGACAGCCGCACCATCCGCGCGCCCCGGTCCTGCACGAGCCGGCTCTCCAGCTTATCCAATACGCGCGCCGTCAGCAGCGGCACGTGCCGGACGCGTTCAATCGCCCGCTGATACACGGCCGGCAGGTTGGCGGGCAACTCATCGAGCGGCGCCCACAGGTGACCTTGATGTTCGTCCGAGAGTGTCACCTGATCGGTGCTCAATGGGTCCAATTGATAAATGAGCAGCAAGACAGTTTTGGCCGCCGTGGGCGCGAAGAAACCGGCGTCTAAAATCCTGCCCGTCGTCACGGCCAGACCGGTCTCCTCGCGCCATTCGCGCGCCACGGCCTCTTCTGGACTTTCTCCGATTTCGATGCGGCCGCCCGGCAGTTCCCACTCTTGGCGGTCATTGGCCATCAACAAGACCCGATTCTGATAGAGTCCGACGCCCTTGGCGGAGATTTCCCAGCTACCTATCACCACACATCCCCCCTAGCCCCATCATACGACATTGAACCGCTAGGAGGGGCGGCGACGGCGCTCCCCCTCCCGGTACAACGACCACAGCAGGCCCAATCCCAACAACAGGAGCAAGAGGACCGGATCGGCCATTTTGCGCGTCAATGACTCGGCCGGCGCGGCCGTTCCCAACACGGCCAGGGTATCCATCACAATGTGGGCCAACACCGGAACCAGCATGTCGCCGGTGGCTAGAAGGTAAAGCGTCCAGGGGAGTACCGTCAGGCCAATCACCAGCATGGTCCATCCACCCCAGGCCGGTACGTGCCAGAGACCAAACACAAAAGCGGCCGCCACCGCCACCATCAACCGTTCGAAGGCGGTCTTGGGCCGCACCAGCTGCCACACCGCGATGAGGCCGCCCAGCAGAATGAGATTCTCCACCGGCAGCACCAAGGGAAATTGCCACAGCATGTGCTGCCCTTGCGGCCAGGTGATCTGGTGGATTTTATTCGCTTGGGGGTTGAACCCCAGCATTTTGTCCGCCAGGGTGCCCATCGCCAAGCTGGCAATCACCAAAAGAATCGTCTGCCAGATGGTGCTGTCCGTCCACACCAGGGAACGCACCACAGCCCGCATCAAGGGCCAGCTGAGGAACACAAATAGAGCACCGCCGTACCCATAGCCAATCGCACTGGAATGGGCCGCATGCCCCATCACCAGCACCATGATGCCGCCCACGACCGTCGCTAGGATTATCCGCCAATTGGGAACCCGCCCAGTGTACCGCAAAAAAAGCGGATCCGGTGCCGATATGCCCGGCCACCGGATCCATCGTCGCCATCGCATCTCGCCTCGCCCCCGGTATATGGATAAGCGAGGGTTGACCCAACTATGCCAAGATTGTCTCGATGCGGTCCAGAGTCTCTTGCGACAACTTCACGTCCAATGCCTTCACGTTCTCTTTGATCTGTTCCGGCTTGGAGGCGCCAATCAACGCGCTGGAAATGGCCGGTTGGCGCAGAATCCAGGCCAAGGCCAGTTGGCTCAAGGTCACGTTGAGATCGGTGGCCACAGCCAAAAGCGCTTCCACCTTGTCCAAAGTCTCCTCGTTCAACATACGCTGCATCGACCCGCTAACCCGGGCTACGCTGGCGCGCGATCCCTCGGGGACGGCTTGTCCCTTGCGGTACTTGCCCGTGAGCAGTCCCTGGGCGAGCGGCGAAAACACCACCAAGCCGATGCCGGCACTCTCGCAGATCGGCAGCACGCCCTCTTCAATGTAGCGGTTCAACAAGTTGTAAACCGGCTGGCTGGCGCGCAGCGGGTTCAACTTAAGCCCCTCCTGCACCGTCAGCGCGTCCGCGATTTGGGCCGGCTGCCACTCGCTAATCCCGCCGTACAGCACCTTGCCCTGCCGAACCAAGTCGTCGATGGCGCGCAGCGTCTCCTCAACCTCGGTGTTGGCATCCGCCCGGTGGCAATAAAAGATGTCCACATAGTCGGTGTTGAGGGCCTTCAAGCTCTCCTCCACCTGGTCAAAGATGTGCTTGCGCGAGAGACCGCCCTGGTTGGGTTTGGGGCTGATGGGCCAATAGGCCTTGGTGGTCAGAACGTACTCACTGCGGCGGTATGGGGCCAGCGCATCGGCCAAAAACCGCTCGGCCGCATGGGGTTCGCTGCCATACACATTAGCGCAGTCAAAGTGATTAATCCCTTGTTCGAATGCTTCATGGACGCAAGCCTTGGCGGTTTCCTGCTCTGTCACGGTGCCATATGTAAGCCAGCTGCCCAAAGCGATGGCGGAGACCTCGATTCCCGCCCGTCCCAAACGACGATATTCCATGGTGACCTCCTCTTCGATCAGCCCGTTGAACCGGGCCGCCAACGAATCTAGGTTACCATAGTCAGCTCGCCGAATTAAGACGAAGACGCGGAAGATTCTGCGTAGCGGATGGGCGAGCTTTCCGCTACGGTGAGATTCGGATAGCGCTCTTGGAGACGTTCCAACGTGCGCGCGTCTTCCAAGAGCAGCACGCGTTGTCCATCGTCATCAATCACGGGCCGCACGCGATCGAAGCGGCCGAACTCAAATGCCTCGGGACCGTCCACCACCCAGCGGGCCATCGTGTAGCTCAGCGTGCGGAGGCTGACATCCACCCCGTACTCACTCTTCAGACGGTAGGTCA
>JAJZBJ010000080.1 GCA_021798975.1 Bacillota bacterium | reverse complement strand
TGCCGCATCAAACGCCACAGCGGCCGCCGAGGCCTTCTCCAAATCCACATCGACGGTGGCCACCAACTCCAACATGCGGCGATGCACGAGAGCCTGCAGATGCTTCTGCCCGATTTTACCGCAGCCGACTAGGGCCACCCGCAAACTTGACAACGCCTTTTGTCCCTCCCGTCACGCCACGATACCCCATTGTGCCAGCCTACGGATGATGCGCCGCCCGATGCCCCTGAGCCTGCAGAGACGCCGGACGGATGATTTGGGCATTATGTTCTGGTTTATACTCCGGCACCACGCGTTGCAACAAGTCCTTCAACTCATCCGCCGTCCGCGTGCCCAACCGATTGATGAGCGCCTCCATCGCAGCCAAGGTTTCGCGGCTGCCTCGTTCGGTCTCATTATGGATAAAGATGCGCTCGTGCTGCGTGGCTCGGGTTTGATCCTCCGCGGTAAGCACTTCTTCATACAGTTTTTCGCCCGGTCGTATCCCCGTAAACATGATGTCGATGTCGACACCCGGTTTGAGGCCCGACAAGCGAATCAAGTTGTTGGCCAAATCCAGAATTCGAATCGGATCGCCCATATCCAGCACGAAAATCTCGCCGCCTTGGCCCATCGCCCCAGCCTGGATTACCAATTGGCAAGCTTCGGTCACCGTCATAAAATACCGCACCATATCGGGGTGTGTGACCGTGACGGGGCCGCCTTGGGCAATTTGCTGTTGAAAAATGGGAATCACGCTGCCCCGGCTGCCGAGCACGTTGCCAAAGCGCACCGTAATGTACCGTGTCGGGGAATGGGCGTTGTAGACATTGACCAAGAGTTCGCCGGCCCGTTTGGTCGCCCCGTACACACTGGTCGGGTTAACCGCCTTGTCAGAGGAGATAAAGACAAAGGTCTCCACCCGGCTGCGATGACAGAGGTCGACCAACTGCCACAGACCGGCCACATTGTTGTCGATGACTTCCTCCGGCTGCAGCTCCATCAACGGCACATGCTTATGAGCGGCGGCGTGAAACACCACCTGCGGGTGGTACTGGGAAAACACCCGGCGCATGCGTTCACCGTCGCGCAAGTCCGCCACCACCGGAATAGCTGAGACCTCGGGAAACCGTTGCCGCATCTCCCGGTCAATTTCGAAGATAGCCGTTTCGTCCAATCCCAACAGAACAATCGCCTGGGGGGCGAACGGCGCAATTTGCCGCACTAATTCGGCCCCAATGGTCCCGCCGGCGCCGGTTACCAACACCACCCGGCCGGTGACATAGCTCGCGATTTCGCCCAAGTTAATAAGACTGGGTTCCCGCTGCAACAAGTCTTCGATTTGCACATCGCGGATTTGGTGCACCGAGACTTGTCCCCCAATCATCTGATTCAAGGCCGGCAGCGTCCGCACTTGCACGCCCATGTCCCGGCACTGCTCCACCAAGGGGCGCAGAATACGTCCCGAGACCGACGGCATCGCCAAGAGCACCTGGCCGATTTGATGGTCGCGAATTACGGTGCGGATTTCCGGTGTTGTGCCCAGGACCTTCAAGGAAGCAATACGCATGCCTACCTTGGCCAAATCATCGTCCAAAAAGCCCACCGCCACGCCCACTTCAGGATGGCGTGCCAGCTCTTGGGCAACCAGTTGGCCCGCCTTGCCGGCCCCCACAATCAAGACACGCTCCTTGGCTCTGGGATGAGCAATCCAGTTCACATCGTAGAACGAGCGGAGCAAAAACCGCCAACCGCCCACCAAGGCCACGCCGAACAGCGCGTACAGGAACAGCACGGCACGGGAATAGTGCGCCGTATGCGTCACAAATAGCAGAGCCCACAAAACCAGAGCCGAAGCGGACACCGAAAAGATGAGAACCTGTCCATCGCGCGCATTGGCATACCGCCACATGCGGTGGTAGATGCGGGTGAGCCAAAAAATGGCGATGCTCAGAAGGGTAAACCACACCGCCACATGCATATAGGCTTGCACATCATGAGCCGGGATGTGGGGGGTGTTGAAACGAAAATAGAGCGCCAAGTACACCGAAACATTGATAAGGGCCGCATCGGCCAGCATGAAGACAAACATTTTGGAATAAACATACAGTCGTTTGGCCATGGAACCCCTCATTTCGCGTTCTCTTGGCTCTCCGATTATACCATGGCCAGGCCCTCATGCGGCGCTCTGCGGCACTTTCGGGACAGCTTGTCAAACCGTGGGACCCAATGACGAAGGAATTCCCATCAAAGCTCCATGATCCCCCATTGTCAGAACCATAGAATCGGCATAGTCTAATAGCGGAAAATCGAGCACTTCTCAGATGGGGGATGCCCGTGTCGATCAGAGTTCAGCCATCATCAGCCGACACAGAATGGGTAATGGTCAGTGTAGGGTCTGAGGAGAACGGCACCTTGGTGGCCATCAATCGTGAAGCTTTGGAATCGATTATCGAGACCGATCCGCGACCGCCGGAGATGATTCTCGACCTATTGTGTGAGCGAGCCATCAAACGAATGCCGGTTCCGAATAGTGCGGACGGGATCCGACTCATTACCACATATAATCTCGCGTTGGTTTGGCCAAAATGAATGCGGCCCCTCGGGGCCGCATTCCTCTTTTTAGGTGGTAGCCGCGAGAATGGAGCGCAGCTCTTCCGATTCCAGCGTTTCTTTCTCCATCAAGGTCAAGGCCAGCCGGTTGAGTGTCTGGCGGTGTTGCAAGAGCAGCGTCTTGGCGCGCTCGTATTGCTCCATGATGATGTGGCGGATGGCCCGGTCAATCTTGGAGGCCACCTCGTCGCTGTAATCTCTGGAGCGCATCAGATCCCGGCCCAGGAACACCGCTCCCTGCGAGCGGCCGTACGTGAGCGGGCCCAGTTCCTCGCTCATGCCGTACTCCATGATCATCTGCCGCACCATTTTGGTCGACTTTTCGAGGTCGTCGCTGGCGCCGGTCGAAATCTCGCCGAAGACAATTTGTTCCGCCGCACGGCCGCCTAAGGACATGGCCACCTTGTCCAAGAACTGCTCCCGGGTGATCCGGTAACGATCTTCCTCCGGGACCGGCAGGGTGTAGCCCATGGCCATGCCACGCGGTACAATCGTCACTTTGTGAATGGGATCGCCGTGTGAGACCAGCATCCCCACCAGCGTGTGGCCGGACTCGTGGAACGCTACCACCCGCTTTTCGAAGTCTGTAATGACGCGGCTCTTCTTTTGCGGGCCGGCCATAACCCGCTCCGTGGCTTCGATGAGGTTCAGCTGGGAAATGCGGCGCTGGCGGTTGCGTGCTGCCAGCAGGGCCGCCTCATTGGTCAAGTTGGCCAAATCGGCTCCCGTAAATCCGGGTGTGCGTTTGGCAATCACCCCTAGATCCACATCATCCGCCAAGGGCTTGTTTTGAATGTGTACCGTTAAAATTTGCTCGCGCCCGGCCAGGTCCGGCGGGTGCACCACGATTTGCCGATCGAAGCGGCCGGGCCGCAAAAGGGCCGGGTCCAAGACATCCGGGCGGTTGGTCGCAGCCATCAAGATGATGCCTTCATTAACCCCGAAGCCGTCCATCTCCACCAGCAATTGGTTCAATGTCTGTTCCCGCTCGTCATTGCCGCCGCCGTATCCGGCGCCCCGCATCCGTCCTACGGCGTCCAACTCATCGATAAAGACAATGCAGGGCGCGTTCTTCTTGGCCTGGTCGAACAAGTCGCGTACCCGCGAAGCCCCCACCCCGACAAACATCTCCACGAAGCCCGACCCACTCTCCGAAAAGAACGGGACGCCGGCCTCGCCAGCCACGGCGCGGGCCAACAAGGTTTTTCCGGTACCAGGCGGTCCGTACAAAAGGATGCCCTTGGGAATGCGCGCTCCCATCTCCAGATAGCGTTTGGGATTGCGCAGGAAGTCCACAACCTCTTCCAACTCCTGCTTCTCTTCCTCCACGCCAGCCACATCCCGGAAAGTGACCCGGGGCTGGTTATCCGCGATGAGGCGGGCCTGCGAACGGCCGAAGGACATCATGCGGTTTCCGCCCTGGCTCTGCCGCATGATCAGGAAGACCAGCACCACCACAAACAGGATGGGCACCACGTCGCCCAGAATGGTAATCCACACCCCGCTGCCCGACTGCTTGGCGATGGTGACATTGGCGCCACTCGCGTTCAGTTGATCGCTGAGGTGGTTGGTGGCGCCCGGCGGATAAACCGTCACGTAGTGCTGGCCCGAGGAGCTCACCCATTCGACGTTGTAGCTTGTCGACGAAACCGTCGCCGACGTCACTTGCCGATGCGCCATCGACGACACCAGCGTACTGTACGGCGTTTGACTCACAGGTTGGGTCGGAGCGTTGAAAAACTCCATCAGGAGCGCTACGACCAAGACCACGAAGACAATGGTCAGCAACCCACGCAGCCATCGATTCTGCATCAGGACCGTCCTCTCTAATACACTCTCGCTCTAGTTTAACGTAAAACCCTGAAAAAGAACCAGTCTCTCATCGTCTAGAGGTTCTGGGCCGCGGGCAGACTAACCCTGGGACATTGTATGTGTTGAGGAGGCTTCGATGAATGTGAAGGCCGCACGACTGCCGCTGGCTGCGTTTGTGTGGATTGAAGCCTGGCTCGCCCTTCCCTGGCTGGCCCCCTATCTCCCATTGCCGGGCCCGCTCGGCCGCCTATACGTCTGGAATCGCGTCTGGGCCCTGTTGATACTCCCAGCGGTCATCACCGCCGCAGCGATGGCTCTCGACGGGGCCAAGCGCCGCCTCTGGTTTGCCGGCGCGGTGCTGGCCGGTGCATTGCTGGAAGCCTGGTATCTGCTCCACCAGGTGCCGCCTTCCGGCATCGATTCGGTTTTGAAGCGCTGGTTGGCGAGCGCCATGGCGCTAACCGTCTTGGCATTGGCGGACCAAACCCGGCGCGACAATACCCCGCCGGCACTGCAAATTGCCGCCAGCGGGTCCCTGGTGTTCGCCTTCATCGCCCGATCCACGTGGGCCGACGGCCTCTCCGGGCTCGTCTTGGCTGCCGCCTTGGCGAGCCTCTGGCTCAACCGCCGCCGCGCCGCCTAATAGGACGAATACTGGCTATAGAGCGAGAGAACGTCCGCCACATACTGCTGGGTTTGCGGGTAGGGGGGAATTCCGCCGTAATGCTCCACAGCCCCGGGACCGGCGTTGTACGCGGCCACCGCCATGCGGATGTCGCCTCCAAACTGTCCGAGCAGGTAGTGCAAATAGTACGTACCCAATTCCACGTTGTCCGACGGGTTGTACAGTTCCTGGGTGACCGTTGCCGGGGACAGGCCCACCGCCGTGGCAATATCTTGGGCCGTTCCGGGCTCGATCTGCATCAAGCCGATGGCGCCTGCCGAGCTCACAACCGAGGACTGGCCGCCCGACTCGACGGTAATGACGGCGATAATAAGGGCCGGCGGCACGCCCCACTGCTGCGCAATCGGCGTCACTAAGGGCAGCATGGCTTGGTACAACTGCTGGCGGCTTATGCCGCCGGAGTTGAACTGCCCCAACAAGCTCTGAATCTGGCTGACAATCGTCGAAATTTTGGACTGTAGATTGGTCATGCCCGCCGCCAATTGGTTGCGCTGCTGCTGCAGTTGGTTCACCAACTGCTGCCGCTGGGCCAATCCCGTGGACACCGTCTGAGCTTCCTGAACGGCCTGCGCCTGCAAAACCACCGCGCGGTCCCGTTCCTGGGTCAAGAGCGTCTGTTCGCTCTGAAGCAGCGCTTCGTGCTGCCCGATCGACCGCTTCGCTTGGGAGAGAAACACGGTCTCCTTCTTGAGATTGGCCTGCTCAACCTGATAGGCTTGCTCTTCGTGCTTAATCACCTGGACCTCGTGGGCCGCTGAGGAGGCCACCTGGCCAAGCATCTGAGCACGGCTGATAAAGTCCGCGAAGGAATGGGCGCCCAAAATCACGTCCAAATATCCCATCGATCCGCGTTCCTCGATTAACTGTAGCTGCCCCGACAAGGTTTGGCTCTGCTGGACCAGATTATGGCGGGTTTGCATCAGCACCTCGGTTGTCCGGTGGTAGTCGATGGTCGTCACGGTGAGCTGATGCTGGGTCTGCAGGAGTTGAGCCTGGGTGGTGTTCAAGAGCGATTGGGTGGTTTTGATGTTGGCATTCGTCTGCAGGATTTGCTGGCTGGTGGATCCAATCTGCTGCTTGGCTTGAGACAAATCCTGATTGAGCTGACTCATCTCCGATTCCGTCTTGTTAATGGACTGCTGGGTCTGATTGTACTGCTGCTCCTCTTTAGCCAGTTGCTGCTGAGCTTGCGCTTCTTCCTTCTGCAACTGCGACAACGTTGCAGCATACGCAACCGGACCTGCCGCTAAAAGCGCCAGCCCCGCTGACAACGCGATGAGTGTTCCGCGTTTCACACTCGGTCCCTCCTCGAAATACACAACCAAACTTTTGGGGACAACGACATAAGCGCGTCGTCTCCACGCCGCACCACAATTCGACGGAAAATGTCGGATCTCCTGCAAAAAGGTGGGGCAAGCCTCCGAAAACGCCAGCAATTGCCATTTGGGGACAAACATGGACCGGCGGACGGGGACGTACATTCTGGTAGTCCCACCCGCATGGGTGGCGCAGGAGGTGAGCACGGTGGTAGATAAGCAAAAGATTTGGATCGCAGGGTTGGTCGGTACGGCGCTCTTTGCGCTAATCCTGGATATCCTGCCGACGGGAGGCGAGCCGATTAACATCGCACTCTGGGACGGCAGCTTCGTCACGCTCAATCTCACCATTGCGGTAATCATCGGCTACGTGCTGGAATTCTTGATTGGTGTCGGCTTGGCGTTCTTATATCACAAATACTGGGGCCTTGATCGAGAGCGTCCCGCCATGCGCGGGCTGCTGTTTGGAGTGGGCACCTGGGCGGTCTTCATGATTATCGGCATGCCCATCTTTGATGCCGTGAGTCCCTTGGTTCAGCATGGCTTTCTCTTAGGACCGGGGTTATTCCTGTGGCGCATCGGGATTATGGCGCCCATCAGCTGGCTTATCGCCTCGGCGGCGTACGGCACCGCCGTCGGATACATGATGGAACGCCCCCTGCCGGCGTTCCATCGCTAAGGCACGAGGGAGTCTGGCGTCCGGCTTAGCGCGTCCGCACCGCGCCAGTCTCCCTTACCGCTTAATCGCGTCGGCACAGGTCCGACCTGGATACGGTAAACCGGCCCGGAATCCAGCGCCCACAGACGCTGTTCCACCCGCCGGATCTTGGCCGACGGGGTTGGCAAGGGCAGCAAAGCCCCCTTAACGGTGCCGCTGTGCCCAATCATGACGCCCAAGCCCTCTTGGTCGGCAATCTCCAGAAAGCGGGCCAGGGCCTCGTCCGGATGGCGCTCCAACTGGACCTCGGCGGATATCCGCCCCGCTTGGCCGAGGGCCGCCACGTCCCGCCGCTTCACCCCGCGGCGCACCCACTTCAGCGCCTCCTTGAGGCGATCTTGGTGGCGCGCCTCATACCGCTCGCGCAGACGATGGTGATCTTCCGTGTTGATGCGGCCGTGGCCGAGCACGCCCACCACCAGGGCAGACGGTACGGGTCCCATGCGCTCCAAGAGTTGACCAGTTCGCGGGTTCAGAGCCACCACGCCTGGATACATAATCCCGTCGGACGGCTCAATTTGGGCGGCAAGACGCGCCGCATCGCCCGGCTCCAAGGATTTGCCCCAGTACGCGGCGACGGCCCGAATCACCGCCACCACATCGGCCGAACTGGAGGCCATGCCCTTGCCCACCGGCAGCGCCGACTGCACCACCAAGATGCCGGATTGCGGATACCCCCACTCCTCGAGCACCAATTCGGCTGCCCGCCGGGCTTTGCGCTTGTAGGCAGGATATAGCTCCAACGCACCCTCCGGGGTGCCATAAAAAACGGCCCGCGTCCCCCAGGGGATGGGAAGCGTAATTAAAAATGGCGTGTTGTCGATTTCGCCTTGCACCAATTCACCGAAGGTACCGGCCGCAAACCCCCAACCGGACTCAATCTGGCCCATCACGATCCCTCTCTCATAACCTTCTTTACGGGGATGACGGGCTGGAGCTGGTGCTCGTGCCCCACGCGTTCACCAACGCATCCACCACGTTGACCGACCCTTCGGCCACCACCAAGGTCTTGTGCTCGGTGAAGGCCGCCATCTCCGCCCCGGAGGGCAGGGCGCCCACCTTCACAGTTAACAGTCCCACCGTCTCCGTCACCACAGACATACCCGAAGGCGGTTTGAAGGTCGAGGACGTCGACTCCGTCAACACCACCGGGCTGCCGTTGGTGGTTTGGTAGGTTAAGAGCACCACTTGGGACTTGCCCCGTTTGCTGACATCCACACCGTTAAGCTCCAAATTCATGGATGCTGGCGGCAACACAATCGGGAACGACACCTGCGATCGGGCCATGTCCAATTCGGTGCCCTGAGCGGTCATCGCCACTTCCGGCGTTACCCCGGATGGCGGCGTAAACTGAAATGAACTGGAGTTAATAGCCGGATTCAAATGGACGGACTTCGGGGTTTCCTCGAGGGAACCATTTTTCCACGCGGCCTGCCAACGAATCGGCGTGTTGGTCACCAGGTTGAACCACAGCGTCGTCTTGGCGCTAATCCCCGGGGCCACCGGCGACATCAAATGCAAAACCACTTCTTTTGCATTGACAGTCACTTTTTCCGCATGGCTTTCTTCGATAATGCCGGAAAGTTCTGTGCCGAGAATCCGGAACTCCGTCCATGATTGGGGATCGGCCGTAAGCACGGAATAATGTTTGGCGCCATTCTGGTACACCACCGTGTTCAAACCGTTGTCGACCACCTCAAAGGGCGTGCCCTTTTGTGGCGTCACGTCCAGGCGAAATAGCACCGGGGACGCCTGGCTCAACAACTTGACGTTGTACACGTGACGACGTCCATGGGGACCGTAGGCGACTTCGGTGATAGTCTCGTTCACCGCGTGCCAGCTCTTGAGCCGCGCCAGCACCTCCTGCTTCACTTGCGCAGGGGACATGCCGTGGGATATGGGGTGTTGTCCATGCGTCGCGCCGCACCCGGCCAAAAACACGACCAGCGCCGCCGCGCCCATCCGTCTTTTCATAGTGCCATGGTATCGCTCAGCGGACCATCCGACAAGCCGCACCGCGCAGAGAAAAACTGGGTCGTGCCGCCGCTATTCGACGCCGCCGACCCGCTCATCGCGCAAAAGCGCTTCCCGCAACCCGCGGCTTTCCACGCCATCTCGCTCCAGCGCCATCAGAGCCGCTCCTGCCACGGGTTTCAGGGCGGTAAGGCGTGGTTGCGACCGGGGCAAGCCTTGCGCTAAGCGCTCCAGAAAAGCCGCCTTCATGTGCGGCGCCTGCCCCAGCCACAAGCTGCCCGCCATCACCACCGGCACCGCCTCGTTCTCCATCTCCAGCGACAAGGCTAATCCGCGCACACTGTCAGCGATGGCCGTCCCGGCACCCGAAAGAATCTTTTGAGCGACGGCATCCCCCTGAGCGGCCGTCTGAAAACATAAGGGCACGACGACCAAGAATGCCAAGGGCGGTATTTCGCGAAAATGCATGGCCCGCGCCAAAGACGCGTAGTCCGGCTGGCCCAGAAAATCCAGGACTAAAGGCTCCAGTGCGGTCTTCGGACCGCGGCGCTCCGCACTGCGGAAAGCATGATGCATCACGGCCGACGCAATGTCGATACCGCTCCCGTAATCGCCAAACTCGAACCCTAGTCCGCCCAGCTGCCGGCGTTGGCCCAGGCGGCTACGGCCAAACACATTGGTGCCGGTGCCGGCAATGGCTGTAATGCCCCAACCTTCCGTCGCTCCGGCCGCCAAGGCGATTTCCGCATCGTTGACAATCTCCATGGCCGTGTTCGGCATGGCCCGCCGGAGGCCCGCATCCAAACGCTCAACATCTTCCGAAAAGTCTGCTCCAGCCAGCCCCAGCACCATCTGGCTGACCTGGTCCTGCTCCACGCCCGCTTGCTGCAACGCATCTCGAACAATCGCCGCCACCGCGTCGATCGCCCCGTCCATACCGACCGCTTCGTGGTTGGAGGGGCCGCCGTGTCCGAATCCCAACACCCCATCCCGGCCCACCACCAGCACGTCTGTTTTCGTTCCGCCGCCATCGACGCCAACCCATACCATCGCATCCACCCAGCCTCTGGGAAAAATTGTCAGTCGCTCACCGTGGTGTCCCTTTTAGTCCGCCCCAAAATACGTCATAATGATAGCAAATCCTGCGATCGCTCACTCACGGGGGGTCGCGGAGACTAACACCAATTAAAATCCGTGCGATAGGTGGGAGAACGTGGATTACCAGAATGAACGTGTCGCCATTTTCGTGGACGGGGCCAACATGTTTTACGCCCAACGTGTCCTGGGATGGCACCTCGATTTTGCTCGCGTCATCGAGCACTTTACTCGAGGACGCCAGCTTTACAATGCCTTCTATTACACCGGTGTACAAGTCCCGCCAGACAACAGTCAGCGCGACTTCCTCACCGCTCTGCGCCACTTGGGCTTCACCATCCGCGAGAAGTCCATTAAAGAGACACTCGATCAAAGCTCCAATGCCGTCATTCGGCGCGCCAACCTCGATATTGAAATTGTCGTGGACATGTTCAATACGGTCACACGATATGATGTCGCCATCTTGATGAGCGGCGACGGCGACTTCGAACGGGCGGTGGAGCTCATCCGATCCAAAGGCAAGGAGATTGTGGGCGTGGGAACCCGCGGCATGATCTCGTCGGAATTGGAGAACGCCTGTGACCGCTACGTCAAGCTCGAAGACATTCGCTCCGAGGTCGAAAAAATCCGCTGAAAATCATCCCTGAATCGGCCTTTAAAGGTATCCCAGTTCCTGTGTGAGAGAGAACGGGGGGTACGGTCCTCTGACGGCCGCACCGCCCGCTTTCCATTTTGTGGTAGACATTTCCCATCTATTGCCATACAATCCTGGTGACCGTTGGGATGGAAGGAGATGTCCTCTATCGTTGCTCGGGAAGTGGCGGAACCGCTCCAAATCGCGATTGTCGAAGACGAAGATCTTTTTCGTCAACTTCTCGTTCACGCGCTTTCGGGACACCCTCGACTGAACGTCGTGGGCAGTTTCAAGTCAGGAGCCCACCTGCTGGAGGCCTCGGAGCGCCTGCAAATCGACGTGTGCCTCATGGACATCAACCTCGGCCCAGGCACCAACGGTGTCGCCACGGGCCTGCAGCTCCGCAAGCGCTCACCCCAAACCGCCATCGTCCTGCTGTCTAACTATGACGAACCCGGCATCCTGCTCGCCATTCCCTCGGATGACGTGATGGGCTGGTCCTACTTACTAAAGAAGTCCGTCTCTCATCTCGGTATGGTGGTACGGGCGGTCGAAGGCGCCGCATCGGGGTTAGTCGTGTTGGATCCGTCGTTGGTCAAGGCTTTTAAGCCCCGGCCGGAAGGAATTCTCAGCCGCATTACACCGCGCCAGTTGGACGTGCTGCAGCTGATTGCCAAAGGGTATTCAAACCGAGCCATTGCCGAGGAACTTGTCATCACCGAAAAGTCTGTGGAAAATCAGGTGTCCCTCCTCTACCAAAATCTCGGCATCGAAAGCCAAGAAAATCACATTCACGCACGCGTTAAAGCCACCCTGTTGTTCCTCGATGAGCAGGAAAACGGGCAGCGGGTGAAAGTACGGTAGTCCCGACAACGGCAGGGTGTAGAGATGAAGAAGCAATATGGCCGGCTGTTGGCCGGAAGCCTAATCGCCATGGGGATGGTAGCCACCTTGCGGGTCGGAGACTGGCTGGTCGTGAACCAAAAACCTGTGCGGTCAGATGCCATTATTGTGCTCGGCGGCGGACCGATCGAACGGATCCGCGAGGGGGTGTCTCTCTACAAAAGGGGATATGCTCCCTGGATTATCGTATCGGGAGGCGCCCCTGGGCTCCCCTTTGAGACCCAAGCGGAAGTGATGTCGCAACAAGCCATGGAGATGGGTGTACCCCAAAGCGCCATCCTGCTGGAAAATCACTCGTGGACCACCTACCAAAACGCCCTCTATACCGAACGCATCATGAAAGCACGCCGCTTCACATCAGCCTTGGTCGTGTCCTCGAACTTCCATATGCGCCGCGTATCGCTCGTCTTTAGCCTGGTATACCGCAAGTCGGGCATTCGACTCCGATTCATTTCATCCCCCGACCCGCAGTTTCACCCGGCCCACTGGTGGTCCACTCCGTCCAGCCGCTACTTGCTGGCCTCAGAGCTCTTCTTAATCCCCATCAATATCGTGCAAGGATTCTTCCATACCACACCGCATGTGGGAGGCGACTTTACTTGATGGAATTCCCGTCATCTCTCAGCCGCGAGCCGTTTGACCGCCAATATTTTGAGGCTTCGGGCCGATGGCTCTCGAATCCCGAACTGCAAAAGCTGATCATGGCGCCCGAACCCGAGCCCCAAGGCCGTCTCCTGTGGTTTCAGTCGTTGCAAGCCCGAGACGACTATTGGATTTGGGGAATCGGGCTAAACGGCCATCCTATTGGGTGTTTTGGCATTAAGCATGTCGACGTGGCGCGCAGCACCGGCGAATATTGGGGCTACATCGGCGAACCGCACCTGTGGGGAAAACGCATTGGGCCTTGGATGCTCTCCGAAGCCGCAACCGTGGCCCATTCGCACGGCCTCGACAGTCTATACCTGCGCGTTTGGGTCGAAAATCTCCGCGCCATCCGCCTATACCGCCTGGTCGGCTTTTTAGACAGCACCCTGGACGGGGATGTCCTCACCATGGCCGCCCCTGTCGCATTGCTTCTCCGATAAAAAAGTTTCCCGTATCCCATTTTTTGGCAGGAAAATACTGCCATTGTGTCGTATTCCCTGTCGAGCAGGATCATCGACTCAGTCCCCCGCACCCATATCCCTCTGCTTAGACCAGTCCAGCCTCAAATGCTCACCTTCACGCTAAAAGCACCTCTGTCACAATCTAGGAGGCATCCTCCCATGGATATCTTCCCCTCGCAGGGAACATCAGGCCCTTTAGTCGCCGTTATACCCGCCTACAATGAGGAACGTTTTATCGGAAGTGTCGTTCTCGCCGCCCGAAACTATTGCGACGTCGTCATTGTGGTGGATGACGGGTCCACGGACAACACCGCAGAGCTGGCTGAAGCCGCCGGTGCCCATGTGGTTCGACGGCCCAACGGCGGCAAAGGGGCCGCGCTCAACACCGGATTCGCCGCCGCGCTCCGCTACCACCCCTGCGCTACCGTGATTCTGGACGGCGATGCCCAACATGACCCGGCGGAGATTGCCGACATGACGCGCCCCATCCTAACGGGCGAGGCCGATGTGGTCATCGGTTCCCGCTTCCTCACCGGTGATCGCCGCAGCATTCCCTGGTGGCGGCAAATTGGCCAGGTGGCGCTGACGATCGCCACCAACCGTGCGTCGGGGGTCAAGCTCAGCGACTCCCAGACCGGCTACCGCGCCTTCTCGACCAATGCCTTGCACGATTTGAAGTTTCGATCCAAGGGACTTTCCGTGGAATCCGAAATGCAATTTCTCTTAAAAGATTCGCCGCTTCGTCTGGTGGAGGTACCCATCCATGTCCGCTATCTGGATGGGAATAAGCGCAACCCGATCACGCATGGCCTCAGCATCATCGACACCATCATGGGACTTGTCGCGCGGCGCCGTCCCCTGCTGTTCTTTACGGTTCCGGGCCTCACCTTGACCGTCGCCGGGCTGCTGTTCGCATACAACGCCTTCCGCATCGTGCAAACCGAGCACATTATTCCGGCCGTATCCACTATCGTCGGAACCCTTCTCCTGGTGACGGGCCTCTTGTTCGGGGTTACCGGCACCATTCTCAACACGCTTGAACACTTTGCCACTCGGGTCACCGATGAACTCATTCAACTGACCCGGGACCGCTCCGATGCTGCCGTGGAGGAGGTGGGACCGCATCTTGAATCGCTTAGCCGTAGTACTCGTCAGTTATAACAGCCGGGCCGTCCTGGAGTCGTGTTTGACAAGTCTCATGGCCCAAAACGTTCCCGACCTGGAGATTATTGTGGTTGACAATGCCTCGATCGACGGGACTCCGCAGTGGCTTAAGGCCCAGTTTCCCTGGGTGACCTTGATCCATCAAGGATGCAACGCCGGGTATGGCAGTGCTGCCAACACGG
>JAJZBJ010000079.1 GCA_021798975.1 Bacillota bacterium | reverse complement strand
CCGATCTCTTCACTGACGACTTGGTACACCTCGAGGGGATCCGAACCCCTCACCACCACGCCGGGAATCCCATAGCCTTGGGCACGGACCGCCACATCCTGAATTGCCATTTCTTTTTCCTGGGGAACAGAAATGGCAAATCCGTTGTTTTCAACCAGCACGATCAGCGGCACCTTATGCACGGCGGCGAAGTTCAAGGCTTCGTGAAATTCGCCCTGATTTGTGGAGCCTTCACCCAAGGACGTCAGCACCGCGCCTTCTTGGCCCTGAAGCTTCATGGACCAGGCAATGCCCACCGCATGGACGACCTGAGTCGCCACCGGGGACGAACCGGTCAAAATGTGCTTCGGCTGATGTCCAAAGTGGGAGGGCATCTGTCGGCCGCCCGAGCTGGGGTCGCCCGCTTTGCCCAACTGTCCCAGCATGATCTCGCGCGGCGTCATACCGAAGGCCATCACCATGGCCATGTCTCGGTAGTAGGGCGCGAGCCAATCGGTTTCGGGATGAAGAGCCATGGCCGCGGCCACCTGAACCCCTTCCTGTCCTTGCCCGGAGATGACGAACGCAGACTTCCCCTGACGGTTGAGAATCCAGATGCGCCGGTCCAGCTCACGGCTTAAGACCATGTAATAATACATGGTGCGAATCTGCTCCACATCAAGGTCGAGGCCGTGAAGCCCCTTCTTCTTCGCCTTTGCCATGCGGCGGTCCCCCTCAGATTAGAAGTGAATCGCGTGTCCGTCCACGGCCAGCGCAGCTTCGTGCAACACTTCGGAAATGGTGGGATGCGCGTGTACGCTCTCGGCCACTTCCCACGCCGTTGCCTCCAAAAACCGCGCCAAGGCCATCTCGTTGATGTAGTCCGACGCATGGGGTCCCACGATGTGGGAGCCCAACAGGGCATCAGTTTTCTTGTCGGCCACCAGCTTAACGATGCCGTCCGGCTCGCCAAGAATCAACGCCTTGCCGTTGGCCCGGAAGGGGAAGGTCCCCACCTTAACCTCATGCCCGCGATCTTCCGCTTCTTTGGCAGTCAGACCCACCGACGCCACTTCGGGACGCGAGTACGTGACGCGCGGAACACGCGTCGGATCCAAGAGTTCCGGGTTCTTGCCGGCAATGGTCTCCACAGCAATCATGCCTTCATGGGAAGCCACGTGCGCCAAGAGGTAGCCGCCGTTGACATCGCCGATGGCGTACACGTGCGGCACGTTGGTGCGGTAATGGTCATCCACGGTAATGAAGCCCCGCTCGACTTTCACGCCGAGCGATTCGAGACCAATGTCCTCGGTAATCGCCTTGCGGCCTACCGCGACCAGCAACACCTCGCCCGACACCTCGGCCGTTTTGCCGTCCGGCCCTGTGACCGACGCTGTGACGCCCTTGGCGCTCTTTTTCACGCTCTTCAGATCGAACTTGGTGTTGGCCATGACCTTGATGCCTCGCTTCGCGAGCATCTTAGCCAGCTCGCCCGCCACTTCCTCGTCATCCTGGGGAAGAATGTGGGGCAACATCTCAATGAGGGTCACGTCGGAGCCAAAGTCATTGTACATGGAGGCGAACTCTACGCCGATGGCACCGCCGCCCAATATGATGATCGACTTGGGAATGTCGGTCTTCTCGAGAATGTGGTCCGAACTCAAAACCTGTTTGCCGTCAAAAGGCAGGTCCGGCAGTTCACGCGGCACCGAACCAGACGCGATGACGATGTCCTTGGCCGTGAGCCGGGTGGTTCCTTGGTCCGTGGCCACGTCGACATGCGTCGCGTCGACCAGGCGGCCCCAGCCCGCCACGACCGTGACCTTATTCTTCTTGAGAAGAAACTCGACACCTTTCCAGAGCTGCGTGACAACCTTGTCCTTCTTGGCCATGGCTTTGGCATAGTCCAAACCCACGTTGTCGGCTTTGAGTCCGTATTCTTCGCGATGTTGGAACGTATGTAGAAGCTCAGCGGTGTGCAAGAGCGCCTTTGTGGGAATGCATCCGCGGTGCAGACAGGTGCCGCCCACCCGGCCGGCATCCACCAGGGCCGTTTTCAAGCCCAGCTGCGCCGCCCGAATCGCTGCTACATAACCGCCCGTGCCGCCGCCCAGTATAATGACATCAAAACTCGTCTCAGCCATGTGTATCCTCCTTGAACCCGATGTCAAAACGTTGATGCGGGACCAATCGCTGTCAGTCTGCCCGACACCCCGCCGTGATAAGCCTCACCCCAGGCGACTTTGGCGTCGAGACGTGATGGGTTCCTGTTCCTGACCAATTATTATGAGACCAACACACGCGTGAGGAACCCACCACGTCTCACACTCCAGCAATTGACGGCATGGCAACAATCGCGTCGGCGGTCCCCGCCCGCGCCATGTGCACCCGACAGAGCTGGACAGCGGTGGAATCGACCTGCCATCGAACGATCCGATGGCTGCATGGTCTCTTCAGGCACCCGTCGCAACCCATCCTTCAGACTACCTAGAGCCTAACGCTTTCACCCCTGGATCGCAAGCGAGAAACACAAGCCCCGTCTTAGCGGAGGAACCGGCGCCCTAATGTCGAATTAGCGGGTGAATACATGAGGAGGCATACGCGTGCGAACAGCTGTTTCGAACCCTCATCATCTGTCGGTGCGCGAAAACCTCGCGCTCAGCTTTTTCTGGTTCACCTCCAATATGCAGTGGACCGCGCTGATCATCATCGTGGTCCCCGAAGTGGTTCTGCACCTAGTCGGCAGCAATCAGTCCGGAACGGCCATGTCGTGGCTGACAGCGTCCGGGGCTCTCATCGCATCCATCGTCCAGCCAATCTTCGGGGCTCTGTCGGATCGCAGTCAAAACAGGGCCGGCCGGCGCCGCCCGATGATGGGGGTCGGTGTGGCCGGCACGGCTCTCACGCTGGCGTTGATGGGCCTGGCGCACCGCTTTGTCCTGTTCCTGACCCTCTATCTGGTCCTGCAGTTGTTTGCCAACCTGGCCTCTGCGCCCTACCAAGCCTTAATCCCCGACGTGGTGGAGCCAGGCCAGCGCGGAGTGGCCTCCGGATACATGGGCCTCATGAGCCAAGCCGCTATCATTGGCGGTGTTCTGGTCCCCACATTTTTGGATATCCGAATGACCTTTTTGGTATTGGCAGGTCTTCAACTGGCGGGACTCTTAGTCACTGTCGTGGGCGTGCCCGAAGTGCCGCCAAAAGATGCGCCGCCGAAATGGGACGGTCGGAAGTTCCTAAAAGCCTTCTGGATTTCCCCCCGCGAACATGGAGACTGGTGGTGGGTGTTTGCGACGCGGCTCCTGGTGATGCTGGGATTCTCCACTTTGGAATACTACCTGTATTATTACCTGCACTTCGTCCAGCATTTAGCCAACCCCACCCCGGTTCTGGACCAAGCGCTCATCGCCGTCACTGCGGCCTCGCTGCTGTCGGTCCTGACGGCCGGTTGGCTCTCAGACCGCCTAGGGCGCCGACGGGTGATGGTCATCGCGGGAGGCCTGGTCATGGGGCTGGCAGCCCTGGGATTTGTGTTTACCCGCAGCCTTACGCTGGTGCTGGTGGCCGCTCTCGTATTTGGGTTGGGCTACGGAACCTACCTCTCCACCGACTGGGCGCTGGCCGTCGACGTGCTGCCCCAGAGCCACGATGCCGCCAAAGACATGGGACTCTGGTCCATTTCCCAGACTATTGCCCAGACCATCGCCACCTTGGTGGCGGGCCTCTTCCTAGCCGCCGTGGAGATGCATTGGGGGAACGACCTCGCGTATCGGGCTTTATTCGTGATTACGTTCATCTATTTCTTGGGCGGATCGATTCTGGTCCTGCGCGTCCGAAGCGTCCGGTAGTTTGCGCGTCCAACGATCGCGGTCGCGGTCCCGAAACTTCTTCATAACCGCTTCAAACTCCGTCTCCAAGTTAATGCCCAGACTGTTGGCGAACGAAACCAGGACAAACAGGACGTCCGCCATTTCCATGGCGAGTGATCCCGGCGGTTCACTCGCCTTCTTCTTCTTAGGCCCGTAGAGGTGGTTCACCTCACGGGCCAGCTCGCCAAGCTCCTCGGACAAGCGCAGCATCATCACTTCGGGGGAGAAGTACCCTTCCTCGAATTGGCCGATCCACGCGTCGACCTCAGCCTGCATTTCACTAATGGTCATTGCGACGTTTCCGGATCCACGAACCAGCGGGGAAACGCCCGGAAGTATTCCTCGGGGACTTGGACGGTTTTTTGCAGATGCAGCGCTGCCGAGTTAGTCCAATAGGCATCTTTGAGCATTCCACGGGCAATCGCCACCAAATCGGCGTCGCCCCGCTCAATCACCGAGTCGGCCATGTCGAAAGACTCCAACCGTCCCACAGCCGCCACCGGAACATCCAGCTGACGCTTCAATTCGGCCGCATAGCCCACCTGATATCCCGGATAGTCCTTAATGCGGACGACCGCATTGCCTCCCGTTGAGACATCAAACAGGTCGACCCCATGCTCCTTGAACACACGCGCCATTTTGATGAGATCCTCAAACTGATACCCGGCATCGGTGTACTCGGTGGCCGAGAGCCGCATCATGAGCGGCATGCCGGATGGCATCTGCGATTTTACCGCTTCAATGACTTCCACCCCGAAGCGCGTGGGTTCGCCGTACACATCGTCCCGCTTGTTGGACAAGGGCGACATGAACTGATGGATCAAGTAGCCGTGCGCGCCATGCAGTTCCAAGGTATCGACCCCAGCTTCGACAGCGCGCCGGGCTCCCTCGGCAAATGCCTCCACCAGCCGCTTCACCTCGTCCGTGGTGAGCGCATGAGGCACACGATACCGATCCGAAAACGCAACGGCCGAAGGAGCTTCCGGCCGAAGCTCGGGCGATTCGGCCTTGCGGCCCGCATGGGCAATTTGAATGCCAATCTTCGAGCCATAGCTATGGACTTGATCAATGATGCGCCGGAAGGCTGGAATCTGCGCATCGTCCCAAATACCTAAATCATGCACCGTAATACGGCCGTCCGGCACGACGTCGGTCATTTCTATCATGATGAGACCGGTCCCGCCGACTGCCCGCGATATGTAGTGGACGTAGTGCCATTCATTGGGCGCCCCGTCTTTGGCCCATACCGAGTATTGGCACATGGGCGACATCATGACGCGATTTTTCAGCGTCAGTTCCTTTAATTGAAAGGGGTCCAGCAATCCCGCCATCCTCATCACCTCGTCCATTCTGTCATTTGTGGTAGGGGTGCCCCTGCGCAATAGTCCAGGCCCGATACAACTGCTCGGAGACCAGCACGTGAGCCAGCCCATGGGGAAACGTCAAGGGAGACAGCGACCAGCGCCACTGAGCCCGCGCGCGCACGGTCTCATCCAGCCCCAGTGAACCTCCCACGATAAACACGATGTTCTTTGCCGACCTCCGCCATGCCTCCAACCGGTCCGCCAAAGCCGCGGAGTCCAGGCTCTGGCCTTGTACATCCAGGATGACCACGAAGTCATCGGCAGCGATGCGATCCAAGAGCCGCGCCGCCTCTTTGCCAAGAGCCCGCGACTCATCGCCCTTCTTAAACGGCTCTTCAGACACAGCCTCCCAGGCGACGGGCATCCCAGCCTTGAGCCGCTTGAGGTATTCCTCGGCGAGTCCCGTCATCCGGGCATCCCGGGGCTTGCCAACCGTCAGCAAACGAATATGGCTCACGCGATCCCCCTAAAGACTTCCCTCATCGCAAAAGATCTTAGCATCTATATTCCCGGTTTGCCAATTGAGGTGCCGCCGAGCCCGGCTGGTGTTGGCATGGGATCCCGGCTACAAGAGAAAAGACCCCCGACGGGGTCTCGAATCGCACAGGGAGGCCGCACGGGCGCGCCAACCGGCTCGACGGGCGGATTATGTCCTCTTCAAGCGCCGGGATTCGACGCCGCCGCCCCGGGTGCCGCCTGGGGAGTCTCCTGCAGTTGGACGTTGATATGCATGGACTGGCTGCCTCTCAGGACGCCCAGCCGAACCTGCTTGCCGACGGCCGTCCGCTCGAGGACCCGGACCACATCCCGCAGGGTGTGGACGGCCTGCCCATTAATGGACGTGATAAGGTCGCCCGGTTTCAGACCTGCTAACGCTGCCGGCCCTTGGGGAGCCACAGATACAATCATCAACCCGAGTCTTCGGCTTTGGGTAGGCTGTAAGGTCGCACCGAGCCAGGGGCGCCGTACTCGGCCGTAGTGGATGAGTTGCCCGACCACGTACTTGACGGTGTCGCTGGGAATGGCAAAGCCAATGCCTTCGATCCCCGCTTGCGCAATCTTACTGGAATTGATGCCGATCAGCTGACCCTGGTCATTGACCAATGGGCCGCCGCTGTTTCCGGGATTGATAGCCGCATCCGTTTGAATGAGGTGGTATTCCCAGCCGTCGCGATACATGACGCGATCCTTGGCGGATACAACCCCCACGGTAACCGTGTGGGTGAGGCCGAGCGAGTTGCCAATCGCCACCACTAATTGGCCCGGCTCGATGTTGTTCGATTGCGTGAACGTAACCGGGACGAGGTGTTTGGCGTCAATGCGGATGACCGCCAAGTCGGTCGGCGGATCGACCCCCACGACGCGGGCGGGAAATCGCTGGCCGGTGGAGAGCATCACCGTTAATGAGTGGGCGTTCTGCACCACGTGGTAGTTAGTGACGATGTCGCCCTGGCGGTCGAGGACCACACCCGAGCCCATCCCCTTCATTTCCTCCTTGCTGCCGTCAACTCGGTTGTTAAGGACCACGACGACGGACGGCCCCACCCGTTTAGCCACCGCCACCACCGGCCAGTTCAGGGACTGGCCGGTGGGCTGGGGACTCCAAACACTCATGAGCCACGCTCCCACGAGAAGACCAGCCACACCCACGATGATTGCCTTGATGCGCACAGAAGCAACCCTCCCATCTAGGACAACGTATGAGAGGGCGTATCAGCTTAGACTAGCTCACGGAGGGAAGACATGTCGCGGCTAGGCGTTGACGCGCAGAATGGCGTGGCGGTCAACATCCCAGCGAACAACGGTGACCGAACAATTGTCCACAGATATCCGGTCACGATACACCCGGGACAGGTGAAGAATCTCGGACAAGACCGCCTGTACCACCCCGCCATGGGTCACGACCAGGATGGGTCCGTCCTGCGACACAGAGATCTCCTCGATCGCGTCCACGACCCGGCACTTCATATCCTCAAATGACTCCCCGTCCGGGAACCGTACGGCGTCAGATTGCTCCGCACGCGATGCGCGCCACCATTCCGGAAACTGGACCCGCTGCTCCTCTCGGGTGAGGCCTTCCATGGAGCCTCCATAGATTTCGCGAAGCCGCGCATCCTCCATTGCCGCATAGGCCGCGCCCGCCAGGACAACATCCCGGGTTTCCCGAGTGCGGAGCAAGTCCGACGAGACGACCAAGCCCCACTCCGGCACTTCCGCTGCCAAGCGTGGGGCTAGCGCCGCGGCCTGGCGGCGCCCCCGCTCGTTCAGGGGCACATCAGACTGCCCCATAAACCGGCCATCAGCGTTCCAATCGGTCTCCCCATGACGAACCAAGTAAAGGATGGCCATGCCCTAGATCCGTTCAATCAGCGTCGCGATGCCTTGCCCCACGCCAATACACATGGTCGCGAGCCCGCGGCGGGCACCGCTAGTCTGCATGCCATACAGGAGCGTGGTCAGAATGCGGGCGCCCGATGCTCCCAAGGGATGGCCCAGGGCGATAGCGCCCCCATGCCGGTTCACAATCTCTGGGTCGAACGGCAGGTCATGCAAAACAGCGAGAACCTGGGCGGCAAACGCTTCGTTCAATTCAACCTGCTCAACCTGGTCCATCCTCCAGCCGGCCCGATCGAGCGCCTTCCGGGAGGCCGGCACCGGACCGTATCCCATAATGGCAGGATCCACGCCAGCCACGCCCGTGCCCCGAATGACCGCCAGCGGCTCGAGGCCCTGAGCCTCAGCCACATCCGACGCCATCAACACAAGAGCCGCTGCCCCGTCATTGAGCCCCGAAGCATTGCCGGCCGTCACGGTTCCGCCATCGCGGAAGGCCGCCTTGAGCCGGCCCAGCTTCTCGAGACTGGTATCCGGCCGCGGGTGTTCGTCTTGAGACACGTAGGCGGTCGCCCTGGTTTTTGGATCCCGCAACGGGACCGGCACGATTTCCCGCTCAAACTGGCCCGACTCCTGGGCCGCCACAGCGCGCTGATGCGACTGAAGGGCCCATGAATCCTGGGCTTCACGGGTTATGTGAAACCGCTCCGCCAGATTTTCTGCGGTTTCCCCCATCGAGAAAGGATAGTACTGCTCGGCCAGACGCGGGTTAACCATCCGCCACCCCAGTGTTGTGTCGAAGAGCTGCTGATTGCCGTTGGGAAATCCCCCCGGCGACTTCGGCAGGACAAACGGGGCCCGGGTCATGCTTTCCACGCCGCCGGCAATAATAATGTCCGCGTCCCCGCTCTTTATCGCCTGATAGGCGCGGTTGACCGCTTCCAGCGAGCTCCCACACAAACGGTTGAACGTCGCGCCCGGCACCGTCACAGGAAAACCCGCCAATAACAGCGCCATGCGGGCTACGTTGCGGTTATCCTCGCCAGCCTGATTGGCGGCTCCCAGGAGTACGTCATCGACCTGAGCCGGGTCCAGCCGGGCATCCTCCACCACTTGTTTCAGCACCAAGGCCGCCAAGTCGTCCGGCCGTACATCCTTCAACACCCCGCGGTACCGCCCAATGGGGGTGCGCCGGGCGGCCACGATGGCTACTTCTCGCATGCGCCATCCTCCCTCTCTATCAGTGAACTTCCAATTTGATGCCGGATCCAGGGATGCGGCCTGAAGCGAGGGCCATACATGTCCTCCATAGCCCGTAGGCCCCAATAGACCGAGTCCCACCCAAAGACCTCAGCCCAGGCGAACGGTCCCCGGGGATAATTCAGCCCCAAGCGCATGGCTTGGTCTATCTCCGCGCTCGTCAGCCCCTGTGCGGCAAACGCTGCCGCTTCATTGATGATGGGGAGAATTTCCCGGGAAAACACGAGACCCACTTGATCCGCCACCTCGTGCCAGCGGCGGCCGGGAAAGAGCCCCTGCAACCCCTCCGTGTCATCGGGACGCGAAGAGACCAGCGTCTGTACCGACCCCTGCGCCATCACCAGCAGCGGATCATAACCGATGAGCCGCACCGTAGATCCCATCCAGCGGGTCTGGGCCGCCAAGGTCGCCGTGTTGGCCGCGGTTAGGATGTGGGCGTATCCCAGGCCACTCAGCCGCTGCAACCGGCGGCGCTTGGACGCCAAAGGTCCCACCGTGCCTTCAATGACCCAGGCCGCGCCCCGGGTCTCGTCCAATGCGTCGTCGGAGAGCCGGGCGACCGGCGCCCCCATGTCAACCCAAGCCCGGTACTCCTGGTCGGTGCCACCGATATACCACACGCGGCTACTCATAACGGTAGAACCCCCGGCCGCTTTTTCTTCCCCAGTAGCCCCGTTCCACCAGGTCCTCCTGCCAGGGGTGCGGGCGATAGCGTTCGTCATAATAGGTTTGTTCGTAGACCGACTGGGTCACCGACAAATTCACATCGACGCCCACCAAGTCCATCACCCGAAACGGCCCCATCGGAAATCCCGCCCCTTCCATGATCTCGTCGACCACGGCCATCGGCGCTTCCCCTTCGTCCACCATGCGCAGCGCCTCCAGATAGTACGAACGGGCCACGCGGTTGACCAAGAACCCGGGCCGGTCGGGAACGACCACGCTGGTTTTGCCCAACCGTTCCGTCAGGGTGCGGGCCGCAGCCAAATAGTCCTCCGAGGTCTCGAGACCGCGAATAATTTCGACCAACTGCATGCGTGGTACAGGATTGAAGAAGTGCAGGCCGCCCACGCGTTCGGGATGCCGGGTGCGCGACTGCAACCGCCCGATGGCGATGGAAGAGGTGTTGGACGCCAGCCACACCGTCTCGGGATACTGGGCGTCTAGTTCGCCAAATAGGCGTTGCTTTAATTGCACATTTTCCGGCACCGCCTCGATAACCCACTCGACCCCGTCAACCGGGGCGGTGCCGCTCATCTCCAAACGAGCAAGACAGTCCTCAGCACGCTCCGCGAGCCGCCCTTTCTCGAAGCTGCGGGACAAATTCTTGGCAATGCGGACCTGGGCCCGTTCCCGGGCCGACGCATCGGGATCAACCAGTACCGCCGATCCCCCGCGGGCCACAATCACTTCGGCAATGCCCGACCCCATGGTGCCGGACCCGATGATGACCGTCGGCATAAACTCAGCGCCCCTTAAATACGGGAGGTTGTTTGGCGAAAAAGGCTGTCACCGCTTCCCGGTGGTCCTCGGTCGCCGCGGCTTCAACTTGAAAGTCCTTTTCCCGTTCCAGAGTCTCATCCAAGGAGTGCGCGGCGCCAAAAGCCATCTCCCGCTTAATCATACCCAAGGCCAGAGGCGGACCGGAGGCTAAGGCTTTAGCCAAGCCATACGTTTCGGCCTCTAAACTGTCGGCCGGCACCAACCGATTGATCAGACCCCATTGGAGCGCGGTGCGATCGTCGACCATCATGCCCGACATCGCCATCTCCAACGCCCGCGAGTGGCCGATGAGGCGCGGTAAAAAGTAACTGGACCCGGAATCGGGCACAAGGCCAATGCGCACAAAAGCCTGTGAAAAACGCACCCCCTCAGCGGCGATGCGCAAATCACAGGCGAGTGCCAGCGACATACCCGCGCCGGCGGCCACGCCGTTGACCATGGCAATCGTTGGCTTTTCGAGATTCGCCAGCTTGCGAATCAACGGGTGATAATAATGATCCAAGTGTGCGGCAATGTCCCGCTCGCCCGGCTCCGCATTAAAGGACTTCAAATCCTGTCCAGAGCAGAAACCGCGTCCCCGCCCCGTCAGCACCAGCACTCGCGCGTCCCGGGATTTCTCCACCGCCTTTACGGCATCGGTCAATTCCCGGAGCAGGTCGTCCGTTAACGCGTTCAACGTCTCCGGCCGGTTGAGTGCAATGGTGGCGACCTGATCATCAATCGAATATTCCAGCCATTGATAGGCCATGCTTCTCCCTCGCTTTCCGACTATCCTCCGTCCGACAGCGACTCCATCCATACGCCCGTTCGGTAGGAGGCCTTCTCTATCAACGCGGGCAAGGCCCGCTGGACATCCTTCTCAGTCCGCGGACGGTCCAACACCGAGTTGATCCCGGTCAGGCCGGCATCATACAACCGGAGATACCCGGCTTTCAACGATACCGCCAACGCCACCGCCGGCACCCCCGCCTCACGCGCCAGAAGGGCCACCACGCCGGCCGCTTGATGAACGGACTCGTCATCAAGCTCACTGGTACCGGTCATGACCCAATCCACGTTCCACATCAGTTCACGCAAATGGCCCAATTCTTTGAGAAACTCCGCCCCGGGCTGAAACTGGGCCCCCAAGAAAGCCAATGCCATACCCAGTCCGCCCCCGACGCCGGTTCCCGGCATCTCCGCGAGCGGGACACGAATATGTTCGGCCAAGAGATCCACCAGCCGCATGGCCGCGGACATGAGGCCGCCATGAATTAAGTCTAGTCGAAAATCTTGCTGTTGGACACGGGCGTTCCAGGTAATCGCGATGTCGGTCAGGCCCAAAATCGGGACGGCAGGCGGGGCCAAGTGGGAAAAATCTACCGCGTGCAAATGAAGTAAAGAGCGCGTCCCGGAGGACAGCTCAAGCCCTTCTTGATCCAGAGCGGACACGCCAAAAAATTGCAGAAGACCCATGCCGCCATCCGCGGCCAATACATCCCCCAACGCAATCGCGATACGGGCAGGCTTATACGTCAAGAGATGCTGGATCATGAGACCCAACGGGAGGCTGTCACTATATGTCTTGTCTAAACGGCTGGGGCCATCCGGATTGCCAAGCGCATCTTTGGCATCAAAAAGTGCCGTGCCATCGGGCAACAGTCCCCATTTCACCTCGCGGGGCCGTCGATTCGGCACAGGAATGGTTTCGTGATGGATGCGCCCCTTGGCTAATCGAACCGCCAAGTCTGTGGTTCCACTGCCTCCGCTCGCCAACGGATACATCAGGATGTCATATTGCGGGGATACTTGTTGCAGTCCACGCGTCATGGCCTGGGCTACAGCCTGGGCTTTCATGGTGGGGTAAAATCGCTCGGGGGCCACTAATATCCGCATCATCGCGCTTCGCCGAACATTTGTTGAGTCATCGTGTGCTCCGGGATGAACGCCTAGTGGAAGAGCCATATAAGTGGAGCTGGCGGTCGGACTTGAACCGACGACCTACGGTTTACGAAACCGTTGCTCTACCGACTGAGCTACGCCAGCAATCGACCTCGATTATACTATGACAACACGTTGCCCTTCAATAGTAAATGGCTGCCACTGACGCTCGCCCGGGGACTGTTCGCCTCCTTGAGCTTTGCAATCAGCCGTACGACCTCTACAATGAATCAACATTGCCGACCGCTTATTGAAAAAATCGAAGGAGCGATTCCCTCGAATGGAACCTAAGACGACGTCTACCATGATAGCACCCAAACCAACCCCCAAGCCACCGGGTCGCGAGTGGGAAATAGCGGAAACCTGGACGAAGTTTCTGTTTCCGTTCCTGTTTGTCGATCGGACAAAACCGGCGACCTTTGCTTGCGGCAACGAATTTGCGGAGGCTTTGCTTCGCGAATCCGCCCTCCATCACATCTGGACCGAGACCGCCTTTCGTCCGCGTGAGCTGGAGAACATGCTGCCCTACGTCAAGCAATACTTGACATGGCCCAGCAACCACCGGCGGTTCGAGATGACCCAAGACTGTTTGAGCGGAGACGCTGTGTTTGAGTTTGCCATCCCTGACGGCAACGCGTCATTAGCGTTTCGCATTACGGAAGTCGTGTTGCACGTGTTTTTCAACGGGGTCGCGTGCCTGGCGCTGGAAGTGCGGCCCGCTGGCGAGACGCCGCTGACCATCGAAGAGGTGGAGTCGATTAATGCCCATCTGGCGTCTCGTGCCAATGCCACCCCTTTTCACCTCGCGAAAACCCCAGCTGACCTGTCCACCGCATCCTTCAGCGTGCCCAAATTGTGCGCCGAGCGGGGCGAACTCACCGTGCCCGCCCTGATCGACACCCTGCTGGGGACGTTTTACGGCCAGGACAGTGAAATCCTGGTGACACCGATGGTCGACCGTTTTTTGCCCGTCTATGGGGCCGTCCTTCTGCGCCCCGTCGAGAATGCCCGTATCGAAACCCTGGACGAACGCTTTTTTGAGTTTGCCCAGCACCACCTGACCATTCTCCGAAAGACCTTCACGCCCAACAACATTAGCACCTTCTCCCAGATCCACCTGGAAGACTCGGGCCACCATTACATGCCATACCACAATGTGATTCACAGCCAAAGTTTGGATGGCGGATTTATTTTGGCCTATGACAACGGTTTGCAGCACTTTTCAGGGGAACGCGCCGCCGCTATGGAATCGTTTCGCACCAGCTACTTCTACATGATGCTCATTCCCTTCCACCAACGTCTCAGCATCCTGCGGTACACCACCGCTGCCGCCGACGCGGGCTTATCGCCCGAACGCGGCGCCGACCTCCGCAAGCTGCGCGAGGAGATTTATGATTTCACCTCCCGCTGTTATTTCAGCCAGGCCTCGGTGAGTGAAGAGCGCAACCGGATTTACGAACGATGGCAAAAAGAGTTCCACGTGGTGCGGATGTATAACGACCTGAAAGAAGAGGTTCATGACATCGACAATTACCTCGCGGACTTGACCCGCCAACGAGACAACGAACTGCGCGATCAGGCGATGCGGCGGGATTCGCGCAACATGCAGCTGTTTGCGCTGATTACCTTAGTGTTCTTACCCGTTTCGGTCCTGTTGTACGCCATTCCGGCCCTCCCCATTTTGGGCCGTTGGATTGACTTCGGCCTCCACCCCATCCGCTCCGCGGCGATTATCCTCGGTATGGCCGCATTCGTGGTGTTTATGCTCATCATGATGTTTCGGTTTGTACGGCGCCGGAGGCATGTTTGGCTGCAAGACCACTGAAACCGACGCGGACTCAAAAAGCCCCCGGTGCTCCTCTTATGGGCTCCGCTCGGGTGAGCGGCACGTCTTTGGCCCGTCAAACCGGCGTTGCGTATTCACGACCAGCCCCATTCAGCATCAGCCAGCCGCGGTCGGAGCCTTGTTCTGAGGCGGCTCGACGAGATAGCCCGGCTT
>JAJZBJ010000078.1 GCA_021798975.1 Bacillota bacterium | reverse complement strand
CCAGCCCCCCAGTAGGCCGCGTCCCAGTTGGCCGGGTTGCCGTGGTCAGTCGCCACTAGGCTGCTGAAAGGCATGGACTGGAGCGTAATTTTGATGCCCTCTTTGGCCCAGTCCTGCTGGATGAGCTGGACGGTGTCAGTGATGGACTGATCGCCCGAAGCGTAGATTAACGGGAACTGGAGCTTGACGCCATTCTTGGTCATGACCCCGTTGACGTCCTTCCACCCATGGGCCTCCAGCAACTTCTTGCCGGCGGTCGGGTTATACGGATAGGGCGGCTTGGCGATAGCCGAGTCATAGTACACGGTGTGCGGCTGAGATGGTACGGGACCATCTTCGACGACACCCTCGCCATGGTAGATGCCATTGATAATCTGCTGCTGGTTAATCCCCATCTCCATGGCCTGACGCACATACGCCTGGGCAAAGGAGGGTCCCAACCCGTTCTGCGCGGTGGCATTCTCATCCAGCCGCATCATGTTGAAGCCCCACAAATAGCCGGGCCAAAACTTATCCAACGTGAGCGACTTGCGGCTGTCCCACATCGCCGCCGGCAGGTAGCCCACTTGGACCGTGCCGTTCTTCAGCGCCGAGAATTCCGAGGCGGCCGATGTTTGGTACTGGAACACAATCTTCTTAATGGTGCCCTGGTGGCCGTTGAACTTCGGGTTCTTGACAAAGGACCACTGCTGGTTGGGGGTAAAGCTCTTAAATGCGTACGGGCCGTCAATCACGGAATAGGCCTTGTTGTTGGGCGCATTGGCGATGCTCTTAATCCAGGTCAGTTCCTGAATCATGTTGTTCGGATACTTGTTCCAGACCGATTCCGGCACCACCACAAGCTGGCCGAGGCCGTTGTGGATAAACCAGGTTTGGTTGGACGGGGTGGTGAGCGTCACCTGTACCGTGTGGCTGTTCAACGCCGTCACCGACTTGAAGTCCGCGGGAACGCCGCCGGCCCCGGCGCCGCCGTATTGCCACGGCAAGTTGCTGGCGGAACCGCTGGCCGCCTTCATAATATTCCAGGTGAACAGCACGTCCTGGGCGGTCACGGGTTGGCCGTTCGACCACTTCCACTTGGGATTCAGGTGGATGGTGTACACGGTCCCGGTGCTGTTGGTGTCAATCTTCTGGGCCAAGGACTGCGAATAATCGACCGCGTCTTGACTGTTGAAGAACACCAACGGCATGTACATCAGCGAATACATCTGGGTGTTGGTGTCATAGTACCCCGACGATGCCAGCACCGGGAAAAACCAGTCCGGTGACGTCTGCAGCGGCAAAGCCACCACGGCCGTGGTGGGGAGACTAGTCGTCTTGGCGTTGGTCGTGGTACCGTTGCCGCAAGCGGCGGCCAAAGGCGCAATGAGACAAGCTGCGCCGACAAGTGCCAAATGATGACGTTTCATGAAAGACCTCCTCTTAATCCTGAGACTTGTTCGGCCAGTTCCAAATCGCGACGGGGTCGATGGCCTCATCCAGCGGGATCCCCATAATCTGGGCATAGAAGTACAGTTCGGCTTCTTGCGCCCGGATGATGGTGTCCGCCTGGACAAATCCGTGGCCCTCGCCATCGAACGGAATATAGGCGACAGGAATATGGTTCTGTTTGAGCTGATCCACCATTTCTTCGGCTTGGTTGGGCAACACAATTTTGTCGTCCAACCCTTGGAAGAAGATAATCGGGTTCGTGATCTGGTCCGCATGCATCAAGGGGGATCGGGCATCGTACACCGCTTTGTCCTCCGGGTATGGTCCAATCATGCGATCCAGGTATCGAGACTCGAACTTGTGCGTCTCGCGCGCCAGCGCGCCCAAGTCGCTGACCCCGTAATAACTGGCGCCAGCGGCGAAGACATCGCGGAAGGTCAGACAGGCGAGCGTGGTATATCCGCCCGCACTGCCGCCGCGGATCGCCAAGCGCTTCGGATCCGCCAATCCTTGATCCGCCAAATAGAGGGCGGCGTTGGTGCAATCCTCGACGTCATTGAGCCCCCAGTTGCCATACAGACGGTTCCGATACGCCCGGCCATACCCGGCGCTGCCGCCGTAGTTGACATCCACGACAGCGAATCCGCGGGTGGTCCAATACTGGAGCGCCAAGCTAAACACCGGAAACGACTGCCCCGTCGGTCCTCCGTGGGAGAACACAATCAAAGGGGGCTTCTCCCCAGCAGGCGCCTGAAACCCCTGGTTCTTCGGCGCATAGTACCAAGCATGGGCCGTCAGCCCCCGCTCGGTGGGAAACTCAACCGCCTCCGGAATGGAGATGTCCGCGTCCGCAAGGGGACGCTCGCCGGCCGATTTGACCACCGTTTCGGTGTGCGTCCCCAAGTCGTACGACAACACGACCGGGCTTTGGGTCGGCGACGCGGCAATCGTAACCAGGCGGCCGGCATTAGCCGTGACGTTCCGGAAGACCGCGTAGGACTCGCCCAGCCGCTGAACCTCCCGGGTGTCCGGGTTGATGCGCAGCAACTGGTCAGTGCCGTTTTGCGCCACGATGGCCACAATATCGCCGCCCGCGAAAGCATAGGTGGCCAGTCCCAATTGCCAGGCCGGTCCCGAGAACTCCGCCTCCATGGGCAAAATGGCTTCGATCTGATCGCCCTTTAACCGGTACAGGTTCCACCAGCCGGTCCGGTCGGAGATGAAATGCAAGGTGTTATCGGGCGCCCACAGCGGCTGGACCACGGACTCTTCCATACCGCCCGCAACCAGCCTCGCGTCTGCCAGGCGGCCGTCGGCGCCAAAGGTTCCCACCCACAGCTCCGTGCCGTCCCAGGGCATGTTGGGATGATTCCAGGACACCCAGGCCAGTTTCGTGCCGTCCGGGCTGACCCGGGGAGCCATGAAGAAGTCGTACCCTTCGGCCAAAATCGTCCCGGTGTCAGGCTGGGCCGGGTCAATGGCGACCAGTGTGTTGACCGCAAAGATGTCCGACTCGCGATGATCTTCGCGCACGCCAATCAACCGGGACCGTGCGCTGTCCCACACCAAATCCGCGTACCGCATCTTGGCGGCAGGAGTCAAAGGTTCAGGTGCGGAGCCCGGCTTTGCTTGATACAAGCGATGATCCTTGTAATGGGAGAAATACACGGTGTCCCCCACCACAGCAACCGGTGCTCCTCCGTACTCGTGGACGCGCGTGCGCGCATAGAAAGGCGCCGGATTAATCTCGACGCCGCTGTCACTGTCGGGATCCCAACGCATAATCACGAAGCGGCCCGCTTCGCGGGGCCGGGACTCCAGCCAATAAACCGCATCGTCCGCCGTAACCCAGGCATCTTGGAGCTTGGCGCCCTTGGATACCAGCATGGCAGCCGATACGGGAGAGGTCCAACTTCCGTATGATTTGGTGACTGGCATAAAAACCCCTCCTTCTGCGAATTTACGGTAAATTCGCTTCGCGGGAGGGTTATTCCTGCACCCAAGCAGGATTTCCGCCGCGCCTGCCAGGTAATGCACCGACTCCAGTCCGCATCCGGCCTCCGGCGCAGACGGGCCTGGCATGGACCGGCGTGCGTCGGTGGGAGATGGGGCGAGGCTACGTCTCGGCCACCATCGCCAGAGCCCCATACCCCATCAAGAGCCGGCTTACCGATTGCGCTTCTTGGAATGTGTGGAAGGGGCCAAACCGCGCCGGCAGGGTGTCAAGACTTGCTTGGATTGCCGGGATGGCGCCCAATCCCATGTCATGCATGGCTTCCGCAATGGCATGGGTTGGCGGGGATTCTTCCAGGCCCGCCCATCCCGTGACGCGCACATACAGCATCCGATCACCTCATCAGGCAGGATGCCCCAATGAGCCTCGATACCCTGCGGTCACAACAGGGATTATTTGGCGCGTCCCCAACGGGTAATTTCCACGCCGAAGTTGTTGTTCACCAGCACCACCCGCGCTTCACCCAGTTCCAAGCCATTCACCTTCACGGGGACGGCGTGGTGCCACTCGCGGTTCAACACGATTTGGGTGCCAATACCCCAATTGAGGAGCGACTTAATCGGCAACCCCTTGCTTCCCAAGGTCACCGAGACTGTTACTGGCAACCCCAAGGTGCGCTGCAGGCGCGGATCCGAGACGGCCGCGGCACGGCGCGCGTCCGGGGTCTCGGAGACTTCCGAGAGAGGCGAAGCGGGGCGCGTCTCTGGGGATGCTGCGGGCTCTAACGAGGCTGTGTCGGCCTCAGCGGGCGACTCGTTCTCGACATCGTTGGACAACGCATCCAGCAGGGCATCAATTTCCGCCTGCGACAATGGGCGATTGGCATCCGCCACCCCGCATCCCTCCCGATCCGCGAATTCTCGTACCATATTCCTCTGGCCATTGTACTGGATCCCCGGCCTGGGGTGGGAACATTTACGTGGGGAGCTTTCGATAGATGGACGGCCGTTCCACCTCGAAGCCCATGTCCCGATACTCCAAGAACGTTTCCGTGGCCCCTAGGAAGAGGCGCCCCCCCGGCACCAGCGACGCATCCAGCGATCGCAGCACCCGGCGCCGCGCCTCGGTTTGGAAGTAGATAATCACGTTCCGGCAAATCACCATCTCGAACTGGCCCGGAGCCTCCTCCCGCACCAGATCGTGGGGAAGAAAACGGATGCTGCCGAGCTTGAACGGCACCAGTTCCCACTGCCCCCTCACCTCGCGAAACTGGCTTTGGTAGGGCTCGGGCACTTTCGCCACATCCACCGCGCTATACTGGGCACGCCGCGCCCGCTCCAACACCACCGCATCGCTGTCGGTGGCCGTAATCTCAAATCTCCGGCCCAGCTGGTCCAAGATAAGGCCCGCCGTCACCGCTTCCGCGCCCCAGGAGCAGCCGGCCGACCAGATGCGCCAACGCCGGGCTGGGCTCTCCGCGACAACCGCGCGAAAGTGCTCCCAATAAGGCGGATCGCGGAAAAACTCGGTGACGTGGATGGTGAGATAGGTGTGGAGACGCCGGTAGAGCTCGCGATCCACCCGGAGCTGCGAGACCATGCGCTCCAAGGACGGAAAGCCCTCGCGTTCGAGAAAACTTCCCAGCCGGCGCTCCAACTGCGGCCGCTTATACGACGCCAGATAGAGACCCATGCTCTCCAGCGCCCGGAGCGCTGTCTGCCACTCCCGGTCTTCATACGCGGCGGTCATGCGTCACCACCTGTTCCAGCCATGCGCTGATTTGTCCGAGCGGCCACTCGGCATCGGCCGCCCCCTTCGTGACCACAGCGCCCGGCATCCCCCAGACCAAGGCGCTCTCCCGGGATTCCACCACCACCGCGGCTCCCCGCTGGCGGCAGGCCCAAGCGCCGTCGGCCCCATCATCGCCCATGCCCGTCAGGACCACCACCGCCACCGACTTGCCATACACATCGGCGGCATCTCCCAAGGTCACGTCAAGGGAAGGGATGACCCCGTGGCGGCGCTCGCCCGGCTCCGACCAGCAGGCCCCCGCCCCCAGCCGCAAGTGCCGCCCGCCAGCCGCGACGACCACGGGCGCGCCCCGCAGTGAGAGGGGCGTCCCGTCCGGCGGAGACTCCGTCACCGGATAGTCCAAAATGGCGGACAGGCGGTCCGCAAAGGACCGGGTAAAGCCCGGCGGCATGTGCTGAACAATCAGGATCGGGATGCTGGGCCGGGATCTCCACCCCGACAAGAGGTGCGAGAGGGCTCGGGGGCCGCCCGTGGAAGCGCCGATCACGACCGCGCGAAAATTCTCCGTCCTGACCTTACCGGGGGTAGCGCCGCCTCCGCTCAGCCCCCCGCCGCTGCGGATCCGGGACGCGATGCTGCCGCCCCGCTCCAGAATCTGCTGCACCATGTCATCGAAAGGGCGCTCCGTATCCGGCTTGGCAATGAAATCATTGGCCCCGGCGTCCAAGGCTTCCCAGGTGGCCCGCACCCCGGCCTCGTTGGCGGCGGACATCATGACAATGGGGCCGCGCCAGTGCCGGCGCAAAGTCCGGACCGCCTCCATCCCGCCCATGCCCGGCATGTTGACATCCATAAGAACCAGGTCTGGCTGGATGTCGGGAATACGGGCCACCGCCTCCTCCCCGGAGGGCAAGGTGGCGTCAATGCGCCAGCCCGCTCGGGTCAACCGGGTGGTGAGCTGGAATCGAAAAAAGATCGAATCATCGACAATCACCACCCGGGGGGGTGGATCCTGTTTGAGGGTTGTCACGGTCTCCTCCTAAGTCAGCGACGGGACGACCACAATCTCGGCCGACACCTCTTCGTCGGTCACTTGAAACAACGCTTCGGTGAGGAGCACCCGGGTTCCCGGAGACACTTCCCGGATGAGCTCTTCGGCGGTCGTCAAGAGGACGCGCGGCGTGGTGGGCTCCCAGACGCTCTGGAACATGTCCGAGAACACATTCAGAAAGGCCGTCCCCACGACGTTTCCCACCTCGCCCAGCGCCGACAGGCCCATGGTATCCAGCGGCAGGTCGACCGGCTCTCCCATCAACGCCGACACAAGCCGCCCGGCGTTGGCGTCGGAAAAGGACATGAGAATGTGGGCCTGAAACAATCCCACCGCCTCCAGATGCACCGCATAGAGCGGATTGGGAAAGGTCCGTTTCAAACGGTCCGCCATCGTGCTCCAGGGCACCACGGTGACTTCGGTCTCGGTCACGCCAAAGTCCAATCCGCTAAACTGCTTTAAGGCGCGCCCTGCCGTCGTTAAGGCAGGGATTGACGCCTTTTGCCACACCTTCAAGATTTCCTGTGGTTCCAACCGCGTCTTCCTCCTAGCTCGGCAGGTCCCGGCGATTGTAAAAGCCGGTAATCACTCGGACCAGTTGATCGGGTGCTTTGAGCGGGATCTGGTGCCCCTTGTATGGGCCGTTGAGCATGCGCACCATCGGCCGGGCGGGCCAATCCAACGGGTTTTCCATCACCACCCCCAGGTCCCCATCCCCCAGTTGTACCACCGTGCCCACCGGATAGGGGGCCACGGTGCGCTGCAACACCTTAATCAAGTCCAGCGAGAACTCAATGCCCGCACCGCCCACCACCCATTCCAGCGCCTCATTGATAGGCAGGGCCGGTTCGTCGGTACGGTACAGCAGGATGTTGAGATGCTCAGCCAGCCCCAAAATTTGCGCGCCCTTGTAGATCTTCTCCGCTTTTAGGGGCGGTGTGCCGGACCCGTCCCAGCGGGCATGGTGCTGGGCCAGCGCCGCCCGCGTGGTGGCGGGGAGGGACGTGATGGCCCGAATTTCGTCCGCGATGGCCGTGAAGCGTTCCGCAGCCGGCGACACCACCTGCCCCCCCGCAATGTGGAACTCGAGTCCCAGCAGCATGGCGGCCAAGGCCATGTCCTGCACCCACTTGGGGTCCAGCGCCTGCGTGAGTTTGATGGTCAGTCCGATGGTGTTGACCCAAGCCACCCAGGCGGGGTTGCCGCCCCGATACAATGGAATCCACTCAAAGGGACGGCGTCCCCGCAGCGGAAACTGGTCTACCAAGCTGTCCGCTAATTGCCGGGCGGTATGGAGCGTCTGGCCGCCTAAGGACTCTGCCGCCTGTGCCGCCCATTCGCTGAGCGGGCGGCTCATCTTGTCCGGCAGCCACCACATGGGTGCCACGCCCTCCCAACGGGGCCAGTCAATTGGCACCACATCCAAGGCATCCGCTTTCAACTGCTGAATGGCGGCCTCGGTCAACACCTCGCCGCGGTCCGCCAAAACTCGGCCTCCGCGGCCGCGAATCACATCGGCCGCCTTGTCCCCCGGCTGGCACTCCCCCACTGCCATGAGTCGCATACGCTGTCTCCTCGCTGTCTAATCTGTAGTCGGCGGTCCGGCCCACTTCGTCAGAGCGCCCAGGACCCGCTCCGGTTCGTAGGGCTTCACCACAAAGTCTTTGGCGCCCGCTTGGATGGCAGACACAATCATGGCCTGCTGGCCTAAGGCTGAGACCATAATGACGCGGGCCTTGGGGTCGGCCTGACAGATTGTCCGCGTCGCGGCGACCCCGTCCATCTCCGGCATGGTGATGTCCATCAGCACCGCGGCCGGATGCTGCGCCTGATATTGTTCCACAGCCTCTTGGCCGTTTGCCGCTTCCACCACCTGGTAGCCTGCTTCCTCTAACAGCTTGCGGAGCCGCATGCGCATGAAAGCCGCATCATCGGCAATCAGTATCGTCAAGCCAGTCCCTCCTCGTGCGTTGTCTTGGATTGTGCTGGAGACGGCTGAAGAATCAGTCCCGCGACAGTTTCTGAAAGCAGCGCGGGGTCAAACTTGGTCAAGATGGCATCTGCTTCCACCTGTCGGGCCCGGTCGGCATGCCAATGGCCCGAGAGCGACGTATGCAAGAGCACCGGCACATGGCGGGTGTTCCGGCCAGCCTTCATGCGGCTGGCCAAGGTGTAGCCGTCCAGCCGCGGCATCTCGACGTCGAGAATTACAAGACGCGGCAGAGGCTCTCCCGCCTCCAACGCGTGCCAGAGATCCTCGCCGTTGGCGAATGTGCGGACGTCGAGAGCCAACGGGGCCAGCACCCGCTTAATCTGCTGCAAGGCCACTTTGGAATCATCCGCCACCCACACGGAGACGCCTTGCAGCGCTGGCTGGCTGGACTCGGCCACCCCGTCGAACAGCGGCGGCGCCACTTCGGCCAGCAGTTGTTCGTAGTCGATTAACTGGATGGGGCCGAGGGCAGGATGGTCCACCAATCCGGTCAGATGCCGGGAAGTGGCATTCTCCAGCACCGCGGGGAGCGGTTCGACCTCGTCCCATCCGACCCGCACCATCCGGTCCACCTGGTCGACTGGGAAGGCCTGCACGGTGCGGTTGAACTCGGCCACCAGCACAAATCCCGGCGTCCCCCCGACATCGGAGAGTCCCAGAGCCCGATGCAGATTCACCACCGGAACGGTCTGCCCGCGGATGTGGAGAAATCCGTCCAGCCATTGATGCTGTCCCGGCACCCGGGTCACTGGGCTTGCGGTGAGAACCTCCCGGGTCTTGTAGACGTTGATGCCGTAGCGCTGGCCGTCGCCGAGCCCAAACACCAGCAATTCCATCTGGTTGGATCCGGGCCGGAGCACCGGGCTGTCTTCCTCGGATGCCACAATCTCCCCGCTGGTGGCCGGCACCAGCCGCCGCGCATCCACCATCAGGGCTACCCGGCCATCGCCCAAGAGCGCCAAGCCCGAGAGCCAGGGCGTCAGCTGGCCGAGCCCCTCGACCGGCTTCACCACCACCTCCTGCTGGCCCCGCACATTGTCGACTGCCAAGGCTGCTTGGGTGCGGCCGTCCTTGATGCGGATGATGTAGCGGTCTTGATGGGGCTCCGCGGGATCCAGCAACTCGCCCAAGGAATACACCGGCATGGGCATATCGGCGTCCGGCACCGCCTTCTGGCCGAGCACCGTGCCCAGAAGCGACTGGGTCATGTCCTCAATGTGCTCCACCGCCGCAATGGGGAAGCCCACCGTCCAGGGCCCCGCCTCCACCAGCAACGCCGACATAATGGCCATGGTCATGGGCAGTTCCAGATGAAAGGTGGTGCCGCGGCCCAGATGGCTCTCCACCGTGATGGACCCATGGATGTCGTCCAGAAACGCCTGCACGGCGTCCAGCCCCACCCCGCGGCCGGAAATCTCCGTGATGGTGTCGGCCGTGGACACGCCCGAGCGGAATAATAGCTCCGCCAACTGGTCCTCGCTGGCCCGGCCCGCCTCTTCCTCGGTCATCCAGCCTTGGGACACGGCCCGGCGGCGCACCTTCTGCCAGTCTATCCCGCCCCCGTCGTCCTCCAACTGCACGTGGACGTGCCCCTGGGCGGTATAGGCGCGCAGCTGAAGAGTCCCGGTCTCGGGCTTTCCCAACGCCCGGCGCCGTTCCGGGGTCTCGATGCCGTGATCGCAGGAGTTGCGCAGCAGGTGCAGGAGCG
Source organism: Bacillota bacterium (assembly GCA_021798975.1). GTDB lineage: Bacteria > Bacillota > Sulfobacillia > Sulfobacillales > Sulfobacillaceae > Sulfobacillus_B. Next base: position 4,341 of record JAJZBJ010000078.1, on the reverse strand, counting down.
GCTCATGCAGCCGATCCATCACCACCCGGTCAAGCTCGGTTTCACCCCCGCTGGTGCGCAGCTGAATGCTCTTTTGGAGCTTTTGGGCAATATCGTGCACGGCCCGGGGATACTGGCGGAACAAGGTGTCCAGCGGCAGCATGCGGGCCCGCAGGGTCACATCCTGCAAATCCAGCGCCCGCCGCCGAAGGTGGTCCAAGACGGAGCGGATTTTCTGATCCATGCGATCCGCCAAAAGATGCTCCAGCTGCCCGTGATCTAAGAGCAGCTCGCCTAATCCCTCCAAGATGGATTCCAACGTGTCGGCGCCGATGCGGAGCATACCTTCCCGGCGCTCCGGGACCGCACTGTCCTTCACCTCGGGGTTCTTGGCAGCCGCTGGAGCGCCGAGCCGTTCGGCATCGGCCAAATCATCAATCCCGCTCAGAATCTGCTGCACGTCAGACTCCGACAGGATGCCGTCCGGAATCCAGAGATGTCCTTCCAGACCCGTCCATTCGGCCAGCTGGTCCGGGGCGGGATCGCTCAGGGTGCCGGGTGCCGCCCGGTTCACGGCATCCCAGGCTTGATACTGGCGCACGCCGGGCATAGCGCATCCCGCATCCCAGGCGAGGCGCCACCCCACCAGGGCTGGCGCCTCGTCTCGGGTGCGGCCCTCCAATTCGGCCCGCAGCGCGTCAACGGTGGTCAGTACCAACTGCTGGATTTCGGACGTCCACATCCAGTCCGGCTTTCCGCGCCGGTCCATGGCATCTTCCAAACGATGAGCCTCGTCCACCCATTCGGTGAGGCCCAGCATGCCGCCCGAGCCCTTCAGCGTGTGGGCCGCCCGGAACATGACGTCCATGGGCGGATCCGGCTGCAACGCGCCTTCTTCCAGGGCCGCCAAGAGATCCCACGCCTCTTCTAAAAAGAGCGCGCGCTCATCCTCGGACTCCCATACCACATCGCTAAACCGCATCCGGTGCGCCTTCCTTCTCGCGGCCGTTTGGCGCCGCAGCCTGCTCCAGCGCCGCCATCAACCGGTCGGGCAGATCATGGGTCCACGCCCACAGCCATTCGCCACCCCATCGAAATCCGTCTTGAACCCAATGGCCCACCCCGTCCGGCACCAGCCCCAGCCAGCTGTCCGGAGGGAGCGGTTGGTCCGGGGTGCAGAGCCCTTCGACCCGGTCCACAGCGACGAGGCAGGTACTGCGGCGGCCGCCCCAGCGCAGCGCCATGTGGACGGGGGCCGGCGGCAGATTCAGCAGGGGGCGCAGGCTCAAGACCGTCAGGGGCTGGCCCCGCACCACAGAGACCCCAGCCACCATGGCTGGGGTTCGAGGGATGGGGGTCACCCCCGTGTCGGCCAGAATTTCCGTCACAGATGAGACGGGAGCACCAAACAAATAGCTGCCGACGCGAACGGTCAGCAGTTGCTGCTCCATGACGTGTCGCTCCTTGGAAAAACTGCACGGTTTTTTCCTTTTCTTGGGGATTCTAATTCGCCGGGGGTTGCCCAACTCCTCTTTTGATTGTCGACTTTTGTCTCCTCGACGGTCCGCCCCCGGTTGGGTTGGTAAAGTTATCCTAGGTAAAAAGAGGGTTCCCGGTGTTCCTGTCGAAATCGACACCGTTCGGCAACGACAATCCCTGTGAAAGAAGGAACGTTATGAAACTGACGGGGAAGGCCTCGCTGATTGCCGCGGTCCTTATCGCCATTACGATTGTCCAAAGCGTCCTCACCATCACCCGAGACAACAGCGCACTGCACAGCACCCGGCTGATTGCCGTGCAGGACACCCGATTTGAAAACGCCATACATAACATGGAATCCATGTTTTACGCCTATGACGATCAAATGAACATGTACGCGCTGGTCGCCACCGAAGGGCATCATACCGGACTGGCCAACACCACCTACGGGCAGGCGGTCGGCTTCTCCCGCCAGTTGGCCGCCAATTTGGCCATGGCCAAGCAAAACAGCCTGTCGTCCGAGGAAAGCCGGCTGCTGGACAATTTGGGCCAGCAAATCGCCAGCTACAACCACTTCGCCCGCCAGGTGCGGCAAGACGTGCTCGCCAAGAAGCTCTCCCAAGCTGACTACGTGCAAACCCTCGGCAACATCGCGCCCTCCAACGCCATCATGCCGCTACTCCAAAAGCTGGTTACGCTGGGAGAACAGGACATGGCCAACCACCTCAGCACCGTCGTGCGGGACCAACAGTCTTCCGTCACGCTGGCCTGGATGGCCATGATCGTCATGCTGGCTGTCTTGGCCGCCATGTTGTTCGCCATCCAGCGCTTCGCGGTGCGTCCGCTGGTGGAGCTCGCCCAGGTGGCCGAACACTTAGCTGACGGCCAAACCGGCGACAGGGTGGATTACCGCAGCGGCGACGAATTGGGCCGGCTGTCCGAGGCGTTCCGGAACATGATCACCTATCTGACCGAAGCTGGCAGCGTCGCCGATGCGATCGGCCGCGGCAACATGCAAGTCGAGCCGGCCGTGCGGGGTGAGGGCGATGTGCTGGGCCACGCGTTGAAGACCATGCATCGGCGCATCCGGGACGTGGTCTATGGTCTGCAGAATGCCGGTCATGAGATTAATCAAAGCGCTGTCGAACTCACCAGCTTGGCGACACAGACCACCGATGCCACCCGTCAGATTTCAACCGCCATCAATCAGACGGCGCAGGCCACCGGGGAGTCCTCGCAAGGACTGCAGCAAATTGCCGGCGCCATGCAGCAGCTCAAAGCCGCCGTGGAGCAAGTGGCCCGCGGCACCGCTGTGCAGGCCGAGCAGGCCCGCCTCGGCGAGGGCGCGCTGAATGAGATGAAAGGGGCCCAACTCTCGGTTCAAGAGGCCGCCGCCCGCATGGCCCACTTATCCCAGCAATCCCGCGACTCGGCCCAGGAGGGACGGGTGCAAGTCGAAGAGACCTTGTCGGCGATGACCCGCATTGCCGAGGTGACCCGGGCCACGGCCGATGCGATCAGCCTGCTGGGCAAACACTCGGAACGCATCGGCGCCATCGCCGGCACCATTTCCGACATCGCCGCGCAGACCAATCTATTGGCCTTGAACGCCAATATCGAAGCTGCCCGGGCGGGTGAACACGGACGCGGGTTTGCGGTGGTGGCGGATGAGGTGCGGAAACTGGCAGAGCAGTCCTCCCAGGAAGCCACCAACGTCAGTGAACTCATCCGCACCATCCAAGAGACCGTGCAGCATTCGGTGCTGTCCATGGAACGCGCCCAGCAAGAGGTCGCCAACGGACAGGCGCTCGGCGTGGAGACCCGCGAGGCCCTCAGCGGGATGGACACAGCGGTGACGCAGGCTGCAGAAGAAATCACGGTGCTGACCAGCACCATCCGGGCCTTGGAAGAGCAGAGCGCTGGGGTCGACCGGGGCATTCGGGAAATCGCCCGGATCGCTCAGGACAACTCTGCCGCGGCCCATCAAATGGCCGCCGCATCAGCGGACGTCAGCGACACCGTGGAGGGATTGGCCGCCATTTCCGAAGAGACGGCCGCATCGACCGAAGAGGTGGCCACCACCAGCGAGCACGTGGCGGAGTCCGCTGATGCACTCACCCAGCGGGCCAACGAACTCGCCGAAGTGGCCGCGCGGCTCGAAGCCATCGTCTCCCGATACCAACTGTAATCTCCGCCTCCATAAGGACAGACCGCCGTTCGGGTTTCCCGGGCGGCGGTCTGATTCGTGTCTTGGAAGCATGGATGGATGGCCGTCACAGACCAGCCATAGCGGTTCGAATGCATTCCCATTCGGCTGCCACCCGCGCTCCCCAATCCCCCTGGGGGCGAAATCGGCGCGACTCGGCCGGAGCCGCGGGAGGATGGTTCCGCGCCAAGTCTACGGCTCCCATCAAGGACGCGTCCCGCTCGTCATAGAAGACGATATCCCGCGAGAGGGCATCGGCCATCCACTGCCCCATGACGGGATGGGCCATGAGGCCCGATCCGGCTCGTACTTCCCGCACGGGCGCCCCAACCCGGCGAAGAGCCTCGAGGCCTTGCCAATAGGATGCGGTGATGGCGAGAATGGTCGCGCCCGCCAAATCGGCGGATGTCGTGCCAGGCCCCATGCCGGCCCACGACCCTGTCAAATCTTCCCGCCACCACGGCGAGCGCTCGCCGTGCCAATAGGGTAAGGCGCGCGGCAGTCGGCGGCCCGAGCGGATGGCCTCAATGCCCTGCTCCAGGATCTGGTCGACGCTTAGTCCAAAAAGCGAGCCAAGCCACTCGAGCACGTTTCCGACATTGGAAAACGCCGACCCCACCAGATATCCCGCATCCGGCCCCATGGTGTAGCAAAAGAGCGCCGGGTCGCCGGCAGGA
>JAJZBJ010000077.1 GCA_021798975.1 Bacillota bacterium | reverse complement strand
CGGGATTTTTTTGTGCCAACATCGAGTGTTGCTTGATCCCGTGGTATTAGGAATCTATCGGGGGAGTTTCTGTAGTCGGGTGGTTTGGCTCACCGGTCATGCCACTTCGTGATCCGCCGGGGGCGGGATCAGGTGACGAAACACCGGCAGACTCAGAAACCACCGGGGATGGGGAATTCGAACCTTCAGTTGTAGACCTCCGGCGGCGCCGGATGAATGCCCAAGCCACGGCCGCCATGCCCATGAGGACGCCGAGAAGAATGGCAACCAAGACCACTAACGCTAACGGCACGTGTGGCAGGGTCCACCATAGTACATGGATGTGGATGGGTCGCTGATTTTGAAAAGCGACAACAACCACCAAAATCAACAGAATAAGACTGGTAATTAACCGCCATAGCGCCCGCACCACATCGCGCCTCCTTGCGGATTTCTTATCGGGGATCAACATTCGCGGTGCACCGAGAGAAATCCTGCTCGTGTCGCTCCCCCAAGAGGCTTCAAGACCCTTGGAGACGGTGTAGGCGAGCGGACTCTGAAGGTGTCGTCCGCGACCGCGCTGTTGCCCGCCGACCGTCCAGTACCGACCCGGTGCCGATCGACAACCCAGCCACGCATTGCCGGATTACTACAAGGCGAAATCCTGCGTCTAGAGCATGTGCGAGCAGATCACTTAAGGCGAGGGAATCGTATTAAGCCGTCGGATGTGCTGGGGACGGTTAGTCAGTCCATTCCCTCGTGGAGTAATTGGCGGGCGGGAGGTGTCAAGCGGTCGGTCCGCCGCGGCGAGATTTTCCCTGCGGGGCCTCTCTCGAGGGGCCATGACACCAGGAGAAGCGAGAGTCTTCCGCCAAGACCCATGACTCGTCGTTCCATGGATTTGAGAGGATACAACATGAGTCCCCAAGGCAATTCCATGGCGATGCATCAAGGTCGGTCGGCAGGTACACCCATCACTCATCCACGTACCGTCATCATGAGGGGAGGACCTCTCATGGTTATTCAGCGGGATGGTTGGCTGAGGCGCGCCTCAACGCCTCGACTTGCTGCGGTGCCGCGTGGTTTTCGTCTGACCGAGGCAGGCACAATTACGCAGGCATCCGGGTAGCTTGCCGTTAGCGTGAACGAAATCCGATTATTATGAGTTGGCAGGCACCACCCGCTGCCCCCGGAAGAGACGCCGATCGGCCCTTTCGTAGAGTGCATCTGCGGTCCAACCATCCCGTCCCAAAATAGCGAATCCTACGTCGAACGTGAGTTCCGGCTCTGTAACCACGAGGAGCTCGAGGACCCGGCTTAACTCCCGACGTGCCGAGGTGCCGCGCCGATAGGGAACCCAGAGGCCGAATTGGTCTCCTCCGGTACGGCCCACCACATAGGATCCGGCCATCAGGTCCCGGAGTATTTGGCCGACACGCGCCATCACTCGGTCACTCACCGTGTGGCCATAGCGACGATGCATCTCCCGCAAACCCTCGACATCGAGGAGTCCGAAGACAAAGCGCCTCTGGGCCTGTCCACTCTCGCGAATATCCCGCGCTACCCGGTCCCTAAACGCCTGGCGGGTTAACACTCCTGTGAGACTGTCCCAGTCGACACGCTGTTGATAAGCCTGCACCACCATTCCTTGGTCCCAGTTAAAGAGGGCGCGCATAGCGTCAGCCAGCCTATGCTCATCATCGCCGCGCAGTCGACGGGCAACATAGGCCTGCAGTCGCTGATATCCGCTGAGATAGTACGATAAGTCCACCCCGTATTGCTGGTGTACGCGAACGATCTGCTCGGCACGCTTTACGTGCTCCTCCCCCAATCGGCCGCGCGTCAACTCGAGGAAATGGCGCGTCAAGGCGGCGATATAGTGGCCCCGGTCAACCGCCATCAACCGACTACGCATCATTGTCTCTGCGATCCAGTCCGCTAATTGCACCACTCCATCAGCGAGGACCGGCGCCAGTATCATCCCCCCCTCTTCGACCGCGGTCAGCACCCGATCGGTGAGGCCGTTAGCCTCGGCTAGGGCCATCGCCGTGCGGCGCAATCCACCCACGCGACTGGACAAATTAGGGACCGCCACATGCTGGGCTCCGAGGGGACCAGGGCGAGCGAGCGCAAACCCCTGTCCTAGGCGCACTCCCAGTTGTCGCAAGTGATAGATCTGCTCAAGTTCTTCTATTCCTTCGGCAATAATTCGTGTCTCCGGCCGGACCCAGCGCACCAACAACTCCACGAGACGGTCCACATCCGGCTCCCCCAGCCGCATGGTTAAGGCCCGGTCAATCTTTAACCAATCCGGGCCGAGCTGGATGAGGCGGAGCGGGTCAGCCGTCCCGACGCCCCAGTCGTCAATGGCAACACCTGCCCCCAACGCTCGAAGACCCGCCAGTCGCGCATCCCATTGATCGACACGTCGATCCGATTCCGGCACCTCCAACACAATATCGGACCAATCAATGTCGGCAGCAACCACGGCTTCCAAATCGTCCAATCGCACGTTGACAAACAACAGGGTGCCCTCGGGACGTTCAGACCCTGCATCGAAAGCCAGACGGAGGAGGGCGCGCCACACCTCGGAGGAAGACCTGTTAGCCTGCATCCAGTCGCGAACCGGACCAAACCCCTCGTGCTCACGTCCCTTCATCCGCCCTAAAGCTTCATAGCCGAGCACCGTTCCATCGAGGAGATTCACAATCGGTTGAAAGACCACACTCAACAGCGCCAGGTTCATCCCTGTTCCTCCCCACTCTGCGTGATTCCCCACTATTCGATTCGTGTTGTTGCCGTTATTATCTGCCCCATACCCACAAAACGCCAAACTTGGCCATAAAGTTTTCCCCAATTATCAGGTTGGGGTGGTCGAGACCAACCGGTATGAGTGGACCGAGGCGCGGCGGGGGTATCGTCACAGCTCCCTGGATGGCCCTGCTCCTGACGCGCGTTGGCACGTAGACATATCCTTCGTCCTGAGGCCGAGGGAAATGGTGGTCAATGGGGTTTCCGCTCGTCAAATCCGGAAAGGGAAGTTAATGTCCAAATGTTTGGTGTACATAGGAGTTAGTAGTATTGCCGGATTTTCTCTCGCACAACAGACCATCCCATTCGGCTTCCTAGAGATTGTCGATAGATCACAACGGAGGTCCGAATGGGATGGCGGAACTCGTGGAGGAGCTCGACCCCGTTATTCGGGATGGGGTGAGTACGACAAGAAGACCTATGCCCGCAAGCTGTCTCATCAGCTGGACTAGGGGATTGGCCACCGGCTTTGGTCGCATCACCATCAACGGCGGCGCCATACTTCGGCTATCCTCATGTCATACCTCTGGTGGGTAGTAGGGAGACAGCCGAAGCAATCGCCGAGTGACCATGCGAGCGACAAGCGGCGCGACATGGCGGACGAACCCCGCGTTGTCTGCCACTTCCTGCACAATCTGATCAAAGGTGTGCCGTTGAAAGTGCAGCACATCCTGGCTCGCCCGGGTATCCAGCCAATCAGTACAGTACGGATGGGTCGTGAAGGCCGCCTCGGGCAGCATCGGAAGTCCCATGGCGCTAAGCATGCGCTGCAAATACTGGGCGTATGTCACTTGGCATGTCGGCCCGCCACCGATGAGCCAGATCTCATTCCAAATTGCGGTGCCCGTGACGCCCTCCGCGATGGCCACCGCGGCGTCTGCTGGGTGCAGGACTTCCATGCGCGTGTTCAGCGGGATTTCAAACATCATCGGGTGGGGTGGACGTCTCCCCAAGATAGGCATATCGGCAAAGCGATAGATGGCCCAGGTCAGTCCTGATGTCGTTAACTCGCGCTCTCCTTCGATTTTATGCTGCGAATAATTGTCGGTGGGGATGAGGGGATCGGATACCACGCGGGGCGGACTCAGGTGGGTGGTCGGACCATAGACATCGAATGATGAGGCAAAGAGCACCCGAGGAGTCACGGGTTGTCGTGCCGCGGCAGCAAACACCTGGCGGGTTCCGTCCACGTTTACGCTCTCGGCTAGGGTGGGGTCTTCGTGAGCGAGCGGCGGAATAATGCTGGCGAGGTGCACAATCACATCGGTTGCATCAACCGCTTGATCCACATCGGCCGGATTGCGGATGTCTCCCCAGATGAACTCAACGGAGGTCCCCCAGCGTGAGGCTGTCCGCAGATTTCCGCGCGAAGGAAGGTCCAGGCACCTCACGCTACATCCCCTCTGGAGCAGTTCCCTCATCGTAAAGGAGCCGACGTTTCCGAGTCCACCTGTGACCAGTACCCGCATTAGGGCGCCCCCTTCTTCCTGACTGTATTTTACACTGGGCGCTCCAGACCCTCCAACGAACATCCAGATTTCCCCCGGGTCAGACATCATGGCGGTTGTGCAGGCACCGGTCGGACCCACGTTGAATTCACGGTCAAATCGGGTAACAACGCCTGCCATAGCCATGCATTTACGGTCTGCGAAGCGCGATCCGGGGCTTAGCATGAGGAGCCAGCGGCCCGCTCCCGGCCGGTGTCAGGCTCTTACAATCGATGGCGGTCCCGGGCCCGGAAACCGTGGTTCCGCTTCCCTCGCCCCCCCCCCCCCCCCCCCCCCGCGCGTGACGCCAGTGTCCCAGGGGATTTCGCTGGTGAGTGTTGTGGGGATCCGGATGCGTTCATTGCGCACGTCCGGTGGTTCTACGAGGGTTCGCGGCCCAAGGAAAACTCGCCATGACGGTCAAGCCTCAAGGCCGCGCTCTACCTACTCCGGCATTCCTGCGGAACCCCACTTATGGTCGAGCTTGGGCGTGCTAGGATTGGATGAGGGTGTTTAGTGGGACCGTGAGGATGGGGGATCCGCTCGTGCTTGCCTGGTACCGTGCGACTTGTCCCGAACCGTCCGTAAGTTTTGACCTGATTTGGACTAATGCGGATAATTTTCTTAACATGCCTACGGGATTTCCAGGACGCAAGAGGCCCGAACGGCGGCTTCGCATGCGCGCCAATAGAGGAGGGATGTGGCGGTGGATGATGAGACCCGACGGCTCGAAAGCCTCCGAGCCCTGCAGTTGTTGGACACGCCACCCGAGGCGGCATTTGACCGGATTGTGCGATTGCTAGCCATGAGTCTCGACGTGCCGATTGCCTTTTTGTCTTTGATCGACGAGGAGCGGCAGTGGTTTAAGGCCCGCGTGGGTTTAGAACTGGAGGAGACAGCACGGAAAGATTCGTTTTGTCGGTACACAATTCAAGAGCCCGAGGCGCTCATTGTAGAGGACGCATGTGCTGATGCGCGGTTTGTCGATAATCCCTTAGTGCTCGGCAGTCCGCAGATTCGGTTTTATGCTGGGGTGCCGTTTCACGCGCCTGATGGTGCCCCGGTGGGATCGCTCTGCGCTGTTGATGTGGCACCCCGAAGGTTGAGTCCAGATGAGCTACGATTGATGCAAGACTTGCGGGACTTGGCCGAAATGGAGCTGGTCCGTCGTCAGTGGCGGGATGTGGTGGATGGATTTCGTGAATCCGAGCAGCGTTGGCGGATTTTGAGCGACGGTAACCGGGATGCGGTCATCATCCATCAAGATGGCGTTATCGTGGACGTGAACCCTCAAATGGCTAAGTGGTTGGGATATCCCGACGCTGAAGTGTTGGGTCGGCTGGTGGCACACTTTGTGACCCCGGCGTCGCGCCGGGCTGTGGAAGCAGCGAGCCATGCCCACACACGATTTCAGTACGAGGCGACGTTTGTTAATGCCCATGGTGAGGCGGTGCCGGCGGAACTTTTGTCCTACCCGATTACGTGGCGTAATGCGCCTGCCCGGCTGGCGGTGATTCGCGACCTGACGGTGCAACGCCAACTACAGCGTCACTTGGAAGCAGCGCGCGACCAAGCAGTAGAAACTGCGCGAATTAAGGCCGAACTGTTGGCGAATTTGAGTCACGAGATTCGAACCCCCTTAGCGGCTGTCGCTGGGATGGCGGAAATCTTGGGGGAAACACTTCTCGGGGACACGCAGCGATTTTACGTCGACAGCATCAGTCGGGCGACAACCCAGTTGTTGGCCATTCTCAACAATGCCCTCGACCTGTCTAAGGCGGAGCATGGACGAATGGAGCTAGACCTCGCCGTGGACAGTGCTGTCGCCATTTCAGAATCCGTGATAGATTTGATGGCTCCGCCCGCCCTACAAAAGGGGCTAGACTTACAGTTGGCCATTGATCCCGACGTGCCGCGCCAAGTTCGGGTTGATGCCGTGCGGATCCGACAAGTGCTCGCGAATTTAGTAGGCAACGCGATTAAGTTTACCCCATCAGGCCATGTCCGTCTGACCCTCCGGATGGCGTCCGACTCGCTATTATGGACGGTGATCGATACCGGTATTGGCATCGATCAGATTCAGCAGGAACGGATTTTTCAGCCGTATGTGCAAGCCGATGCATCCACTGGCCGACATTACGGTGGGACAGGTTTAGGGCTAGCTTTGTGTCGGGAATTGGTGACACTCATGGGCGGTGAATTGCGGGTAGAGTCGGCCGTTGGCCAGGGGAGTTGCTTTTCGGCATCCATTCCCACAGAAATCGTCGACCCTGTGGCTTGGGCGGCGAGTGAGTCCCAATTCGTCGGGGTGCCTATTGTGGTCGTGGGAGCCGGGGACTATTGGCGCAGCATCTTGTCGCTGTTGCAGGCTTGGCGTATGGAGGTATCGTGGTGGGATGAAGTCACCCCTATCGGGATGGATGAGGACCGACTGTGGCTGGTGGATGAGGAATGGGTTCGGCACGTCGTAACGGGGGCGGGTTTCCGAGTGGTGGTGGCTGCAGGACCAACCTTCGTTCCTCCCGCTGGAACGTCACACCTCATTAAACCACTTACGCCGGCTAAACTCGCCGAGCGGTTGCAGCAGGCCATGCAACGCCCGGTCGTGGGGACGTCAGGAGATGCGACGGCGTCGCGATGGTCGATGCCTGTGTTGCTCGTGGACGATTCGGACGATACCCGGATTTTGGCAGAGCGTCGTCTGGCTTCCCTCGTGGAGCCGGTGTGGATCGCTCGTTCGGGTGCGGAAACGCTCGCGCTCTATCGAGAACGAGGGCCCAGTGTAGCCGTGGTTTTCTTGGACGTTCAGATGCCTGGGATGGATGGGTTCGCCACCCTACGCGAGATTCGACGATGGGAACGCGAGCGGCAGGTTTGGCCTCCGGTACCAATTCTTGCGCTGACCGCCCATGCAGGAGAGGAGGCGTACAGGCGCAGCCGCGCAGCAGGTTTTACGGGACATTTAGTCAAGCCGGTCTCCCAACTCGAGATGCGGGTGACATTACATTGGTACGGTCGATTTCGTCAGAGGCCAGTTCCTGACGACAGCATTCGAGACTTGGTATCAGACTACGTGGATCGACGCGGCGCTGAATGCCGGATGCTGGTTAACGCATGCCAGGCAGGGGATTGGGACGCCGTTGAGGCAATTGCGCACCGTGTTCGGGGAAGTGCCGCGGGATACGGCTTTCCACTACTCTCGGAGTTGGCAGAGGAGGTCGAGACGAGGGTGCAGCGACGCGATTTGACCGAGGGGCTCCTCCATGTTTGGCAGGACTATGTGCAGTATATGGCGTTGATGGGGGGAGGAACCGCGCATGAAGTCCGTCTTGGTGATTGATGACGATCCCGACGTCAGACTCTTACTGGGTGTCGTGCTCGAACGGCTTGGGGTTACGGTGTTGATGGCTTCCAATGGGCGGGAAGGCCTACAGGTCTATGAGGACCGCCAGCTAGACTTGGTTTTACTGGATGCGGTATTGCCGGAGGTCAATGGGTTTCGGGTCTTGGAGACAATGCGTCAACGGAATCCGGACGTACCCATTGTCATGCTGACTTCACGTGGGGAAGAGTCCGACATCATCAGGGGACTGGAACTAGGGGCTACGGAGTATTTGACCAAACCATTTAGTCCTGCCGAAATTCGTGTGCGCTGCGCACGTTGGCTGGGTGATGGCGGGTCGGCGTAATGGCGGGCGTGTTATGGGGTATGACGCTGGGCTTGGCCTGCCTGGTTACCTTAATGGCTCTTGCCATGGTGGTCTTCCAAATGCTTCACGCGCGTTTTCAAAAAGAGTCGCTGAAACGGGATGAGCGGATTGGCCATGACATTCTCGCAGTCCTCGATGGTGAGTCTACATGGGCTGCCGCGGTGGAGCGGTGGACCCAGGCTGGGGATACGGGGACGGCCCGTCGGGTTGCTCTTCGGTTGGCTGGAACCGTGAAGGGCAGTTGGCTAGGGGGACTGCAAGATGGCTACCGATCAATGGGAGGTATTGAAGCCGATTTGCAGTCTCTGGTCGCCGGATCATTGGCGTTGCGCCTACGAGCTCTCGACCACTTAGATGTGATGGCCGACGGCCGAGACATTCCCGCCCTTGAAGACGCGTTGCGGGATCGTGTGAGTCTGGTGCGCGCGCGAGCGGCGAAGCTGTTGCTGCAGTTGCATGCACCGGTCGAATTCACCGTGGCGTCGATGTTGGCTCAGGGCAGGTGGCGTACGGGATCGGAGTGGTTGGGTCAGGCGTTGGCCGCGTACGGGGGAGCCGGCACCGAAGGGGCGCTGTTGGAAATTTTGCGGGATGGGTCCTTGGAGGTGCGTGTTCAGGAGCGGCTCTTGGAGGTGCTAGTGGAGCGCCGCGCGCCCGCGGTCCGACGGTTAGTGCTGTCCTGGTGCGGGGATCCGCTGGCGGAGCGGCGCGCCGTCGCGGTGCGCTGCTTAGGGCGCTTTGAACACCCCGACGATATTGAGTGGGTCGAGGGATGTTTGCGCGATCCCGATGCCCGGGTTCGCTTGGCTGCGTTGGAGACCATGGACCATCATGGCGTGCCGATCGACACCGGGCAATTCGACCAACTGTTGTTGGACCAAGATGCTCAGGTTCGGGGCTACGTAGCCGGGCTGTGGGTACGTCGTCCAGTGGCTGGTGGCCATCCATGACCATATATCGGTTGTGGACATGGGGGATTCTGATTTACGCCATGGCGCAGCAAGTGATATTCCTGATACTGTTCGTCGCGGCGTATTCGCAGTTCCGGGAACTTCGGCCCTTCGCTCGGTATGCGCGGACATTAACCGCGTCCACGAAGGCCCTTTACGTGAGCATTTTGGTGCCGGCCCATAATGAGGCGGAGTCGATCGTGGCAAGCGTCCGTGGGTTGTTATTGAACCATTACGCTCACTGTGAAGTGGTGGTGATAAATGATGGGTCGGATGACGCAACGTTGGACAACTTGACGCGGGCGTTTCAATTGGAGCCCCGTAGCGTGCCGTCAAGCCTGACGGCTCCGCTGACAACGGCCCCCGTTCGAGCAGTCTACCGGTCATCCGTAGAACCCCGGTTACTAGTGGTCGACAAGGTCAATGGTGGTAAAGCTGACGCGCTGAATGCCGGTTTGAACTGGGCGCGATATCCTCTCTTCTGCGCTATGGACGCGGACTCGATCTTGGATCCCGACGCCTTACCTCAGTTGGTGTGGCCGTTTTTAGATGATCCCGAGCGGGTTGTGGCGGCCGGTGGGACGATTCGTATTGCCAACGGTGGGCGCGTGTCTGGCGGCCGCATTGTGGACGTGGGAATGCCTAGAAGCTGGATAGCACGGGTGCAAATTGTGGAATATCTTCGAGCCTTCTTGTTGGCTCGGCTTGGGTTATCGCGTCTTGGGATGCTGTTGATTATCTCTGGAGCTTTTGGGATGTTCCGGCGGGACCTCGTCATGGAGGTGGGCGGCTATGCCCGTGACTCCGTAGGTGAGGATATGGAATTAGTGGTGCGCATTCACCGCTATTGTCGCGACCGTGGACAACCATACCGACTGGTATTTATGCCGGATCCGGTATGTTGGACCGAAGTGCCCGAGACCTGGGCGGTGTTAGGAAGACAGCGGGACCGATGGCATCGCGGACTTGTCGACACGTTGATACGCCATCGGGGCATGGCTCTGCGGAGTCGCTATGGGCGGGTCGCATGGCTTGCTTGGCCGTACTATGCGTTGTTTGAGGGACTCGCCCCGATGATCGAAGTGCTGGGCTATTGCTCCTTGCCGGTTTTAGCTGGGTATGGCCTGATTCGCTGGGAATTTTGTGGACTCTTTCTCATCGCGGCGGTGGAATTGGGGGTCGCGACGTCCACGCTAGCCGTGTTGATTGAGGAAATGACGTATTATCAATACCCACGGCCCGTGGATACCTTACGCTTGGTGGCGGCCGCCATCATCGAAAACTTCGGCTATCGTCAGATTCTGCTGTACTGGAAAATCCGCGCTATCTGGGGCCTAGTCAGAGGAAAAAATCGCGCGACCACATGGGGCACGATGACCCGACAGGGCTTCCATGACACAAGTGGATAGAGAGGGCAGACAGGGCATGTAACCAGTGTTTTCTCGGGAGGAGTCAAGGCTCCGTATGGTGTGCCCTGTCTGCCGTAGCTTGCGTTTCCGGGTTGTTGTCCTCCACCCCGACATCATCGCCCGCCGAGATCTTTCCTCCCCCCGACCCTTGGGCTGGGCTTCTTGGATCGCGGTTCTCCATCGGGTGCCAGATGGAGTCCTCGGATGGTGTGTGATCCCGACGAGGGTATGCCGACCTCTCGCGGATATCAGACAGGGAAACATTTGGAGGCCTTCATTCTTGTGATCATTGCCCGGCAGCCGATGCATTGGGGGGGCCGTGCTCCACGCCCTGAAGAGCCTTTTGCCGCCGCTCTGGACGCTTGACGATGGACATGTCTATCGCCTCCTGAGACAGATGGAGTCCCACGGCGCCTTGCAATCGGCCTGGGTGACGGAGCCGACCGGCGCCCCCATTCGTGTGTATCAGATCACTGACGTAGGCCGTAAGCGCCTGGCTGGGTGGAAGGAGGACATCGAAGTGCGGGTGGCCTCGTTACACGTGTTCTTGGATTTGTGGTCTCAAATCCCCTGATTCGACTGTATCCTGCGGTGACGAGTGTTACCGGCGCTGACCAGGTTATAACGTGGGACGGGATCCTGTGGGCGGATGTGAGCATCATCTGTTCGACGTGGACCGCTACCAGTCCCACGTCGACCACGGCTCCAGATGACGGGACTAGCAAATGGCTGCAGGACGCACTCCACATTGCAGCCCAGCGTTTCGGTACGGTCCTCAAGGGATGCTGAAGGTATCGCTACATGACGCACCATGTCCAGTAGGGACACGGAATCGTACTGGCGTCAGCCCACATGATCCCCAAATACTGGTAGCTGGGCTAAACGCCACCGGGTCCATCCCGATCCCCGCCGTACCGCATTTAAAGTGGGCTATGACAGTCTCCGCCGTATATCGAGGGTGCGCCAAGGCGAGCCGCCGTGGGTGCTTCGATCCCGACAACGCCGCCGCTCTGGACGCATGCTTATGCCCGTCCTCGGGTTTCCTTCGGTGTGTGGGTCAAAACGGGCGTGCCCCCGCAACCTGATCACCCCAGGGCGGGTAAGTGGCCTCCATGGCGTCAAGGGCCGTTCGGTCTCCCGCGTGGCCCATACGAATAGTCTGCCGAGGTGGTTCGTGAGCCAGACCGCGTCCTCGCGTAAAACCTTCCCTATCTACCGGTCTGCGTGTGTGCGTTGGATATGTATGGGGCTGTCCCTCCAGGGGCCGTCGTGGCACCTTTTTGGGACAGCCCCGCGACGATAGCCGAAAGGGATGCGGCTAACTTGTTTAGGTTGCGGAATTTGAATTTGGCGGTGGTCCCCATCCACCTGGTCCTCCGGGATGGCTGGTTCCCATCACAAAGCCGTCAAGCATTTGCGTCAGATGCGACTCCAGTTTCGTCGCGAGGGTAGAACTCATCTGACCGGCTTTCACGGCGCTCTGAATGTTGGCGGTAACATCTTGTACCAAGGTGGATTCCAGCGAGCTCACTTGGCTCGATCCCGCAATGGAAGCCAGACTCTGCCCGGACTGCAGATCGCGCTGTAGTGTCGACACAGGCATGTCCAGCGCTGTCGCCGCATCTTTGACTAGGCCGCCGCCCATACCAAAGGCGCCAAAGTGATGGCCCTGTGGCATTCGCAGAGGTGCTTGATTCACCAGGGTGGTAATTTGCTTCGTGAGACCGCCCTCAATCGTGGTAGCCTGAGCCTGTGTCAGTTTGCCAGAAGATACGGCACTCTGCAGCTTGGCCGTGGCACTGTGGACCAGCGCGGTGATGAGCGCGCTGGCCGACGAATTGTTGTTGGCAGCAATCGTGGCCAGGCTGTCCCCCGCCTTGAGGTCAGCGATCACCGTTGCAGTCGAGATTTTTAAGGTGCTGGCAACGTCCTTCACGAGGCCGCCTTCCAGTCCCATCCGGGGGCCCATCGCTCCGTGCCACATCCTGTGCCTGGGCGGCTGCGTTACCATGGCATCAATGCGTGAGCTCAAATGCGCTTCGATTTTGGAGGCCTGCGCTGACGTCAGATGACCGGACGTCACCGCGGACTGAATGGCGGTCTGGGCATCGCTCAACAGCGTGCTTTCTACAGTGGTCACGTTGACGTTATTTTGCTTAGCGATGGTGGCGATGCTGTCCCCGGCCTTAAAGTCTGCCATCAGCATCGCGGTTGAAATGTGCAGGGTGTTGGCGACATCTGTCATGGCTAGGCCCATGAAGGCCGAATGACCCCATCCGTGGTGGACCTCGGGTGGCGTCTTGGCGGCGATTTTAGCCGCGCTGGCTGTCATCCCGCTTGCAGCGGACACAGGGTGATTGATACTTAAAGCACCCGCGGTGCCGCCGGCGGCCAACACGCCAGCCGCAACCAACAGTAAAGGTTTTGTCATCGTTCAGTCACACTCCCTTTGAGGCCTTGGGCGTCTTAGTGAGACATCCCGACCTTAGTTAGCCCAAAGCATGTTTCCAAAGTGTTACCGAAGCCTGTGGCTATCCTGAAATCAGAAGAGACCGGTGTTCGGTCTGCACGCGCCATTGAATGGTCCGCGGGGAAGCTGGTATTCTGTGAACCGCTGGTCGCGAGTGGACGATCCGCACGCTGGGTTGTTTGGGTGGATTTTCGTTCGGTCCGGACATTTGTCCCAGAGGGAGTCGCTCTCGGAATACCGAAGTCCCAAGCGTTTGTTGCGGACAAGCGAAGACCCCGACGAGGCGATTCTCCATCGTGTGCTTGGAGCTTTGATGCCTTGAGCGATGAGACGTTGGCAGGTCCTTATTACGACCACGCGGATTGGTCTCGTCCCCCAGGGGTTGGAAGGGTTCCATAGGGCTTGGCAGCACCGATAGAATATTGACCGAATATGGCGCGGCGCGTACCCTGCCCCCAGGGGACCGCGGGATGGACTGCCGGAGGTGCGTCACGCCGTGTGTGCTAGACTAATGTTAGACACTGGTAAACGGAGGCTCTTATGGTCGAACTCGAATTGGATCACTGGAAACGCCAGCTTGCCGAGCACCCCTTGTATCGGTCGATTAATTCCGTTGAGCGTCTTCGCGTGTTCATGGAACATCATGTGTATGCCGTGTGGGACTTTATGAGTCTGGCCAAACGGTTGCAACGGGAGCTGACGTTCGTGGACGTCCCGTGGACGCCGAGGGCGGTGCCGGGCTTTGCGCGGCTTATCAATGAGATTGTTCTGGATGAGGAGTCCGATCAGGATGGGCGCGGGGGCTTTGCGAGCCACTTTGAGTTGTATTTAGCGGCGATGCAGGAAGTCGGAGCCGACACACGGGCGATCAAACAGGTGGTCGCCGCGGTGGCTCAAGGCCAATCCCCGGAGGAGGCCTTGGCAACCGGTGGGGCTCCCCCAGCTGCCCAGGCTTTCGTGTCGCAGACCCTGACGGTCGCCCGCCAGGCGCCCCTGCACGGTGTCGTCGCCGCTTTCTTTTACGGTCGGGAGGACTTGATCCCGACCCTCTTTAGCGCGCTTATGACCCAATGGAAGGTTGAGGGGCGGCCCGTGGAGCGTTTCGTCTATTATCTGGAGCGGCATATCGAAGTTGACGGCGACAAGCACGGCCCGATGGTGCGGCAGCTTCTGGAAGCGTTATGCGAGGGCCGACCGGACCGATTGGATGCCAGTCGGGACATTGCCCAACGGGTGATGCGCGCCCGGCTCGCCTTGTGGGACGCCATCTACCAAGCGATGGTCTGAGGCCGGTCTCGACCGTGTTTCAGCTGGAAGTTCGCGGATCGTGAGGGCAGGGACGTGGAAACGCGCCGCCTGGCATGCGGTCGACGCGGCAATCCAGCGTACGGTCACGCCAACTGTCGACGACGCAATGGCATATTCGGCTGGCCATGGGGAATGGGCCCAGACATCCTCCATACCTGCCGCACGAGTGAGCCCACTACGCGTCTTCGTCCACTAGCCGAGGGTGCTGAGACTTCGTGAGATGCACGAGATGGCGGAATGTGCCGATCGGGTCATCGCGCCATCGGCGTCAAAGATAGTCTCTTAGTCTCGTG
>JAJZBJ010000076.1 GCA_021798975.1 Bacillota bacterium | reverse complement strand
AGACGTAGAGCGGTTGACCGTCCGTATCATAGAGCACCGCCTGGTCTTTAATCGCCAAATCGCCGATGCTGGCATGCAGGAGGCGGGCCTGCTCCCGGGAGAGCGTGGCCGGTTCATAGGACTCCACAGCCCGGGTCAACAGCACGCCGCACTTGGCTGGGATGAGTTCGAGAAGCGACGTCTGCTCCACCTCACTGGGGCTGATGGCCTGGGCCGGGCGGGCGACGTGAACTGATTCAATAATGATGGGAACATTGTCTGCGGAGATGATGCGTTGGATGAGGAGGACCGTCGCGCCCTGCGCGATTTCTAAGAGGTCGGCAACCTCCAACGGAGCCTTGGCCTGTTCAATGGCCAGGACCCGGGATCCGGGACGCATACCCTTTTTAGCAATATCTGTTCGAAAGCCGCTGGCCAGCAAGGGAATTTTTGGAGCATTAACAACGGTCTGCTTACCGGGCGATCGGGAAATCAGGCCCTGGCGATCCAATTCGTCCAATGCCCGCCGAATGGTTCCACGCGAGACCTGGTATTGCGCGCACAGGTCGGCTTCGGAAGGAATGGTCGCGCCGGGTTCCCAACGTTTGGTGCGAATGTTCTCCAATAAGTCCTGCTGAATGCGGAAATATTTTGGAACGTGCTGGAAGGCTTCAACCGTCTCGAACGTATAGTTTTGCACCCAGCTTGCCTCCCCAAGGTTGACATCGTGCACAGCCACAGATATAAATGTATTGTCGCTTAAATGTCTAGACAATTATAACTTTGTTTACCTTTGTTGGTAAATAGCAGTATTTTCTATCTATTAAACTGTTTCCGCTTCTCACTGTCTACCTGTTAAGGAGGACTTGATTGATGGAAAAGCGTCGCATTGCACTCATGGCTGTCCCGGTCATCGGGGCCATGGTGTTATCAGCATGTGGTTCGCAGACGACCAGCAACAACACCACCTCGTCGGGCAAGGTGCCCCCGATGGTTTTGTCAGTCGATCCCGGCAACCCGCTGTACAGCAAGAACTGGAACCCATTCTCGCCGAACGCGTTGTGGGGACAGGCATGGATTTATGAAACCTTGTACTACAACGACGCCATGAACGGCCACCAAACCCCGTGGTTGGCGACATCGTACAAGTGGAATAGTCCGCTCCAGCTCACCTTCACCATCCGCAAGGGTGTGAAATGGTCGAACGGCACCGCGTTTACGCCGAATGACGTTGTCTTTACGTTTAATATGTTGAAGAAATTCCCGGCCTTGGACACCAACGGCGTATGGACGGTGTTGAAGAGCGTGACCGCCCAAGGCGACAACGTCGTGTTCGACTTTAAGACCGCCGATGTGCCGGCGTACACCTACATTGCTGGCACCCCGATTGTTCCGGCCTCGATTTGGTCGAAGGTCAAGAACCCGGTCACCTGGACCGACCCCAACCCGGTTGGCACCGGTGCTTACTTGGTGAAGTCCTACACGCCGCAGGAGTTTATCCTGGTCAAGAACCCGCACTACTGGCAGGCCAGCAAGGTCAAGGTTCAGGAAGTCGAGTTCCCGGCCGTGTCGCAGAGCGCCAACACTGTGTGGCTGAACTTGTCAGAAGGCAAGTACACTGCCGCCAACGCGTTCGCGCCGAACATCTACAAGACGTACCTGAACAAGGACCCCAAGTACCGTCACATTTGGTTCGCGCCCAGCGGCGCCTCCAACTTGACCATGAACTTGACCAAGTACCCCTTCACCAGCCAGACCTTCCGTCAGGCGATGGCGTACGCCGTCAACAAGCCGGAAGTCTCGAAGAAGGGCGAGTACGGCTACTCGCCGGTGGCCAGCCAGACCGGTTTGACCTTGCCGGCTAACCAGTCGTACCTCGACCAATCGCTCGTGAAGCAGTACAACTACCACTATGACCCCGCGAAGGCCGCGCAGCTCTTGAAGAGCATGGGCTTGAAGAAGAACTCTAAGGGTCAATTGCTGGGTTCGAACGGCCAGCCCATTACCTTCACCATGATTGTGCCGACCGGATTCAGCGACTGGATTGAGGACGCCGCCATTATCCAGGGCGACATGAAGGCCTTGGGCATCACCATGAACGTGCAGACCCCGTCGGTGTCCACGTGGGTCAGCGACATGGAGACGGGCAACTATGACTTGACGCTGAACTTCGGGCTGAACCAGTACAACCCGTACTTCTACTACGAGTCCAACTTGGCCACGTCCAACACGGCCCCGATTGGCAAGAATGCGACCTCGAACTACGAGCGGTACTCCAACCCGCAGGTCGACGCGCTCTTGAAGAAATACGCAGCATCCACCAGCCTGACGCAGCAGAAGCAGATTATTGACGAACTGCAAAAGGTGATGCTGACTCAGGTGCCGGTCATTCCGATGTTCTATGCATCGAACTGGAACGAGTACGACAACCGCTACTACACCGGTTGGCCGACAGCTCAGAACCCCTACGTGACTCCGACGTACAACACGCCGGACGCGGAAATGGAGTTCACCCACCTGGCACCTCGCAAGTAGTGAAAACGGGGGAGCGCCAAACGCTCCCCTCTCTTCTTGCCATGCCCCAGCGCGCAAGCGCGTCTTGCGCCGACCCGACGAGGAAACCAAACGCTTTGGGCGATCTTTCGGACTGCACTTTTACGCATAGGATGAGTCAACAGCCCGGCGGCCCTTTTTAGAGGAGAGTGCGGCATGCGCTATTTGGTACGACGCGGCATTATGCTGCTGTTAACCCTATGGTCTGCTATCACATTGAATTTCTTGCTGCCCCGATTGATGCCTGGAAACCCGGCTGAGGTGATGCTGGCCAAGTTCAAGGGCAAGGGCAACATGAGCCCCCAGGCCATTCACGCGATTAAGGTGATGCTGGGCCTCAACAACGAAAGCTTGTGGCAGCAGTATCTGCAATACTGGCACGAAATATTCCATTGGAACTTCGGCGTGTCTTACACGTATTTTCCGTTTAGCGTCACGCACGAGATTGCCCAGGCCTTGCCTTGGACCTTAGTGCTGATTGGCGTTACGACTGTGATGAGTTTCGTGATTGGCACGGGGCTCGGCATCGCGGCGGCCTGGAAACGCGGCTCGCTGCTCGATTCCTCGGTAACGTCCATCTTTACGTTTACGTCATCCTTTCCGTACTTTTGGTTCGCTTTAATTTGCATTTTCCTGTTGGGGTTCGAAACCACCGTGTTCCCGAACAGCGGCGGGTTCGCCGCCACCATGAACCCGGGCTTCAACATGGCCTTTATCGGCAGCGCTGTTTACCACTCGATTCTGCCGGCCTTCACCATCTTGGTCAGCTCCTTGGGCGGATGGCAGCTGCAGATGCGCAATAACATGATTGCGGCCCTGAACGAGGATTACGTGGTGCTGGCACGGGCTAAGGGTCTGCCGGAACGGACGCTGGCCATTCTCTATGCGGCCCGCAACGCCATTTTGCCCAACATGACCAGTTTTGCCATGTCCTTGGGATTCGTGGTCTCGGGCGCCATTCTGGTCGAGCTGGTTTTCAGCTATCCGGGCATGGGAAACCTGCTCTACTCGGCCGTGTCCAACGAAGATTTCCCCTTGATGCAAGGCATCTTCCTGATGATTGTGGTGTGCGTGGTGTTGGCCAACTTCGCGGCTGACGTGATTAATGTGTTTCTGGATCCGCGCGTACGGAGAGGAGGCGGCGAAGCATGACATCCGTATTGGGCGTACTCAAACCCTTTTGGAAGAACAAGCTGGCTCGAACGGGTGTTATTATCGTGGGCATCATTGTGCTCATGGCCATTTTCGCGCCGCTTATCACCCCGTATTCGCCGAACAACAGCAGCTTCGCGCCCATGCTGACCCCGAGCGCGCACCACTGGCTGGGCACCACCCAGGCAGGGCAGGACGTCTACTCGCAGTTGATTTGGGGCGCCCGCCAGTCCCTGTATGTGGGATTCGCGGCCGGCATCGCCTCCACGATCGTGGGGCTGGTGATTGGCCTCATCGCCGGATACGCGCCCGGGATTGTCGACGATGTCCTCTCCTATCTCATCAACGTCTTTCTGGTGATTCCTGGTCTTCCGCTCATGATTATCTTGGCGGCCTATGCGCCGGTCCACGGCAGTCTCTTGATTATCTTTGTCATCACGGTGACGGGCTGGGCGTGGGGGGCGCGTGTGCTGCGCTCGCAGGTCACGACCCTGCGGTCCCGCGATTACGTGGCCGCCGCCCGATTCGCTGGAGACAGCATGTGGCGGATTATCTTCCGCGAGATTATGCCGAACATGATTTCCTTGGTGGCGGCCGGCTTCTTGGGCGCGGCGGTATCCGCCATCTTAGCCGCGGCCGGTTTGGAATTTTTGGGCTTGGGCGACCCGTCGATTAACAGCTGGGGGACCATGCTCTACTGGGCTGAAAACAGCGGCGCGCTGTTGCAGGGACAATGGGCCTGGCTCTTTGCCCCCGGTTTCTTGATTGCCGTGTTGGGCACGGCATTGGTGCTTATTAACTTCGCGGTGGACGAAATGGCCAATCCGCGGCTCCGAAAGAAGGGTTAGACATGGCGTTATTGGAGGTTGAGCATCTAACCGTCACCTACGGCAACGTGCACGCCGTCCGTGATGTCAGCCTGAAACTCGAACCCGGGGAAATCCTCGGGGTCGTGGGCGAGTCGGGAAGCGGCAAGTCCACCCTGGGGTATGCGGTGACCAAGCTTCTGCGCTCCCCGGGCCAAATTTCGGCCGGCCGGGTGCTGTTTGAAGGGCAGGATTTGGTGCCGATGGCGGAGCGGGAACTGCGCAAAAAGCGATGGAAGGACATCGCGGTGGTGATGCAGAGCGGCATGAACGCCTTGAACCCGGTGGCCACCATCCGGCGCCAGTTCGAGGACGCCATTATGGCGCACAGTCCCATGAGCCAAACCAAGATGCGCGAGCGGGTGGCGGAGATGTTGCAGCTGGTCAACATCGATGCCCGCTATGCGGACAACTACCCGCACGAATTGTCGGGCGGTATGAAGCAGCGCGTGGCAATCGCGTTGGCGCTGGTGCTGGACCCGAAACTGATTATTTTCGATGAGCCGACAACGGCGCTGGACGTGGTGGTGCAACGCTATATTGTGCAGAACTTGAAGATGCTGCGCAAGCGCTACAATTTCTCCGCGCTCTTCATCAGCCACGACCTGGGGACGGTATTGGAAATCGCCGATCGCGTGGCGGTGATGTACGGCGGAAAGATGGTTGAAGTGCAGGCGGCGGGAGAACTGTTGAAGAACCCGCGCCACCCCTATACGGAGGCGCTGCTCAAATGTTTCCCGGATCCCCGGAGCGAGCAGATTGAGGTGCTAGGCATTCCCGGCACCCCGCCGGACTTGGCGGATTTGAGCCCCGGATGCCCGTTCCATCCCCGTTGTGCCATGGCGATGGACCGGTGCCGGGTGGAAACCCCGGAATATATCAGCATGGGCGAGGCTGGCGTAGCCTGTCACTTGGCAGCCCGTGAAGTGGAGGTGGGCCAGAATGGCTGAGGCGATTCTAAAACTGGCAGACGTTCAAAAAACCTACACCCGCAAGGCCAATGGCCAGGTGCAAAAAGTGCGGGCGGTACGCCATGTCACCTTCGACGTACCCCGACAGCACATTGTGGCTCTCGTGGGCGAGTCGGGCAGCGGAAAATCCACCATTGCGAAGCTCATCACCGGGGTGGAGCGCGCGGATGCCGGCGCGATTGTCTTCAATCAAAAGCCGTTCGGGGAATGGCGCCGCAACATGCGGGAATACCGCCGCCACGTGCAGATGGTGTTTCAGGATCCCTATGCCGCCTTGAATCCGCTCAACACCGTGCGCTACACCATCAGCCGGCCGCTGGCGAATTACCGGGCGCTCAAGGGGAGCGCGTCGGACCGCGAGATTGAACGGATCTTGGAAACGGTGCACCTGACCCCGGTCAAGGAATTCGTGGACAAACTGCCTTTCGAGCTCTCGGGCGGACAGTTGCAGCGGGTGGTCACGGCTCGCGCCTTGGCCTCCAATCCCCAACTGATTGTGGCCGACGAACCGGTGTCGATGCTGGACGTGTCCATTCGTGCGGAAATCCTGCACCTTTTGGATGAATTGCGTACCAAGCAAGGGGTGAGTTTACTGTACATTACCCACGACCTCATTTCCGCCCGCATGCTGGCGGATGAGATTGTGGTGTTGTACCGCGGAACCGTGGTGGAAGAGGGCAACGCGCAAGAGGTTGCCCGAAACCCCATGCATCCCTATACCCAATTGCTCTTGCAGTCTATCCCCAACCCGTGGGCGCCCGCTTTGGAGCCTAATGTGGACTTAAGTCGTTTGGATCGGACCAGCGACGACGGCGGCTGCGTCTTCCGGGCGCGGTGCCCGCACGCCATGAAAGTCTGCGAGACGGCGGTGCCCACCTTGAAGAGCGGCGCGGCAGGCCAAAAGGTGGCCTGCTTCCTGCACCATGCGCCGGAGACCCAGGAGGTTGCGGCACCGTAACCCGGTAGTTGACGGCTGCTGGGTTTCGATGTAAATGTCTAGATGTTTGGAGGGGTATCGTGTCCTATGTGGTGGGAGTCGACGGCGGAGGCAGTCAAACGACCGCCGTGGTAACGGATTTAGACGGACGCCTGGTCGGCCTGGGCCATGCGGGAGGATCCAATCATCAGGGCCCCGGCATCGATGCCGCATTGCGTCAGGTGCGTCTCGCGGTGGACGCGGCTCTGGACGCGGCCCAGGTGCCGTCGTCAGCGGTTGAGTTTATCCAGTATGGACTGGCCGGGGCCGACCGGCCCCGGGACTTTAACATTTTGCGGCCCGCACTGGCCACCCTGCCGTTCGCGGCCTGGGACGTGGTGTCGGATGCCTGGCAGGGCCTGCGCGCGGGGACCGATGACTATATCGGGGTCAGCTTGGTGTGCGGTTCCGGCACCAATGCTATTGGCCGCAATGCCAAAGGCTTGGAAGTGCAAGTGGGCGGCTTCGGATATGTCTTTGGCGATGCCGCCGGCGGGCGTGACCTGGCCGTGGAAACCTTTCGGGCGGCGGTGCGGGCGTGGCAGCGGCGCGAGGAAGCGACCCTGCTGACCGAGCACGTGTCCGCGCACTTCGGGTTGCCGGACATGGAAGCGGTATACGACAAATTCTTGGATGAGGATCTGGCCATTCCGCTCAGCCTTGCGGTGGTGGTCCATCAGGCCGCCGATGCGGGGGATGCGGTGTCGCAGCGCATTTTGGGGCAGATGGGTTTCGAATTGGGCCTGGCAGCCAACGCGGTGTTGGATCACCTCCAGGTGGAGCCGCATCAATCGTTGCCCGTGGTCTTGGTGGGGAGCGTCCTGCAAAAGGGGAAGAGCCCCTTTTTGCTGGAGGCGCTGGAGGAGACGGTGAAGAGCCGCTATCCCCAGGTGTTTCTGTCGCAGTTGGATGTGCCTCCGGTATTTGGTTCAGTACTGTTGGCGTTGGATCGCATCGGCCGCCGGGCAGCGCCCGGTGCCCGCGAGACCTTTACAGGGTGGGAGGAGTCATAATGGCAGAAAAAGCGTTGAAAGTAGCGGTCATCGGCGGTGGTTCCAGCTACACGCCGGAACTCGTCGAAGGCATTATCAACCATCACCACGAATTCCCGGTCTCCGAACTTTACTTGGTGGACATTGAGGATGGCCATGAGAAGTTGGCCATCGTCGGCGCGTTGGCGAAGCGGATGGTTGAGCGGGCCGGCGTCAATATGACCGTGCACCTGACCTTGGATCGTCGCGAAGCCATCCGCGGGGCCGATTTTATCATTACCCAAATCCGGGTGGGGCGGCTTCCAGCGCGGGTGCGCGACGAGCGCATCCCGCTGCGATATGACTGTTTAGGTCAAGAGACGACCGGCGCGGGCGGATTCGCCAAGGGGCTCCGCACGATTCCCGTCATTTTGGACATTGCCAAAGACATTCGGGAACTCGCGCCGGATGCCTGGATGGTCAACTTCACCAACCCGACCGGGATGGTGACAGAGGCGGTGTTGAAATATGGCGGGGTCAAGACCGTGGGTCTGTGCAATCTGGCCATTGGCACCCGCATGCAAATTGCCAAACTGGCGGGCGTGGACCGTTCCTTGGTGGATTTCGAGTGGATTGGCATCAACCACTTGAACTGGGCCACCAAAATCCGGGCCGGCAATGAACACTTGATGGACGTGATTTTGGATGCCGCTGCGAACCAATCGGGGGTATCCGTCAAGAACATCCCGGACTTCGGATGGGATCCGCATTTTCTCCAAACCCTCGGCGCCCTGCCGTGCAGCTATCTGCACTACTACTATATGACCGACACCATGCTGGACGAAGAGCGGGAGGCGGCCAAGACCAAGGGAACCCGTGGCGAAGTGGTACAGCGCATCGAAGCCGAACTGTTCGAGCTCTACAAGGACCCCAATCTTGCCGTCAAACCCAAGCAGTTGGAGCAGCGGGGCGGGGCCTATTACTCGTTGGCCGCCGTGGAATTGATTGCCTCCATCTACAATGACCGACGCGACGTGCAAACCGTCAATGTGCGCAACGGCCACATTTTGCCGTTCCTGCCGGAAGACGCGTCGATTGAAGTGAATGCGGTGGTTGACAGCCAAGGCGCCCATCCCATCCAAGTGGAGACCGAGGTTCCGGCCCAGATCCGGGGACTCCTGCAGGTGGTCAAAGCGTACGAGGAGTTGACCATCGAGGCGGCCGTTCATGGCGATTACGGCAAGGCCTTGCAGGCGTTGACCGTGCATCCGTTGGTGACCGCCGGCCAGACGGCCAAGTCCATGCTGGACGACATTCTCGCGGAGAACCAGGCCTTCTTGCCGCGGTTCTTTAAATGAGACTATCCCTCTCTGCCATACTTCGACCGGATTTACCGGTCGAAGTATGGTGGGTGATTGCTGTCAACACCGCCATGCAGGTCATCTTCAACTTTGTGGGGATCTTCGTCAACCTGTACTGGTGGACCCAAGGGTCGCCGATTTTTCAGGTCAGTCTCTTTAACTTGCTGGGCACCATTGCCTTGTTTCTGTCCTATCTGGTCGGATCGCATTATCTGTATAAGCGGGACATTCGGTTTGTGATGCTTCTGAGCGCGGTGTTTGCCGGGGTTACCTTTGTGGCCTTGTTCTTCTATTTCCCGCATTGGCGGGACTGGTTTACGGCCGGTGTCGGGTTCTCGTTTGGACTGACGCAAGGATTCTTTTGGGCGGCTAACAATTCGTCCATGTATACGTTTTTGAAGTCTGAGCAGTACGCCGACTATTTTTCAGTCAATACGGTGGTCTCACAAGTGATCGCCGTGGCCATCCCGCTGGTGTCGGCCGGCATCGTTGGGCTGGCGGGCTTCAAAATTTCATTTTTGTTGATGCTGGTCTTTGTGGTGGCGGCTCTCGTGGTCTCGCTCAGACTGCCGCATCGCGGCATCGAGGAGAATTTGTTCCGGCACCGTGCCCGGGACATTTTCTCGAAGCCGGGTACCGGATGGGTGATGGCGGTCGTAATGAGTTCGGGATTAATCAATCAATTTTTGGCCCTGTTTTCCATGATTTACATCTTTACGGTCAGCAATAATGTAGGGGTGGTGGCCCTGCTGAACATCGCCTATTCCTTGGTGATGTTGGGAGCGCTGGTGCTGTACCGGCGGTCCCTGTGGAGCCAAGACACGTGGCTGGTCATCGGCATCGGATTGATTTTGGGCAGCTTTGTCATGGCCTTTACATTGGGGCACACCGACTGGAATACCGTCGTGGTGCTCTTGATGCGGGTCGGCGGCCTGTATTTGTCCGGTGCCTCGGGCCGGCAGCGGTACCGGGTCATCATGCAGGGCGATGTGTTATGGCGGACCCGGTTCGGCTTGTGGATGGAAATCCCGTTCGCCTTGTCGCGCACCACCATTTTGATGGGAGCCTTGTTTGTCCGGCAATTGGCCGATAGGCCGTTCCTGCTTCTCACCATCCTCTCTGGGTTGGCGATGGTCGGGTTGCCGGTGTTTACCCGGCTGGCCGTGCGGCGCTTTGAATCGGTGCATGGTGTCGGTGCAGGATTATAGCTCTGAGGAAGGATGCGGGGGTTATGATGAAAGTTCGGCGATTTTCCACGGCCGCGTTGGCAACTGTCTATGTGGCTGCGCAGATTGAGAGTCTGATGACCCGGGAGGCGGAGCCGGTACTGGGGTTGGCCACCGGATCGACGCCGATTAATTTGTATCGCCAGCTGGTGGAGTTCCATCACCAGGGGTTGAGCTTTTCCCATGTGACCACCATCAATTTAGATGAGTATGTGGGACTGGCGGCTGACCACCCGCAGAGCTATCGGCGCTTTATGGATGACCATTTGTTCAGCCAGATTGACATCCCGCTTGCCAACACATTTGTCCCGAACGGGATGGCCCCTAATTTGGATCGGGAGTGCGATCGCTACGACGCTATCGTCAATGCACACACCATCGATCTGCAAATCTTGGGCATTGGCCGGAACGGTCATATTGGATTTAACGAGCCCGATATCTCCCTGAAAACCCGGACTCACGTGATAGACCTGACCGAAGATACGATCCAAGCCAATGCGCGGTTCTTCAGTACGGAGGCCGAGGTACCGACCCGGGCGATTACCATGGGCATTCAATCCATTTTGCAGGCCCAGTCCATTTTCCTGATGGCGTTTGGGCGCGACAAGGCGTGGGCGGTTAAGCGGGCCTTGTCGGGCGAAGTCTCGACCGAGGTGCCGGCCAGCTTTTTGCAGATGC
This sequence comes from Bacillota bacterium, assembly GCA_021798975.1. Taxonomy (GTDB): domain Bacteria; phylum Bacillota; class Sulfobacillia; order Sulfobacillales; family Sulfobacillaceae; genus Sulfobacillus_B. The sequence continues at coordinate 3,768 of JAJZBJ010000076.1, read as the reverse complement.
ATCCCAATGTGACGTTTGTCTTAGACGCGGAAGCTGCGGTGGCGCTCGACGATCCGCGCACCCCATATCCCGACCAGGAGAATCTGGGGAGTCGGTTATGAAACACCAACACGCAATCATTGTGGGCGGCGGCATCGTGGGAGGTGCCGCCGCTCTCGAACTTCTGGAGCGCGGTTGGGCGGTCACGCTGGTGGAGAAGGGGGCTTTTGGCTCCGGCGCCTCGGGTGCCGCCGCCGGCATGCTGTGTCCCGGTGCGGAAATATTCGATGGCGACGGGAGGGCCTCAGGCGAGATTTTTTCGCTGAGCCGCCAGGTATATCCGGATTGGGTCGAAAAGCTCGAGGATGGCGCCGAGATGCGCCTCCAATATCGGCAATCCGGCATGCTTCGGCTCTTGTATGACGAAGCCGAGGCCTTGCAACAACGCATCCGCGCTCAGGAGCGCGGATTGACCTGGCTGGAGAGCGAGGCGGTGCGGCAGCTTGAACCCGGCATCGCGCCGACGGTGCTCGGGGCTGTGCTGTTTGATGAGGACGCCTCGGTCCATCCGAAGCTCCTCTTGAAAGCCCTGAAGCGTGTGATTGAACGTCGCGGCGGCAATCTGCTGGAAGGTACGCCGGCAATGAGCCTCATAGCGGATGGGCACCGCGTGAACGGCGTGGAGACCAGCCTCGGCCCGATCACGGGCGACGTCGTGGTTCTGGCCGCGGGCGCATGGAGTCAGGCTCTCGTGAAGCCGCTCGGCATCCCGTTGCCGGTGGTTCCCCTCAAGGGCCAGATGGTGGCGGTATCCTTGCCGCCGGTGCCAATCTCCCATATCTTGCAGGGTCCGGACGGCATGATTTTGCCGCGCTGGGACGGCTCGGCGCACATTGGCGTGACCATGGAGCAGACCGGGTTTGACGCGCGGCGCACCATCCAAGGCGTGTCGCAGATTTACCGCGCCGTGCAGCCGTGGGCGCCATGGCTCCGATCCGCGGAGTTCAAGACCAGCTGGGCGGGCTTGCGGCCGATGACCCCGGATCGCCGTCCCTTCATCGGATTGGTTCCCGGATTCCCCGGGCTGGTGGCCGCCACCGGCCACTCCAGCGTCGGCATTTTTCTGGCCCCGCTGACGGCCCAGCTGGTGGCGGACGCCGGGGAAGGCCGGCCGTCGCGGGTGTCCCATCCCGCACTCTATGCCCCGCTTCGGTTCATGGACGAGTCATAAGGCGGCAAACCGCCTTAACCCGGTGATGACAACCCCGATAATACCAGACTCACCACCGCATCGGCGGCGTCTTGGGCATTGGCAAAAATGCGCGAGCCGTCAGGTTTGCGCGCATAACCCACATTGAGCAGCGCCAAGAAGGCATGGGCCGCGAAGTCCGCGTTGGTGGGCCTGATGGTGCCTTTCTGGGACTCGACGCGAAAGGCGTCCACAATCAGGCCGGATACGCGGTGCATGGCTTCTTGCAGCCGCTCGCGCTGCCCTGGCGTCAATTGCGGATCGGCTTCAGCCAGCACCCGGTCGTAGTCGAAACGCGTCTCCGCCACCGCCAGCCGGCCGGCGGCCAGCGCCCGCAAGCGATCACCAAAGGGTCCCGGGCCGTCCAATATCCGTTTGGACTCGCGGTGGATGGTGACCATCAGAGCCTCCATGGCGGCGGTAAATACGTCCGATTTGGTGGGGAAATAGTAATAAATGGACGCTTTGGTGATGCCGACAGCCTCGGCCATGGCATCCACTGATACGGCATCATACCCTGATTCCATAAAGAGATGGGCCGCGGTCCGCAGGATCATGTCCGGCGTGGATCGCTGTTCCGATTGTCTAGGGCGCCCGGGCGGCCGGGTTGACCTGTTGCGCATTAAAGCCCTCCTCGATGCATTCATCGTATCATAGACCGCTTGACGAACAAATTAACCACCCGGTATAAATAAATAGGGAGGTGACGAAATTGACCCCTGCTATAGAGATTCGTAACGTGGCGAAAAATTATGGTAGCGTAGCAGCCTTGGCTGGAATAAGTTTTGACGTGGCTTCGGGAGAGTTGTTTGGACTCTTGGGGCCCAATGGCGCGGGCAAGTCCACGCTGATTCGGATCGTGAGTACGTTGGAGGGGGCGGATGGGGGGACGGTCCGGGTCGGCGGCGTTGAGGCGGGGCGCGGCGACGCGGCCATTCGCGCACAGTTGGGCGTTGCCTTGCAGGAAACGGGGATTGACCCCTTGATGTCTGGGCATGAGATTCTTCTGTTGACCGGCCGCCTCTATGGCCTCTCCGGTCCGCAGGCGAGACAGCGCACGGATGAGCTGCTGACGCGGTTTCGATTGACCGAGGTGGCCCGGCGGCTGGTTCGGACCTATTCCGGCGGCATGCGCCGTCGTCTGGACTTAGCCGTGGCGTTGGTCCACGAACCCTCCGTGATAGTCCTCGACGAGCCCACCACCGGGCTTGACCCGACGAATCGTCTGGCACTCTGGGCTCTCCTCCGGGATTTAGTCAAAGAGGATCATAAGACCCTGCTCATGACCACGCAATATCTGGAGGAGGCCGACGCGTTGTGCGACCGCGTCCTATTTATCGACCACGGACGGTCGGCGGCTGAGGGAACCCCAGATGATCTCAAGCGGGCCATGGGATACAGTCTCATTCAATTCACGATTGAAGGCGCCGATGCGGCGGGCTTCGAGGCCGCCCTGAAACGCGCTCAACTTGTGCCCCAAACCCAAGGCGGGCGCATTCAGGTTTTGAGTTTGGAGCCTGAAGTGGATGTGCTGCGCTTGGATGCCGCGGCCTCCGCCAGCGGTGGAAGACTGCGCCACTTAGAGATAAAGCCGCCGTCGCTCGACGAGGTGTTCCTGCGCCTCACGGCGGGTGACCGAGAGGAGGTCAACAGCATTGGCCACTGATGTCTGGCATCTGACACTGCGCGCTCTCCGAGTGTCGGTGCGCGTCCCTTGGGCGCTGATTCCCAACTTCGCCATCAGTCTGTTTTTCCTGCTGGTATACAATGGCGGTCTTTCCGGGATTGCCGCCTTGCCGCAGTTTGCCGGCAGTCATTACATCGACTTCATCCTGCCGGTAGCCGTTGTATCGGGTGCGGTCGGGGGAGCGGGCGGCGCCGGGCAGGCGCTGGTGCGCGATATCGAAACCGGGTACTTGACCAAGATGGCGCTGACCCCCGTGTCTCGTCTGGCCTTGGTGCTCGCTCCCATGCTGGCCGGGATGGTGCAGTTGGTGGCGCAGACCTTGGTTATCCTGTTGGTATCCTTCACCATGGGACTCACCATACCGACCGGCATCGGGGGTTTTTTGGCCATTTTGGCCTTTACGGCGGGCTGGGGCTTGGCTTTTTCGGGATATGCCGTGGCCATTGCCTTAAAGACTCGCAACGGGCAAGCCTCTCAGGCCGCGACCTTCATCTTTTTCCCGTTGCTGTTCTTAAGCGACACCTTTGTTCCCATGAGCCTGATACGGGCTCACTGGATGCGCATTGCCGTGCATATCAATCCGACAACTTACGTGTTTAATGCGATGCGGGCGCTGCTAAGCCGCTCGGTCTCGATGCCCGCCATTTGGCATGGCATCATCGCCATTTTGGCAGCGTTGGCCGTGACGTTGACATGGGCGCTGCTGAGTACCCGAAAGAGCTTAGCAGCCCGGGGCTAGCGGCCGGCATGACCCTTCAGGGTCCGTTGGAGAGCCCGGCAGTCTCAGCCGGCTCTCTCCACGGGCCTTGGAGGTTCACCTTCGAGGTTCATCGTGCCATGAACGGAGCGTCTG
>JAJZBJ010000075.1 GCA_021798975.1 Bacillota bacterium | reverse complement strand
CACCGACACGCCGCCGGAACTGACCACTAAATCGCACTCGCCGGCAGCCTTCGTAAACAGGGCTCGGATGGCTTCAGGCTCGTCAGGCGCCGTGGGATAGAGAACTGGCTGTCCGCCCGCCGCCCGAATGGCCCCGAACAGTGCGTAGCTGTTAGAGTTGCGGATGGTGCCCGGTTCGAGAGGCATATCCGGGTCCCGGAGCTCGTCTCCCGTGGACAAAATCGCCACCCGGGGCGGGGCGGCTACCTTGACGCGTGACAACCCCAACGTGGCCAGAACACCGAGCATAGGCGGAGTCAAGAGCGTGCCCGCTTGGAGCACCGCGCGGCCCTTCCGCATGTCTTCACCTTGGAACCGCAGGTGAGCGCCCGGCTCGACGGCGCGCAAGATGCGCACGTGCGCGCTGTCCAACGCTTCCGTCCATTCCACGGGAACCACGGCATCAGCGCCCGCGGGCACCGGAGCCCCTGTCATGATTTTGAAGCATTCCCCAGCCTTGAGCGTTTCCTCAGAGGGATGCCCAGCCCGCACGGTGCCCAGAACGTCGAGGACCACCGGCTCCTGCCCGGCCCCACGCACGTCCTGGGCACGGACGGCGTAACCGTCCATGGACGTGTTGGAAAAGGGCGGAATATCGTCGGCCGCTTCAGCCGTTTGGGCCAAAAGACAGTCCTGGGCCTCGGTCAACGGACGCTGCTCAACGCGTCCATGGGCCTTGACGTGAGACAAAATTTGTCGTTGTGCGTCCTCGACGGGCATCAGCATGGGGGTCCCCTCCACGGTCCAGCATCCCAGTGCCTCCTATTGTAGCAAACCTCGCCGTCCGGCCTGCATGACTTTTCCAATCGAAAATTGGAAGTCCCGCCTAACAAGTGTGGTAGCATAAGTCTGATTTCGTATAGGAGGCGTCACGTGGCCCGACTACTGGCAATCGACATCGGCAATACCCACATCAAAATTGGACTGTATAGCCAGGGGCAGTGGCTGGAAGAGTGGCGGCTGGCGACGGATATGCGGCGAACCCCCGATGAATACCGGCTGTTTGTGCGCGGTCTCTTGGCGGAGTCGCACATCGACGTGGTGGATCGCGCTATCGTGGCATCGGTGGTGCCGCTTCTGACACCGTTTTTCTTGCGTGTGGTGGAGAGCGTCAGTGTCTCCAAGCCGGAGGAAGTGGTACCGCCCGGCTATGGATTGGCGGTGGACTACCCGCCCCAACACTTAGGCCCGGACCGATTTGTCAACGCTCTGGCGGCATGGGAGCTGACCCGGCGGTCGGTGGTGGTGGTTGACGTCGGAACCACGGCCACGGTGGATGCTGTTGTCGACGGCGTGTTTGTCGGAGGAGCGATTGCGCCCGGTCCGCACTTTTTAGTGCAGGCGCTGGCCGAAGGCACCGCTCGGTTGCCGCACGTGATGCCCGTCATTGAGCCATGGACCATCGGCAAGAACACCGAACAAGCGATTCGGGCTGGAGTCGGGCAAGGGTTTGTGGGGATGGTTCAGGGCCTCATCGAAAACACCCGGCGCGACATCGGCATGGATGCGCCCGTCATGCTGACCGGAGGGTGGTCGCAGCGGCTTCTGCCCTACCTCGGCATGGATGTTCGTCTGGAGCCCCGTCTGACCCTCGAAGGATTGCGCTGCGCTGATGCGTGGCTCTACGCCCACGAGGTGCACTAACATTCCATGGCATAGCGCCGCGGCCGGAAGGCGGGCGCTTTTTTGTTGGCTGAATGGCCGTAAGGAGAAATGTGGTGAGAGTCCCTACGCTGGTGCGGGAGGCGCAAAAGTCCGCCGTCCGTCTACAGTTCGAGAAATCCTGTCTCGATGAGGTGGGGGAGTTCTTGGCCCTGCTCGCCGCTCATCCGTCCAGCTTTCCGGTCTTGGAGGTGGGGACTGGGGCCGGCGTTGGCACGGCCTGGTTGGCGTCCCACGCCGCCGGCCCCATTTATACGGTGGAGACAGAGGCGCGCTTGGCCGACGCTGCGCGTGACCTGTTTGCGGCGTCCCCCGAGGTTCGCGTGATTCATGGCGATTGGATGGCGGCTTTGAACCACGGCCCCTTCGGCCTTATCTTTGTCGATGCCAAGCCAGCCAAGCAAGACGGGGCGGATCAACTGGTCGCGGCGTTGCAACCGGGCGGGTGGATCGTCCTGGATGATTTGACTCCCCGGGAATACTGGCCGGAGGCGTGGCGCGGCCAGCCGGACCGGGTACGGGACCAATGGCTCGGGCATCCGGGATTAATAAGCGTGGAGGTCCGCACGTCGGAGCGAGTGGCCGTCATTTTAGCGCGGCGCAAGGGATGACGCACCGCGCCCGCCGTCCGCTAGGTGACGGTGATGATGGGAGACGGATGCTCTTGTTCGAAGGCCTGAATGGCGTCTTCGTGGAGGAGCGTCTCCCCGATGGGATCCAAGCCCCGCAGCAGCGACTGGCGCCGTTCCGGATTCATCTCAAAGGACGCGTGAAAGAGGTCCCCGGCCTCGACCGTCTGATTTTCGAGGTCGATGGTCAAGGCCAATCCCGGTTCCCGGTCGACTAAGTCCAGCAACCGGGCGATTTGATCGGGGGCGAGTTGGACCGGCAAGAGGCCGTTTTGGACACAATTGTTGTAAAAAATGTCGGCATAGGACGACGCAATCAGCACCCGGAAGCCGTAGTCGTACAGCGCCCAAGGGGCATGCTCACGGGACGATCCGCACCCAAAATTCTCGCCGGAAACCAACACCGAGGCGCCGTGATAGCGGGGCTGGTTCAAGACAAAGTCGGGTTTCGGTTCTCCGTCCTCCGTGAACCGCCAATCGAAGAAGAGAAACTGGCCGAAACCGGTTCGCTCGATACGCTTCAGAAACTGTTTGGGGATGATTTGGTCGGTGTCCACGTTATGGCGCGCCAAGGGGGCTGCCAAACCGGTATGGCGTGTGAACGGCGTCATGCCTGCACCTCCTCGAGGAGTTTGCGATAGTCGGTGAGGACCCCGGTGATGGCTGCGGCCGCCGCCATTTCAGGACTTAGCAAATGGGTTCGGCTGCCGCGGCCCTGGCGGCCCTCAAAATTTCGGTTAGAGGTTGACGCGCAACGTTCTCCGGGTGACAAGATGTCGTCATTCATCCCCAGGCACAGACTGCAGCCCGGCTCCCGCCATTCGAATCCGGCGTCGCGGAATACTTGGTCGAGCCCCATCGCTTCGGCGCTCCGTTTGACGCGGCCCGAGCCGGGCACTGCCATAGCCCGTACTCCCGGGGCCACCTGACGACCGGCAATAATTTTGGCGGCTCGTTCTAAATCTTCCAGCCGCCCGTTGGTACAGGAGCCGATAAACACACGCTGGATCGGAATGCCTTCAAGAGGGGTATTGGGGGGGAGATCCATGTACGCCAAGGCTTGCGCCACCATATCGCGGCGCACGGCATCGGACTCGTCTGCCGGGTCTGGAACGCGGCCGGATATCGGGGCGCTCATCTCCGGGTTGGTTCCCCAGGTCACCATGGGCTCAAGCTGGCGGAGATCGATCTCAACGATCTGGTCAAAGTGTGCGCCGGGATCCGTAGCGAGTGCCAGCCATGCGTCCTGGGCAGACGCGAAAGCGTCACCTTTCGGAGCATAGGGACGCGATGCGAGATACGCTACGGTGGTCTCATCAGGGGAAATCATGCCAGCCCGGGCGCCAGCCTCGATGGACATATTGCAGAGCGTCATGCGCTCTTCCATGGACAAGGCGCGGACGGCTTCACCGGTATACTCAATGACCGATCCGGTCGCGCCGGCAATGCCAATCGCGCGGATTAAGGCCAAAATCATGTCTTTGGCCGTCGTTCCCGGCGGTTTCTTGCCGACAAACCGCACTTCCAGGGTGTTGGGCCGGTGTTGCCAGAGGGTTTGTGTGGCCAGAACATGCTCGACTTCGCTGGTGCCGATGCCAAAAGCCAACGCGCCCAACGCGCCATGGGTCGAGGTGTGGCTGTCGCCGCAGACAATGGTCATGCCCGGCAGGGTAAAGCCCATGTCGGGGCCGATAATGTGCACAATGCCTTGTTCCGGGTGGTGGAGATTCCACAGGGGGACGTCGAACTCCCGGCAATTTTGTTCCAGTTGGTCCATCTGCTTTCGGGCGACCGCGTCTTGTATGGGCAGCGACCGGTCGCTGGTCGGCACGTTATGGTCCATAACGGCGATCGTCAAGTCCGGGCGCCGCACGGTGCGGCCCGCTTGGCGAAGCCCTTCAAAGGCTTGGGGGGAGGTTACTTCGTGGACATAATGACGGTCGATATAGAGCAACGCAGGCTGGGCGTCACGCACTACATGGCGCGACCAAATTTTCTCGAATAGGGTTTGGGGTGCCATAGTGTATCCTTTCCCGAAGGCTCGCCAATTTTGGTCCCCATTGTATCTCCGGTGGACTGCGAATTGCTAGGGTCCCGAAAAAATATTTTTCGAATCAGTCCTATATTTCTGCCAGTCTCGGTATAATGGTCGGCAATATTTCCACGAGGAGGCAATGCCATGGGTGATCAGGAGAACGACAGGCGCCGTGCCAGGAGCCGTGTGACCGTCGACGGTCCTGAACGGGCCCCGCATCGCAGCATGTACCGGGCTATGGGGCTGACCGACCAGGACTTCCGCCAGCCGTTTGTTGGGGTCGCGAATTTGGCGACCGAGGTCACACCCTGCAACTTCCACCTAGATTTGGTGGCAGCCGAGGTGAAGACCGGGGTACGAGACGCCGGCGGTACCCCCATTGAATTTCCGGCTATCACGGTGAGTGATGCGATTGCCATGGGGCATCAGGGGATGAAGGGGTCCCTCATCAGCCGAGAAATTATCGCCGACTCCATCGAGGTCGTCGCTTTTGCCGAGGGGTTCGATGCCTTAGCGGCGGTCGGCGGCTGCGACAAAAATCTGCCGGGTATTTTGATGGCTGCCGTGCGGCTCAACATACCGACTGTGGTCCTGTATGGCGGGACCATGATGCCCGGCCACTTTCAAGGCCGGGCCGTCAGCGTGGTGGATGTGTTCGAGGCGGTGGGCGCCCACGCGGCGGGCCGTTTGAGCGATCAAGACTTGGACGCCTTGGAGCGTGCAGCCTGCCCGGGTCCCGGGACCTGCGGCGGACTTTTTACCGCTAACACGATGGGGATTTTGGTGGAAACGCTGGGGATGGCCAAGTTGGGAACGTCTGCGGTGCCCGCCGTTCATCCGGACCGCGCTCGCCGGGCCCGCGAGGTGGGGGCCCAGGTGATGGAGACGCTAGCCTTGGGAATCCGGCCCAAGGACGTGATCACCCGGCAATCCATCGAAAACGGCATCCGGGTGGCGGCGGCCCTAGGCGGCTCCACCAACAGTGTCCTGCATTTGATGGCGATAGCGGGGGAGGCCGGACTCGCGCTCACGCTAGAGGACTTTGATCGGATTAGCCGCGAGACCCCGCACATTGGCAACCTCAAGCCGGGCGGGGAGTACCTCATGGCGGATTTGCACCGTGTCGGCGGGGTCCCCTTGATTTTACGCCGGCTCTTGGAGGCCGGTCTGCTGCATGAGGATGCGATGACGATTTCGGGAAAGACCTTGGGCGAGGAAATCCGCCAGTATCCGCTGCCAACGACGGAGGAGGCCGACCGCATTGTCTATCCGGTCGAGCGCCCGCTGCATCCGGATGGGGCGCTGGCCATTCTGCGTGGAAACTTGGCGCCCGATGGGGCGGCGCTGAAAATTACTGATCCCTCCGGCGCGGTGGAGTTTACCGGGTCCGCACGGGTGTTTGACGGGGAAGAAGCGGCCTTTGCCGCTATTTCGGCGGGTCTGGTGCAATCGGGGGAAGTTGTGGTCATCCGCTATGAAGGGCCCCAAGGCGGGCCTGGCATGCGGGAGATGCTCAGCGTGACAGCCGCCATCGTGGGGCAGGGCCACGTTTCGGATGTGGCCATGGTGACGGATGGACGATTTTCCGGCGCCACTCGCGGGCCCATGGTGGGCCATGTTTCGCCTGAGGCTTGGGTGGGAGGACCAATCGCCCTCATTCAGGATGGCGACACCATCACCATCAACAGCCGCAAGCGGGAACTCTCGGTGGATCTGCCGGCCGGGGAACTAGACCGCCGCCGCGAGACCTGGAGGCGGCCTGAACCGCAGTTCCGCGGCGGGGCTTTTGCCAAATACCAGCGGCTCTTTTCGTCTGCCAGCCGCGGCGCACGGACGACAATTTGGGAGGATTGAAGAAATTTTTTCTGGGATAGCAGGAATTTCTTCTTGTGAAACGAATAACTATCCCTCAATAGCAACCTCGAAGTGTACCTAGGGATCCGCTCCATGTGAGAGGGACCAAGCGGTACAGACCCGAAAGGGTTACACCGTGGGGATAAAAGACCCGTGGCAAGTTCGGTAACAACTAACTTGCTGCGGGTCTTTTGCTATATAGATTTGGCGATGACGGGGACTGCGCGGATTGGATGCAGCAAACCAGAGACTTAGGAGCCGGTGAAATCCTAAGGCATCCGACCAAGCATCTCGCCCCTGAGCTTCTCTTCCGACGTGGACGAACAGACCACCCAGGGAGAGACGGGTCAAGCCGTTATCCGTGCAGAGCCCCGTGCGGTTTGTGAACGGGGAAAAAAGGGTGGTACCACGTGCAAACGTCCCTTTCCGGCCAGGAGAGGGGCTTTTCTGTTCTAAAAAACCCATAAGGGAGGCGACAGGACAATGGGGCATCGCATCATCATCCACATGGCACTGGCGCAGGGAGCTGAGGCTCGGCTTTGGGCCATTGTCAGCCAACGGCGCATTGACGTGTCGAGCGCACTATTCGAAAAGAACCGGCAAGACCAGCACATTCGGGCGACGCTCGAGGTCGAGACCGATGACGCGGGAGCGCGCCGGTTTATGCGGCAATTGGAACGGCACCACGATATTACCGCCATTGCCCTGGAATCGGCTTCCCGTACCGGTCAGGGTCCGATTGCAGCCGACAGTCGCCGGATGCGCATCTCAGCCAAGAAAGGGGCTTATCTATGAACGCAAAGATCTACTACGACAAAGACGCGAACTTGTCCATCATCCAGTCCCGCCGGGTGGCGGTTATCGGCTACGGAAGCCAGGGCCATGCGCATGCCTTGAACCTTCGAGAGAGCGGAGTATCGGTCGTGGTCGGAATCCGTGAGGGGGCGTCGCGCGAGCGTGCACGTCGTGATGGATTGGCCGTGATGGATGTCGCCGATGCGGTGCAGGCCGCTGACGTGATTCAGATTCTGGCCCCGGACCATGTGCAGCCGGATATTTACCGCGAGTCTATCGCGCCGCACCTGAGGCCCGGGCAGGCGTTGGCCTTCGCCCATGGTTTTGCCGTGCACTTTGGGGAGATCACGCCGCCCGACTTTGTGGATGTCTTTATGGTTGCGCCGAAGGCGCCCGGCCATCTGGTCCGCCGCTTGTACCGCGAGGGTCAGGGAACCCCCTGCTTGGTGGCTGTGCATCAAGACGCCAGCGGATCAGCCCGGGACTTGGCGCTCAGCTATGCGGCCGGCATCGGGGGAACGCGCGCGGGGGTCATTGAGACCACGTTCCGGGAGGAGACCGAGACCGACCTGTTTGGGGAGCAGACGGTACTGTGCGGAGGCATTACATCTCTCATCCAAGCTGGATTTGAGACCTTGGTCAACGCCGGGTACCAGCCGGAAATCGCCTATTTCGAGACGCTCCACGAGATGAAGTTGATTGTCGATCTGATGTACGAGGGCGGTATGGGAGCCATGTGGTACTCGGTGTCCGACACGGCTGAGTATGGGGGATTGACCGTCGGCCCCGAAATGGTGACCGAGGAGACTCGTGAAAAAATGCAGGATGTGCTTGCGCGGATTCAGAGCGGCGCGTTCGCACGGGCGTGGATGGCGGAGAACCGTATGGGCAGACCCCGGTTTGACAAGGTCCGGAGCGATGCGAAGAACCACCCGATTGAGACGGTGGGCCGCGATCTTCGGGCCATGATGTCCTGGTTGAAGCCATCGGTGGAGGAAGAGGTCGCAGAGGAGGTGCGTTAACCATGGGAGCCGGTGAACAAGTGTGGATTTTCGACACCACATTGCGCGATGGCGAGCAGTCGCCGGGCGTCGCGTTAACGGTCGCTGAAAAGGTGGAAATTGCCCTGCAGTTGGAGCGTCTTGGGGTTGATTTCATCGAGGCGGGGTTTCCGATTTCCTCACCGAGTGATTTTGAGTCGGTCCGAGAAATCGCGGGCCAGGTTCGGGGGAGCCGCATCGCGGCCCTGGCTCGATGCGAGTCTCAAGACATCGAGGCGGCCCTGCGGGCCCTGGAGCCAGCGAAGAATCCACGATTGCATGTCTTTATTGCCACGTCACCGGTTCACATGCAGGCAAAGTTGAAACTCACGCCGGACCAGGTGTTGGCGCGCATCGAGGCGTCTGTACGCGAAGCGCACACCCACGTGGATGATGTGGAGTTTTCAGCCGAGGATGCCACGCGCTCCGAGCCCCAATTCCTGGTGGAAGCAGCGCAGGCCGCCTATGCGGCAGGGGCCCGCACGATCAACATCCCGGACACCGTCGGCTACGCCATGAGCGAGGAATACGGCGAGCTCATTACCCTCTTGCGCCAAGGGCTGCCCGACGATGCGGTGCTCTCGGTCCATTGCCACGACGACTTAGGATTAGCGGTGGCCAATTCCTTGGCTGGTGTCAAGGCGGGCGCCCGACAAGTCGAGGTCGCGGTCAACGGCATTGGGGAGCGCGCCGGAAATGCCGCGCTGGAAGAGGTGGCGGTCGCCCTCTCCGCCCGTGCCGACCATTGGGATCTCTGCCATGGCTTGCAGATGGGGGAAATCTATCGCACCAGCCAATTGGTGAGCCAGCGGACGGGCATGGCGGTCCAAGCCAACAAAGCCATTGTCGGGGCGAACGCCTTCCGGCACGAGTCCGGGATTCATCAGGATGGCATGCTGAAGGATCCGCGCACCTACGAGTTCCTGGACGCCGCATCCCTTGGCCAAGGCAGCCGGTTGGTGCTGGGCAAGCATTCGGGCCGGCATGCGCTGCGCGATCGCTTGGAACGGCTGGGGATCGCGTACACCAGTGAACAACTGCACCGCATGCAAAGCCGCATCAAGGCGCTGGCCGAGGGTAAGCGCGCTATCGGGGACCAGGAGTTGTATGGATTGTGGCAGGAGATGGCTCGGGAAAAGACGGGTGAAAGCCGTGGGGTATAGCATTGCGGTTCTTCCGGGGGATGGCATCGGTCCGGAGGTGACCGTGGCAGCCTTGCGCGTTCTGGATCGCGTGGCCAAGCAGGGCGGGCTGCACCTCGAACTAGAAACAGGACTCATCGGCGGGGCCGGCATTGATGAAGCGGGGCATCCGTTCCCTCCCGCCACGGAGGCTCTGGTACATCGTGCGCATGCGGTACTGCTGGGCGCGGTCGGCGGGCCCCGGTGGGCCAAGAGTCCGACTAGTCCGGAGCAGGGGTTGCTGGCACTTCGGAGCTCGCTAGGCCTCTTCGCCAACATCAGACCCTTCGAGGTCTTCCCCGGTCTCGAGGCAGCGTCCCCATTGAAGAAGCCGCCCCGACGGGGGGTCATCGTACGGGAGCTCCTCGGCGGACTGTACTTTGGCACGCCGCGGGGCCGCTCCACTCGGCCCGAGGCTGGGGTTGAAGCGGTGGACACGGCCCGGTACACGACCCTGGAGATTGAGCGGGTGGCTCGCATTGGATTCGAAATGGCCGAGCGGCAAGGGGTTCCGTTGGTCTCGGTCGATAAGGCCAACGTACTGGAAACCTCCCGGCTGTGGCGCGAAACCGTGACCAAGATGAGTGCGGAGTTTCCTCGTGTTGAGCTTATCCATCGTTACGTGGATGCGGCGGCGATGGAGATGGTGATTGCCCCGGAACGTTACCAGGTGGTCATCGCGGAGAATCTGTTTGGCGATATCCTGAGCGATTTGGCCGGAGGGCTGGTGGGCAGTCTGGGGGTGATGGGATCGGCGACCGTACGGCAGTGGGAGCCGGGTCCGGGACTGTACGAACCTATTCATGGATCGGCTCCAGATATTGCCGGACGGGGCATTAGCAATCCCCTCGGGGCAATGTGGTCGGTCGGGATGATGCTGGAGTGGAGCTTCGGACTGCCGGAGGCCGCCCAGGCTATCTATACCGCCGTTCGCCAAACCGTGGCCGAAGGTGTGTGGACGCCGGATCTCGGAGGCTCCGCCACCACCGAGGCGGTGACCGAGTCGGTGCTGAACCATCTGGGATGATGACGAGCGGACAACAACGAGGAGGGATAACCATGACTGGCGCCGAGCGCGTGTGGAATACCTTGCAAGAATTAGGAGCAAAAGCGGTCTTTGGAGTACCGGGCGGCGCCGTCCTTCCTCTGGTGGACGCGCTCTCCATGAAGCCGGAAATGCCATTTATCGTTACCCGGCATGAATCGGCAGCCATTCATGCGGCCGACGGCTATGCGCGGATCAGCGGACGTCCGGGGGTGGCACTGGTCACTTCCGGCCCAGGGGGAACGAACGCTCTGACCGGTCTGATGACTGCGATGACGGACTCCACCCCGCTGGTGGTGCTGGTGGGACAGGTGCCCACCGGACTGATTGGAACCGATGCCTTTCAGGAAACGGATTTGTTTACGATGGCCTTGCCCGTGGTCAAGCACAGTTGGAAGCTGGACCGGACCGATGACGTGGATGAGGTGATCCGAAAGGCCTATTACACGGCCCTCGCGGGGCGCCCCGGGCCGGTGTTGGTGGAGCTTCCCAAGGACGTGCAGTTGGGTGCAGAGGGGTTCCCGCGCCGCGGATGGGAACCAGAACTCCCTGAACCATGGCGATTTGCGCCTGTGCAGAAGGCACGTGTTGCCGCCTATCTCAAACGTGCCAAGCGGCCGGTGTTCTATGTCGGCGGGGGTGTGGCGGCCAGTGGTACAGCGGGGCTAATCCAAGAGTGGGCCGAACGCTATCAGGCTCCGGTGACGACCACATTGATGGGGCTTGGGGCATTTCCCGCCGGTCATCCGCTCAGCCTGGGCATGCTGGGGATGCATGGCACCTATACGGCCAACCATGCCATCCAAGAGGCAGATTTGATTCTGGCGCTGGGGGTGCGCTTCGACGATCGCGTCACGGGCCGGGTCGACCAGTTTGCGCCGAACGCCCGTATCATTCATGTCGAAGTCGATCCTGCCGAGCACAATAAGATTATTGCGCCGCACGTGACCCTGCGCGGAGACTTGCGCGCGGTTGCTGCCAAACTGGATCGTCTGGTGCCGCGGGCGCAGCATCGCGAGTGGGTTCAAACGGTGCGCCGCTGGCAGCACGACCATCCCCTCAGGATTCCTTCGGCGCCGCCTCAGCGGTTGGCGACCGCCCAGGTACTATCGCGCCTGGGAACATGGATTTCCGACAATGACGCGGTGGTGACCGATGTCGGCCAGCACCAGATGTGGGCGGCATTGTTTGTGCCGCGCCGACAGCCGCGCCGGTTCCTCACCTCAGGCGGCGCTGGCACCATGGGCTATGGGCTTCCCGCGGCGATTGGGGCCCAGGTGGCCCTCCAGGATGGGGGACGGATAGTGCTGGTGGTAGGCGACGGCAGTTTCCAGATGAACGCGCAGGAACTGGCGACCGTTGCTCAATACCAAATCCCGATGACGATCTTTCTGATGAACAACGGCGGCCACGGGATGGTCCGTCAATGGCAAGACTTGTTTCACGGGCAGCGCCGCCACGGGGTGCACCTGCAAAACCCGGACTTCGCTGCCTTGGCCAGAGTATTTGGCATCGACGGATTTACGGTGGAGTCAGAAGAGCAGTTAGACGAGGCTTGGCGCCATGCTGCCGCCCACCCCGGGCCGGTGTTCGTGGAAGTCAAGGTTGACCCGGACGAGATGGTGTACCCCATGGTTCCCAGCGGCCGAAGCCTCTTCGATGTCATCGAGGGCTAGGCTAATACTTATTAATGAAGGAAGTGCACCGTGGAACGCGTAATCTATTTCAATGGCACGTTGCTTCCGGAAGGCCAAGTGAGGATCTCTCCCTTTGATCATGGATTTTTGTACGGCGATGGCATCTTCGAAGGCATTCGCGCCTACAACGGCAGGATTTTCGAGCTGGAGGCCCACCTCGAACGGCTGTTTGACTCGGCGAAAAGCCTCCTGCTGGACATCCCGACAGGCCGGGAGGGGATCGCGGACGCCATTCTTGCCACAGTACGAGCCAATCAACTGCATAACGCCTACATCCGGCTGGTGGTGTCCCGAGGGCCAGGCGACCTGGGCCTCGACCCGTTCAAGTGTCCGGACCCGACGATTCTGATTATCGCCGACCAAATTCAACTGTTCCCTGAAGAGCTGTATGAGACGGGTCTGCCGTTGGCATCGGCGGCATTGCGGCGTCCATCCGGCGATGTATTGAACCCGCAGATTAAGTCGCTCAACTACCTGAACAGCGTACTGGCCAAAATTGAAGCACACCAACGCGGGGTGCCGGAAATGGTGCTGTTGAACCAGTTGGGCCATGTGGTGGAGGGCACCGGCGACAACATTTTCATTGTCCGGCAAGGCACCCTCATCACACCGCCCCGGTCGGCCGGCATTCTGCCGGGCATTACCCGGCGAGTCGTCATGGAGTTGGCGGGCGAGGCGGGGTATACCGTGCAGGAAGAAAACTTCACGCTTCACGAGCTATATAATGCCGACGAGTGCTTCTTGACGGGCACCGCGGCCGAACTGATACCCGCTATTTCTTGCGATGGCCGCGTCATCGGATCGGGCCGTCCCGGGCCCGTGGCCCGTGCTCTGCGAACCCGATTCGTCCAATATTCTGCCAGCCACGGTACCGACGTCTATCCGGGCGTCTCTGTCGTCTAGGAGATCGAGAAATCCGTGGACAGGCAATAGTCGGGGCGCTTACCCGCGGAATCCATCACCAAGCGAGGCAAGTCTACGGCTTGCCTCGCATTGTTTACGGGTTATTTCGGGGAACTGGCATCGCGCATGCGGTTGTGACGGCCCACCGCCGATTGGCGCGTGGGATCATCCACACAGGGGTCCTTAAGGACCCCTGTGATTTGATAAATCGGCACCAGGGCTTCGAGGGCGAAAACCGGCTCACACGGGCAGGCTGGCGAAAAGAATGCCACGAACTGGAGCTGCAGGAGTCCATCGTCGACGCTGTCGATCCAGCCGAACTTGACGTCGCCGCCGCTTGTAGACACAGCCACGAACTCGCCGCATTCGCGGCCCAAGCGGCACTCCAATTCCTGAATGGCCTTGCACTGGCAGTCATCGTCCTTGTGCATGAACATAAGACACCTCCTTACGGGAGAAGGTCGCTCCTCCGCTCCAAAATGGAAATGCGAGATAAATGTTCCTGCGACTGTCCGGCGAACCGCCCGCGGGGGCTCCGCTTCGGGTTCCCGATATCCCCGCCAATGCGGAGCGCCCGATGGGTCTTTTCTGGGACATGGCGGCCGTGTTAGAATGACGCCACACGTTTTCGAAAGGCGGTTCGACCATGGCTTCTGTCACGCGGGACGTTCCGACCTTTGGTATTACGCCCCCCTAGAACTCCTCTCGCCAAAAATCAACTATTGACTTTAACGAGGGGATTGCTATGCCCATTTGGCAATATCCCCAGTTCCTGCGGTATTGGATCGGTGACACGGCGTCCGCTTGGTGGGGCAACGCGTTTCAAGTCGCCCTCTATTGGACGCTGGCCGTCCATGCCCATGGTGCCGAGGAACTGGGTTGGTTGAGCTTTTGGTCCACGGCCCCCGTTTTGGTGGGGGGACCGATGGTGGCCCGCTTGTTTCAACGTTTTGGGATCCGCCCGGTGATGGTAGCGGACTTGGGCCTGCGCGCTGCGGTCTACGGCAGCCTGGCGGTTTGGCTGATCTGCTTCGGCGTGGGGCGGGGATGGTTCATCGATGTCGCTAGTGCCGCCATGGGACTGACCTTTATTGCCACTGCAAGCGGGGGGCCCAGCTTATGGCCCCGTCTAATTCCCGAAGAGGGTGTCCCAATCGCCATGAAGTTGGAGCAAACCGGATGGCATGTCGCCGCCGTAGGCGGATCGATGACGGGGGGATTGCTGATCATGGTGATGCCACTCCCGGGGCTGGCCTTGGCCGCCAGTGTAATCTTTCTCGCCGCTGGCTTGAATCTGGGGGCACTATCCGTCCCTTTCGGGCACGGTACGCCGAATCCCAGGTATCCGGAACATTCCGCTCTGAGGCCATGGGCGATCGTGCGGGGAGACGTCCGCCTGTGGGCGCCGCTCCTCGTGTTTTTGATGAGTAATCTGGGGGCGGGCGATCTGACCGTGGTGGAGCCTGTCATGGTCCATAATTGGCATGCACCGGGGTTTTTCTATGGACTCCTGGGAGGATTGGGCGCACTCATGGGCACCATCGGAGCTTGGTTTTGGCCAAGTCGCCGGTCCGCCCGGCCGATGCTGAGCCGCCTTTGGCTTATGGAAGCTGTCGCTGGATTGG
>JAJZBJ010000074.1 GCA_021798975.1 Bacillota bacterium | reverse complement strand
GCTAACGTGGCCTAGTCTAGTGCCTGTCCTCGCCTAGACCACGTAAAACTAGACAGGATACCGCTCTAAACGCCCGGTTAGGGTTGGAAAACTAAGGGCTGGCCATGGGTTGTCGAGCTTCGGACGCAATCTGCGGCGAGATTAAATCCGAAGCTACGCTCGTAGAAGTCTGGTATAACGTGTCTTCGGACGGGACGGGCAGCACGTCCCCGCCTCCACCAATTTTTTCACTCCCGACGATGCGTTGGGAGTTTTTTACATATTGAGAAGCGCCTCTGATTGGGACGCTAGAGACGACTGAAGGAGGCCTAAGCTTGAGACCTGATGGACGCAATTCCGATGAGATTCGGCCGGTGACATTTGACCTGGGATACAGCCGTTGGGCAGAGGGGTCGTGTTTGATTCAACAAGGCCACACGCGGGTCTTGGTCACAGCTACCGTTGAGGATAAGGTCCCGCCCTTCGTGCGCGGCAGTGGGCAAGGATGGATTCAAGCTGAATACGCCATGCTCCCTCGAGCTACTCAGGACCGCACGCACCGCGAGGCGGTGCGTGGACGTCAACAGGGCCGCAGCATTGAAATTCAACGATTAATTGGACGCGCTCTGCGGGCCTCGTTGTTTCTCGACCGATTGGGAGAAAAGAGTGTCATCGTCGATTGCGACGTACTTCAAGCTGACGGGGGGACCCGGACGGCCGCCATCACGGCCGGGTTTATGGCGTTATGGCAGGCCGTGGGCACTATTCATAAGCGTTCGCCCTTCGAGAAGCCGCCATTCCGGGGGCGCATGGCGGCGGTCAGTGTAGGCTTGAAAAACGGCCAAGCGCTTCTCGACCTGAGTTACGCGGAAGATGTGGACATCGACGTGGACTTCAACCTGGTGCGGTTGTCTACCGGCCATTGGGTGGAACTGCAGGGTACCGGGGAACATGCCGCCTTTACACGCCAGCAATTAGATGACCTAGTGGATTTGGGGGATCTCGGGATTGGGCTCTTGGACGAGATCCAGCAGGCTGCCTATCCTGAGGGGGCGGGTTTAATCGATGGCTGAGGTGGTGCTGGCGACCCACAATCAGGGCAAACTGCGCGAGTTTCAATCCTTGCTCAAGCCCGCGCCGTTTTCCATCATCCCGTATCCCAGTGAGCAGGAGATTATCGAAGAAACCGGCAGTACATACTTGGACAATGCGCGTCTCAAGGCCCACTTTGTGGCAAAAAGCATGAATATGCCGGCCCTAGCCGATGACTCGGGCGTCGAAGTCGACGCGCTGGATGGGCAGCCCGGCATCCATTCGGCGCGGTTCGTAAGCCCTGTGCCTTGGGAAAATTCCCGCGAAATCTTATTGCGGCTGTCGGAGGTTCCGCCCGAAAAGCGGACGGCGCGTATGCGGGCGGTCCTGGTCATGGCATGGCCGGATGGCCGTGATGTGTGGGCGGAAGGCGTCTTAGAGGGATGGATTTTAGGCTGGCCGCGGGGGCGGAATGGGTTTGGGGTGGATCCCATTTTCACCGTCGACGGTGAGCGCTCGCTGGCCGAACTGCCGGCTGAGGAAAAGAACCGCATGTCCCATCGCACCAGAGCCACGGAAGCTCTTCTCCAAATCCTTATGAAACATTAGGTTGTGAAGGCCGCCGCCTCTTCCGTATGATGAGATGAGGATTATCAGAAGGGGGCTCTCATTTGAACTGGTACGTTCTTGTTGCCGCCTTGCTGGCTTCTTCTGTGGAGTTTGTGGAAGCACTCACGATTGTCCTCGCGGTCGGAACGGTTGAGGGGTGGCGTCCGGCCATGCGCGGCACGCTCTTGGCGGTTCTGGCCCTGGCGGTGCTCACCGCGATTTTGGGCGTCGGCGTCCTGCACTACGTTCCGATCAATATCTTACGCGGAATTATTGGTGTCTTACTGCTCTTATTCGGTGTGAAATGGCTGCGAAAAGCGCTTCTCCGGTTTTCCGGGAAGAAAGCGCTGCACGACGAAACGGAAGCTTACCAGAAAGAACTGGGCAAGTTGCAGGCTAATAAAGGCAACACGGTTGCTGCGCAGGCGACCGCCTTCAACGGCGTATTCTTGGAGGGATTGGAAGTCGTGGTCATCGTGCTGACTATGGGTTCGGCCGCTCATGCGTACCCCAGCGCCATCCTTGGGTCGGCCGTCGGTTTAGTATTGGTCCTCATGGCCGGCATTATCCTCCGGGCACCTCTGGCCAAGGTCCCCGAAAACGTCATGAAGTTTGTCGTCGGAACCATGCTGACCAGCTTCGGTAGTTTTTGGGCCGGCGAGTCTCTGGGCGTCCGATGGCCCGGGCAGGACCTAAGCATTTTGCTGTTAATCGCGGCATATTTGGCCGCTAGCTGGCTCATCGTCTCGTCCATCAAACGAAGGGATGTGGCGACTGCATGAAATGGCTTAAGGAAGTCTACGATCTATTTGTGGATGATCCCAAATTGTCGATTTTAGCTTTGTCGGCCTTGACCATGGCCTTTGTTATAGCTAGGGCGGGCGCGAAGGGAACCGCCGGGTTGGCGATTTTCCTCGTGGTTGCTGGATCATTGTGGTACAGCACCAGCCGTAATTGACGCGGATTTCGAGGGTCTGATATACTATAACGGTCCGGCCGGGGCGTAGCGCAGCTTGGTAGCGCACTTGCTTTGGGAGCAAGGGGTCGGGGGTTCGAATCCCTCCGCCCCGACCATTACCGTATGCGGCGTCCCCGTAGCTCAGTGGATAGAGCGCGGGACTTCTAATCCCGGCGTCGCAGGTTCAAATCCTGCCGGGGACACCATTACACTAAAGATTAACCCGCAAGCGATTGCGGGATTTTTTGTTTTGCGGTGCAAGCGTCGAAATTCGGTGACATCAACAAAAGGGTTATGCCTCTCACCCTAACTCTGGCTTGCAAAGCTGTTTCACGCATGGCGGATGTGTTAGTCAATCGGGAATGGTTCCCTGGCAGGCTGCGTCCTCTGTCCTTCGGAGACGCGGGGTGTGATGGAGGCGCACAGATGCGATTGATCGGCCGTCCGGACAGGTACAAGCAGACTTCGTCTTGTTTAGAGCCGAAAGTTCTGCGTCTCATGGTGAACACGCCTCATGGACTTTGCGAACATAAGGTCCATTCACATGCGGACGGTCGCGAGATCGCATTTGACGATTGCGAATTGTGAGGTTAGGCATTCGCATTCCTCCTCATTGCTGAAGTCGGCAAATCTCCCCAGTGTCATGACAGAATCTCCGATCTGAGAGAAAATAAAAAAAAGTAAGGCACTATCGCGGCTAAATCACAAGGGAGGCGGTCATGCTGGAAGCTTTTGTATACGAGACGATGCCTGTCCGCATCCGTTTCGGGGTCGGGTCGAGTCGTGAGCATCTAGTCGAAGAACTGGAACGGCTGGGAGTCTCCCGCGTGCTTCTCATCGCCAGCCACCGGGATGACGCGCTAGTTGACGCCCTCACCGATCGGCTCGGTCCCCGATTAGCCGGGACGTTTCGCGACGTGCGGCCCCACGTCCCGGTCGAAGTGGCCCTCCAGGCTCGCGACGCATCCCGTGCGGTCCAAGCGGATTGTCTGGTCTCTGTCGGCGGAGGATCGGCGACGGGCACGGCTAAGGCCGTTGCCTTAGACACGCGCCTGCCCATTATCGCCATCCCGACAACCTATGCCGGGTCCGAAGCGACCCCGGTCTGGGGTCTCACCGAATCCGGCCGAAAGACAACCGGCCGCGCCGCCTTTGTCAAACCTCGGGTTATCCTGTACGACCCTGGGCTCACCGTGTCCCTGTCACCGGCCATGACGGCCGCTTCCGCTATGAACGCCTTGGCGCATGCGGTCGAAGGGTTCTATGCACCGGGAGCCAATCCCGTTACGAGTCTCAAGGCCGAATCCGCCGTACAAATCATCGGGCAAAATCTGAAAGCTGTCCTTGACGAGCCGCAGCGGCTGGAGACCCGGAGCATGCTGCTCTATGGCGCCTTCTTGGCAGGCGCGGTGTTCGCAGAGGCCGGGTCGGGCCTGCACCACAAGATCTGTCACGTCTTGGGAGGCGCCTTTAATCTCCCTCATGCCGAGACCCACACCGTACTCTTGCCCCAAGTCATGGCCTACAACCAGCCCGCGATGCCAGCGATTGCTGGGCGGATCGCCGCAGCCCTGGGCCACCACGATGCGGCTCAATCTCTGTATTCCTTGGTGCACGATATCGGAGCTCCTGTTGCGCTCAGCCAGTTGGGCCTGACCCGTGACCAACTCGAGCAGGCCATGGGCCTGCTAACCACAGAAACGTTGCCGGCAAACCCCCGTCCTATCGGTCCCCAATCCATTCAAACCATTCTGGAAGGCGCCTATGAGGGTCGGAGCCCAGCTTAAAAGACGGAAGGAGAAACGTATGACGTTGGACAATCGCTCGACCTCCCAGCGCCGCAATTTGACGGATGAGGCGCTGATTCAAGAGGTGCTGGAGAGTTTCAGTCATGCCGAATCGCCCCGCTTTCAGGCGATCATGCAAGCTCTGATTCGGCACCTCCATGACTTCTTGCGCGAGGTTAACCTCACCGAATGCGAATGGCACCAGGCCATCACCTTTCTGACCAACACCGGTCAAATCTCCACAGAAAAGCGCCAAGAGTTCATCTTGTTGTCCGACACCTTGGGCGCCTCCATGCAAGTTATCGGCATGAATAATAAAAAGGCGGATGGTGCTACAGAAGCGACCGTGTTCGGGCCTTTTTACGTCAAAGACTCGCCGCACTATCAAAATGGGGATGACATCGCCAACGGGGCCCCAGGGGATCCGTGCTTCGTGGAGGGCAGTGTGTGCGCCTTGGATGGTTCCCCCATCCCGGGAGCATTAATCGAAATCTGGCAGGCGGATGAGGACGGCCTGTATGATGTGCAAAAGCCCTCGCTTAGCGCAGCGGCTGCCCGCGGCCAGTTGCTCACCGATGCCGAAGGCCGATTCTATTTCCGCACGGTCAGCCCGGAACCATATCCGATCCCTTCGGATGGCCCCGTGGGGGACCTGCTCAGAGCAGCTCGGCGCAGCCCGATGCGGCCCGCACATATCCACTTCCGCATCCAAGCGGCTGGATATGAAACGGTGACCACCCATGTGTTCAAGGCCGGCGACCCCTACATCGATTCGGATGCGGTGTTTGGTGTGAAGGACTCGCTGATTGCTCAATTCCACCGTGTCGAGCACGGTCATGCGCCTGACGGTACGCGACTCTCTGAACCGTTTTGGACGATGCAATACGACTTTGTGCTAATGCCGTCCGCCACTCATGAGAGATAGGAGGAAATCTCAATGCGTCAGCTTGTAACCACTGATGTGCTGGTGGTAGGCAGTGGCCCGGCCGGCTCGGCCGCTTCCCTGGCATTAGCCACCTATGGCATTCGAACCCTCATGATTACCAAGTATGGATGGACCGCCAACACCCCCCGCGCGCACATTACCAACCAGCGCACCATGGAAATCTTCCGCGATTTGGGGGTCGTTGACGATGTGCATGAGAAAGCCACGCCCAATCACCTGATGGGGGACACAGTATTTTGTACGGGTCTCGCCGGAGAAGAACTAGGACGACTCAAGACCTGGGGCACGCACCCCACGCGTCATGCGGAGTACCGCCTGGCGAGTCCGGAACTCCACGTGGACATGCCGCAGAATCTCTTGGAACCGATCTTGGTCGGACAGGCCGCGGCTCGTGGCGCCCAAATCCGGTTCCATACCGAATACCTGTCTCTGACACAAGATGACCAGGGTGTCACAGCCAGGGTGAGAGACCGCATCAGCGGGGAAGAATACCTCGTGCAGGCGCAGTACCTTATCGGTGCGGATGGCGGCCGCAGTCAAGTCGCTAGTGATATTGGCCTTCCCATGGAAGGGCAGATGGATGTGGCCGGTTCGATGAATATTGTCTTCGAAGCCGACCTGACGCGCTATGTGGCGCACCGGCCCAGCGTGCTGTATTGGGTGCTGCAGCCGGGATCGAATATTGGCGGCATTGGCATGGGACTGGTGCGGATGGTTCGCCCATGGCACGAGTGGCTCATCGTCTGGGGCTATGACCTCGCAAACCCGCCCGTCATGAACGACACACTGGCAACTGAGATCGCGCACAACCTCATCGGCGACGATTCCATTCCCATTACCATCCGGTCCACATCGCTTTGGTCCAATAACCGCATGTGGGCCGGGCGATACAGCCAAGGACGCGTTTTCTGCATGGGCGACGCCTGCCACCGCCATCCCCCCTCCAATGGTCTCGGATCGAATACGTCCATCCAAGATGCTTACAACTTGGCGTGGAAATTAGCCCTCGTCATCAAGGGCAAAGCGGGGGCAGGCCTCCTCGACACGTTTAATGCCGAACGAGCTCCGGTCGGACGGCAGATTGTCACCCGGGCCAACCAAAGCATCGAGGAAACGGCTGCCTTCTTTGACGCATTGGGATTGCTCGACACCAACAATCCGGATGTGATGCGCGCCAATATTGCCCGGCGTAAGGAGGATAGTCCCGAAGCGATCGTGCAACGCCAAAAGCTTCGGCGGGCCATCGAACTTAAAAACTATGAGTTCAACACACACGGGGTTGAACTGGGGCAGCGTTATCGGTCAGACGCTGTCATCCCCGATGGCACGCCTGAGCCGGACGATGGGCGGGACCGAGATCTCTATTATGAGCCTACGACCTGGCCCGGAGCGCATCTGCCCCATTGCTGGGTCGGGCAACACGGGCGAACGATCAGTACATTAGACTTGGCGGGCCACGGCCGATTCACCCTGATTACCGGCATTGGCGGCCAGCCGTGGGCGGATGCGGCACGACACGTCTTTACACGACTGGGCGTGGAGGTGTTCCCCTGCCAGATTGGCCCGGGATGTGATATTGAGGACCTTTATGACGATTGGGCACGGCTCCGCGAGGTAGATGACAACGGCTGCATCCTAGTCCGTCCGGACGGCTTCGTTGGCTGGCGCAGCCGCCAGATGCCCGCTAATCCCGACGAGGTACTCGCCGATGTTATGCGAAAGTTGCTGGCCAGATAGGCCGTTGGGACGCCCCTGAATCCGCTGGTTTACATCCTACCCGGCGTACGGGAGCTCCAGGGAGGCCTGCCATCGGTGGAGTTATACCGGGTTTAACGACCGCCTCTACTTTTGAGCTCCGAGTTGCTGGGACTGCGCCAAGCTTAGGAGCGCCGTTACCGGGCAGTTGAATCCCTTCGCGCCGACCATCACCGTAGGCGGCGTCCCCGTAGCTCAGTGGATAGAGCGGGGACTTCTTATCGCGGCGGCCTGGGTTCAGGTCCTGCCGGGGACGCCATGACGCTGGACTGTCCGGCAAGCGATTGCGCGATTATTTGTTTTACGGGATATCCCGGCTTCATGCACACGGGCCGGTTGGGCCCACAAGGGCCTGTACTCCCCAACAATGGTATGGCCGTCTGTTCACCGTTCTTTTGACCATCAAACGAAACGCACTCCGCCTAACGGTAAGGGACATGGTAGGCGAAAGAGAGGATTCTGAGCCTAGGCGTTCGGAGACATATGCTGCCCGGGTTCTGGACAAGCCCCGCATCAACACAGAAAATAGCCATGAATACATTTGTTTGCGTCGAGGTTGACAACGAAGGGGAAGGGGCGGGCAGTGGGTGGCCGAGAAGGTGGTCGCGGTTGCGAGTGTAGCGATCGTCCAAGACGGGCGTATCTTGATGGTGCAGGAAGGCCAGTGGCCTGCGAGAGGTCTCTGGAACCTTCCCTCGGGACACGTGGAGGACGGCGAAGGGATTTTGGCTGCGGCACGCCGCGAGTGTCGTGAGGAGACGGGGTTGGACGTGCACCTGGAATCGACGACGGGGGTGTATCCGATTCGAAGTGTCACCGGCGATCGGGTCTTGCTCTTTAATTTTATGGGCGCCGTGCACGGGGGCCGAGTGCATGGGGTTATTGATTCCGTCATTCTGAGAACCCAGTGGATCACGATGCGCGATTTAGACCAAATGCCCAATAGCGAACTCCGCGAGGCGCCACTCCTCCGCCAAATTATCGAAGATGTGCGCCATCAGCGCTTTCACCCGCTGACCGTGATTCATTAAGTGGAGGTCACGCGATCCCCGCCCCCCTCCCGTCACTAGGTTCGGACGACTGGGCGATAGGAACCATCGGGGGTCCATGGTCACGGCGCGGGCCGGGTCGTCGCCCGCCGGTCCAACCCCGCATGCAGGAGGCCACCAGATGATTATCCGATGCATCCCAACGGCATGTAACGACCCGTGCTCAAGAGGGCTATTCCCCGTACGCCATTCGGGTCTATCCCTAGTCCAGCGGCACCAACGGGGCGAATGTCCGCCGGGGCCGATGAGCTGTCCGACTGTTAAGGCATGACGAGCTATTGCAGGTGTGGCCGTCACCGGTGGTGGCGCTGAACCGCGCAGTCGTTCTCTCCATGACAGACGGCCCGGAATCTGCGTGGCGGGAAGTGGAGCGTCTAGAGAAAACCCGCGGCTTGTGGGATACCATTATGTGGCGGCCATCAAGGCCGATCTGTTGAAACGGATGGGGCGTGAGGTGGGGAGGTGGAGGCAACTCAAGCGCGCCAGGATGCGATGCAAGGGAGTCAAAATACTATCGAACGCGCGGCCATGCAACCCGTGGCAGAGCCGAGGGCCAGCAAGCCTTGAAGCCGGCACGACAGTTTGAGCGTGCGGCGAGAAGCTCCCCGGGGAACCTCGGGTCGTCACTGGCTATGGGGAGGGGATCGCAGCGCCGCCGATGCTCACGACCCAGCCCATTGGCCCCACAACATTGTGACGAGCCGCCCGGTTGGCGAGACAAGGTACCATAGCGCCATCGAATGGCCGGTAGGAGCGAAACGTCGGCGGCGCCCGGGAGTGAAGGCGAAGCCGTATGGCCAATCCAGTCGGTGTGTGCCATGGTGGTGAACCAAGACAAAGCCTAGCCTCAGGAGGTGACCCTGTGATCGAGTGGACCTTTGATCCCCATGAGGTGGAGTGGATGCTCGAACACCTGAAGAATATGTGGGATGGGCGACTTGCATCCCTCGCACCTGGCGGCTTTCCCGCCTACGGGCGTCTGTTGCATCCCGCACACGGCCCGGATAACGCAGGGGTGCGGTGGGCCGACATCGCGGCTCACAATGCCGTGCCGATGACGCCCACACGCGCCTTTGTTCACGTCGCATTACCCGAGTGTCTGCCGGATGGCGTCACCGCATGGATTGGCCGTCCGCCACGCCATGGGGGATTGGAGCGGAGGCAGGCGGGACGTCTTGTGGAGCTGTTGGCGCCCCATACTCAGACCGCCGATCGCGTGTCGTTTGCGCTCAGCGCTGACTTTGGGCGATACACACGGGTGCGGCCAGACCTTCCACCGGAACCCGCTCCCGACCCGATTCCTCCATCGGTGCGCCAGGGGTTCCGCATGCGGGTGCCCGGTCGCGAGTACCTCGTCTACCGTGGCCGCCTGGATGATGCCTTGGTGTGGATGCATCAGAAGGACTCTCCAAACTGGTGGTGGATTGATGCGCAAACGCCGCAATTTTGGTGGCCTCTAGACCATTCATGGGCGGTCGCCAGTGACGCCGCGCTGCCATGGAGTATCATCGCCGGATCACAGGACTTAATTGCGCAACTCGTTCGAGATCCGCAACTGGAAGTGATGGCGATCACCGAGGACGATGTAGTGGAACCCCGCCCCGCCTGGTTGACGGCTGTCATTGATCGGGCCGTCCATGATCTCATGAATCACCGGCGGGCAGTTATCGACACCGCGCGGGGGGCTGTCTTTTGCCATATGACGGGGAACGGGGCAACCGGCATGCGGATCGAATCCGGTGGCGGCTGGGCTTTGCTCCACCCTGAGCGGGCCAACCGATCGCTGGAAGACCAGGTCTTCGACCGCGTATGGGGCGCCCTGCAAACCCAACTAAACCTTCTATAGCGCAGCGATGTATAATGACACGCCACCACGAATTCCTAAACGGGGCGGATTACCGGCCATTGGAGGCGCCGGCTCGTTGGCCAGTTACCGCCACTGTGTCTCCGCCGCGCGGCCTGGTGGCGGTACGCTAGCCGTAGGATCAGTGAAGGTATTGCCCCATAAGAAAGAAGCCTCGGTGATGGGTTGGGCGATGAGCTGAACAGCCGGTGTAAACAGGCATATCAATCGGGAGAGGTGGATGACCTAAGGTCAACGCAACACACAACTTGGCGGCGGACGTCGTCATTATGCGGTATGAAAAGGTCTTGCTCGTGAAGGATGAGCACGGTTGGAGCTTGCCGAAGGGTTCAGCCGAAGCGAACGAACCACTCATGCAAACTGCTGTTCGAGAAACCCAAGAAGAAACAGGATATGACGTCAAGGCGGGCAATGTCGCCTTCATTACAGAATATCGGACGCGCCAATGGGGTTAGTATTTGCAGGTGTACTATGAGGCCACAATTTGCGGAGGTGAGGTCGGGGCGCTTGACCCGGAGGAAATCTTAGACATTCAATTCGTGTCCGCTGACCAAGTGCGGCAACGTTTGAAATACCGAGCGTGGATTATTCCTCTAGAGACGTGGATGCGGGACCATCAAACGGCCTATCACTATTTTGATGTGGTCGCCGAAGGATTTGAGATCTGAAGGTCCCCTCGCCTTCACCGCCGGTGCTTCATGGGGGAACCATCAACGGGGCGGGGTGGGGTGCCGCCGTCTCTGATAGACAGCGACGAAGGAATTGATACGCAGGAGTACTGGCCATGGGTTTGAAGGCGGCACTGCGACGCCTCAATGCGGGCCGTGGCCTGTCGAATGTACAGCCTCAACGTCCGAGAGATGTTGAGATCGCCTGGCACCTCTCGATGAGCCCCTTCCGCCGTTGGCCCAACGCACCTGGACCGCACTCTCCGGTGAGGTTGATGAACCGTGGACTGGGCCCAACCTGGCGACTGGCATAATGGGTGAGGGAATGAGCTGCAGATGGGGGCATTACACCCTCAGTAACGCCCCATCCGATTGCGGGAATCACGCGGCCACCTGGAACCCACTCCACAGTGTCACTATGGCATCCTGTGGCGGGCCAGCAACTTGTCGAGCATGTCCTTGGTCATGGATTCGAGGTCATATCTCGGTCGAAATCCCCACTCATCCACAGCACAACGAGAGTCAATAGAATTGGGCCAACTCTCCGCAATCCTTTGTCTGATTGGGTCCACATCAAACGTCAATAAAAACTCCGGTATCCGTGCCCGAATCGCTGCCGCCACGTCTTCGGGCGCGAAGCTCATGGCCGAGATATTGAAGGCATTACGGTGAACCAGCTTCGTCGGGTCAGCCTCCATCAGTTGAACAATGGCGTCGAGGGCATCCGGCATATACATCATGTCCATCTTCGTTCCGGCCGCGATGTACGACGTGTACTTCTTATGTTGGACGGCATGGTAGTAAATCTCCACGGCGTAGTCGGTCGTCCCTCCGCCGGGGGGGGTGACGTAGGAGATGAGCCCGGGAAACCGCACGCCCCGCGTATCGACATTAAACCGCTGGTAGTAATAGTCGCAGAGCAGTTCCCCCGATACCTTCGTGACACCGTATATGGTATTGGGCCGTTGAATCGTGTCCTGCGGGGTTTGGTCTTGGGGGGTAGACGGGCCGAAAGCCGCAATTGAACTGGGTGTGAAAAACTGGCATTGGAGTTCTCTCGCCGTCTCCAGGCCATTGACGAGACCCGTCATGTTCAGGTGCCAGGCGCGTTGCGGATTTGCTTCGGCTTTGGCTGACAGTAAGGCGGCCAAGTGAATCACGGCGTCGACCTGATATTTTTTGGCGATCTCCAGAAATTGCTTGCCGTCTGTGACGTCGAGCGTCTCATAAGGGCCATCGCCCTGCGCGGGGTTGTCGACGGCCACCCGAATGTCCGTGGCCACGACGTGGTCTTCTCCATACAGACTGCGTAGTTTTGTGACCAGTTCGGATCCGATTTGGCCACAGGCTCCGGTTACGAGAATTGTCTTCATGGCTGACTCCTCAATTCATGCTGCAGATGTCTGATACGCTCGGTGCGAGCGATTAGATAATCCCGAGTTCCCGCCCGACCTTTTCATAGACCGCTAAAGCCCGGTCCAACATCTCCCGGGTATGGGCGGCTGTCGGCATATTCCGCACGCGTCCCGTGCCCTTTGGCACCGTTGGAAAGACGATCGACTTCGCGTAAATGCCTTCCTCGTAGAGCCGCCTACTGAAGGACTGTGTCAGCACCTCTTCCCCGATGATGCACGGGGTAATGGGTGTCTCGCTGTGCCCGATGTCAAAACCCAGCGCATGCAGGCCTTGCTTGAAGTAGTTGCCGTTGTCCCACAACCGCTCCTGCAGTTCGGTACTGGTCATCAGGATATCCAAGGCTGTGATGCAGGCTGCAGCCGAACCGGGTGTCATCGATGTGGAAAATAGAAACGGGCGGGCCCGTACTTTCAACCAGTCAATTAACTCCTGTTTGCCCGCAACATACCCGCCGACCACGCCGATCGCCTTTGACAATGTTCCGATTTGAAAGTCGACTTTGTCTGACAATCCGAAGTGTTTCACGGTACCCGCACCGTTCCCCAAAACGCCCGAGCCGTGTGCGTCGTCGACATAGGTGATGAGGTCGTACTCCTCGGCGATGTGAATAATCTCCGGCAGTTTTGCAAGGTCTCCGTCCATCGAAAAAACGCCGTCGGTGATGACCATAACCTTATGATAGAGACCCGAGTTGGTGGCCTCGTGCGCCAGCCGCCGTAGGTCGTCCATGTCGGAATGTTTGTATCGGATAATCTTGGCCCGCGATAGCCGGCATCCATCAATGATGGATGCGTGGTTCAGCTCATCGGACAAAATGGCGTCGTGCGAGTCCATCACAGCGGAAATCGCACCCATATTGCAGTTGAAGCCTGACTGAAATGCGATGGCGGCTTCGGTATGCTTAAACTCCGCTAATTTTTGTTCCAGTTCAACGTGAACGGACAGGGTTCCATTAATGGTCCGAACCGCTCCCGCGCCGACCCCGGCTGCCGTCGTGGCGGCAACGCACGCCCTGATCAAGCGTTCATCCGTAGCCAGTCCCAAATAGTTATTGGACGACAGGTTCACCAGCTCGCGTCCTGCGATGCGAATTAACGGACCGTTCCCACTCTCGAGCGGGTCGATGACGTTATAGAGCCCCTGGCGCTTGAGGTCTTCTAAGTTGTCATGGAGAAATTTCGACAGCGTCTGACTAGACATAATCCTGCCCCCTTGCTTTACGTGGCTTCTCGGTATTCGGTTTGGTTTGACTCGTCCATCGTTCTATCCAAAGGGACATTACCACTTGCCCCCCGGTTCGTCTACGCTTCCGATAGTACCTAAAGCTCCGCGCCCGGGGCCAGCGAGACCCGGGATAGGTGGCACCTTGCGCAGCACGTCATTCTAGGCGCAGACCTTCCGACGGACATCCGGCGGACCCGGACACACGTGCTCGAGGGCTCAAGTGGCGCTATAATCGCAATGAGAACCAAGCGAAGGAGGACCCCCTATTGGGCCAGGAGAATCGATGGCAGCTCGGATTGGCGGGACCCCGCGTGTCGCGGATGGGATTAGGCTTAATGGGCATGTCGGGCGTGTATGGCGAGGCGGATCGGAACGAGAGCATCGCCACGATCCACGCGGCGCTGGATGCCGGCATTAATTTGCTCGATACGGGCGACTTCTATGGCATGGGTCACAACGAACTTCTACTCGGCGAGGCTTTGCGCGGCCGGCGTCGCGACGATGCCATTATCAGTGTGAAGTTCGGAGGACTGCGTGCTCCATCCGGGGAATTTCTAGGCCAGGATGGCAGGCCGGTTGCCGTCAAGAACTTCCTCTCCTATTCCTTGCAACGCTTAGGTGTCGACTACATCGATATTTACCGGCCTGCGCGACTGGACCCGTCAGTGCCGATTGAAGAGACGGTGGGCGCCATGGCCGACATGGTGAAAGCGGGATACGTGCGCTATATAGGGCTGTCGGAAGTGGGGGCGGATACCGTGCGCCGGGCACAATTGGTCCATCCTATCGCGGACCTTCAAATCGAGTACTCGCTCATGTCGCGCGGGATTGAGGCGGAGATCTTGCCGATGACTCGTGAACTTGGCATCAGCATTACGGCCTACGGCGTGCTCTCGCGTGGGCTCCTCAGCGGACATTGGTCGCAGGCTCCGGCGGCTGCGGGGGACATCCGCGGAATGCTGCCGCGTTTTCAAGGGGCCAATCTCGAGCAGAATCTTGGACTGGTGGATGCGCTTCGCAAGATTGCCGACGTCCGGGGGGTCACGGCCGCACAATTGAGTATCGCATGGGTGCTGTCGCGCGGCGATACTATGATTCCGCTCATCGGGGCGCGACGCCGGGATCAACTCAGGGAGGCTCAGCGGGCTCTTCAAATCGAGCTGACTCCCAACGACTTAGCGCAAATCGAAGCGGCAATTCCCTCGGGGGCTGTCGCGGGCACCCGGTATGCGGCTGCCCAAATGGCACACCTGGACAGCGAGCGTTCTACCCGCTGACACGTTGCAAGGTCAGCGTTGCCACGACTTGCCAGCC
>JAJZBJ010000073.1 GCA_021798975.1 Bacillota bacterium | reverse complement strand
CAGGCGGAGGCCACCCACCGCGATCCCTCTTTTTCATTCACTGGCTGCATATTGCCGGACCATTCGAGCTTTTTTGGAAAAATTCCTGCTTTTAGAGGGCGTCGAGGCATCCCCCGAGGGCTGTCAAACTGGCCGCCGCTGTGTCGGCCGCCTGCGCGGACCCCAGTTGCCTCCAACTCACCGGCATCTTAAGCGCTGCCGCCATGCGCCACAGGCCCCGGACATCCTAAGAGGAGAGAGTCAATTGGGTCATACCGTCTGGTCCTCCTGCGGATCCATCGTGAGCCATCCAATCCCATGCGCGGCGAGAACCACCCATCGGGCATGGCCGCACGGACATCGGTTCGGGCCTGCGCGGCCGGTCCGGTGCGCGATGATAAGCTGCCGAGCCGACGTCCCTTGTTGAGGGAGGTTGGATCCCGAGAGTCAAATGAGAAGGCGTCCACTTGGGCACAACAGCCATGAAGGGGAGGGCGATGCGCGTGGACAATACCGGCTACTTTAGAAAGACGATGGGGTTTTGGTCCCTGACCGCTGCGGCGCTCGGGGGTGTGATTGGCTCGGGCTGGTTGTTTGGGGCATGGAAGGCTGCCCAGTTGGCCGGGCCGGAGTCCATCGTCACATGGATTATCGGCGGTTTGGCAATGCTCTTGATAGGCCTGGTGTTTTCCGAGCTGGGAATGGTCAAGCCGGAATCCGGCGGGTTAGTGCGATATCCGCGGTACTCCAATGGGCGTATGGTGGCAGCGGTGATTGGCTTGGCCATTTGGTTCGGCTTTACGTCCAATCCGCCCACGGAGGCATCGGGTGTGGTGCAATACGCCAGCAAATTTTGGCCCGGCCTCTATAACGCCTCATCCGGACACTTGACGGCTGGAGGCATGGCGGCGGCGCTGGTGTTGATGGCGCTCTTCGTTGTTGTAAACTACTTCGGCGTGACGTTGTTCGCACGGGTCAACACGGTTGTGACCGCTCTCAAGTTCATCGTTCCGTCCCTGACCATTATCGCCTTATTAATATCCGGGTTTCACGCCAGCCACTTCAGCCGCTATGGCGGGTTTGCGCCCAATGGCATCAGCGCCGGTTTGAGTGCCGTGGCGACGGCCGGGATTGTGTTCGCGTACACCGGGTTTAGAAACGCCGTAGACTTGTCGGGCGAAGTGAAAAATCCCCGGCGCAATGTGCCGCTGGCTATCCTGACGACGATCCTCGTTTCCATTGTGCTGTACATCTTGCTGGAGGTTGTGTTTATCGGCGCGGTTCCCGGATGGGCTCTCGCTCATGGATGGTCTGGCGTGAACCTGCGGTCGCCGTTTTTGGACATTGCGATGTCCCTCAATATCATGTGGCTGTATTGGATGTTGGCCGCCGATGCGGTGGTGTCGCCCGCGGGTTCGAGTTTCAGCTACACGGCCTCCAACGCCCGGAACGTTCTCGGGCTGGCTAAGAACCGGCTGTTTCCGGCGTTTCTCGACAACGTCAATCCGAAGTTCGGCGTGCCGACGCGCGCGCTGGTGCTCAACTTCATTGTCGGGGCGTTGTGGCTTATCCCCTTCAAAAGCTGGTACGGCATTATTTCGCTCACAGGCGTTCTGTCCGTCTATACATTTTCCGTCGGGGCGATCTCCGTGTTGGTGTTCCGCAAGGTCGGCTTGTCCGAGGGCAAAACCATCCGGGGCATGCAGCTATGGGCGCCCTTGGCATTCGTGGTGTCTACCCTGATTATTTACTGGGATAACTGGAGCAAGCTGCAAGTCTCCATTTGGATTCTGGTCTTCTGTTTTGCCGTGTTTTTCGTGGTGCACTTTGTGCGCAGAGACGCTGCTGTCGAAATTAAAGGGGGCCTTTGGATCGTGGGATACTTTGCGCTGATTATCTTCATGGCCCGGATCGGCAATTTTGGCGGAATGGGGTGGATTCCCGAGCCTTGGATGTCCATCATTGTCGGGCTAGTCGCGGTCGGCGTATTTTATGCCGCGGTGGCCAACGGCGTATGGTACATGCGCACAACCGGTATGGAAGAGAAGCTCCGGGAGGCCGTGCGGGACGACCCGCGGGACTCGATTCCTGAGATATAAGGGGCCGACGGGTTGGATATCTTGATCTACCCCTGGAGTCGCGCGTCATCGGCCGCATAGTCCGTGCCGTTGCCGCCGCTCCTCCCATTAAGGAGCCGAGCTTCGGCCCGCGCGCAAGAGGCAGAGTCCCGAAAGACAGCATGCCTGCAGCCATTGCAGGTTTTTTGGGCTTTGCGGCGGCCAGCGGAGCGGCCGACCAGTGCGATGGGCGAACCTTTTTGGGCGGTATCCCGGAGGCCCGGATAGGAATTTGATCATATCTCGGCGCGCGCCCTCATTTATTCAGACATGTCAGATTCCATCGACATGACAGTTGGAGGGGTAGTGCATGAGCACAAGCAAACGCTGGGGGCCATACACCAGCATGAAGGCGATGCAGGAACAGGGCCCGCTTGTCATCGATCGTGCCGAGGGCGTCTACGTCTTCGATGAGGATGGCCGGCGGTACTTGGATGCGCATGCCGCCTTGTGGCTTGTGAACGTGGGATATGGCCGCCGGGAAATTATCGAGGCCGTGGCTCGGCAGGCGGAAAAGCTCAGTTGGTTCTCCTCGTTTGGGGGATTTGCCAACCGGCCCTCAATCGAGTTGGCCGAACGCCTCATCGACCTGTTCAAACCGGACGGCATGGCCTCCGTGTTTTTGAGCAATGACGGCTCGGAGGCCATGGAGACCGCGCTCAAAATGAGTCGGCAGTACTGGAAGATGCGGGGCATGGCTGCCAAAACCAAGCTGATTGGACGCCAGCACGCCTATCATGGCGTCACCGCAGGTGCGCTGTCCGTGGCGGGCATTACCGCCAACCGGCGCATGTTCGAGCCGCTGCTCGGTGACATACGGCATGCGCCAGCCCCCTATCGCAACCATTGCAGCTACCACCCGGGAAATGCCGTTTGCACGTACGCCTGTGTGCGCGAAGTCGAGCGAATGATTCAATTTGAGGATCCCAGCACGGTGGCGGCTTTCGTCGCAGAGCCAATCCAGGCTGCCGGCGGCGTCATTATTCCGCCCCCGGATTATCTCGCCCAAATTCGCGAAATTTGTACGCGCTATGATGTGCTGCTCATTACCGATGAGGTGGTCACGGGGTTTGGCAGGCTCGGCGATTGGACTGGCGCGCGTCATTATGGGATCCAGCCCGATATGATGACCTTTGCCAAAGGGATTACGTCCGGTTATCAGCCGTTGGGGGCGACGGCCGTCGCCCAGCACATTCTTGACGCCTATATGCAGGGCGGCGCGGGAGAGCCGGAATTGCGCCATGGCAATACCTACAGCGGCCATCCGGTGGCCGCGGCGGCGGCATTGGCCAACATCGCCATTATCGAGCGGGAAAATCTGCTCGAGCGCGCCCGGGCCGCCGGCAGCCACCTTGGAGGGCTCGTGGACCAGATCGCGAAGGCCCTGCCCAACCACGTCGCTGACAGTGGGGCTGAGGGCCTGCTGGGCCGGGTGGAACTGCGATCCGACGGGCATGAGCCGCCCGGCGCGCTGGGCAATCGTGTGACCGCCAAAATGCGGGAAGCTGGCGTCATTGTCCGCCCCGCCGGGAACGTCATCACCCTCTCGCCGCCGCTCATCATTACCGACGACCAACTGGACTCCGTCATTGAGACATTGCATGGTGTCCTGCTCGAGGTTATGCCCGTGTAGCATGACCCGTACGAAGGAAGGTGAAACGCGTTATGGCAACCCAGGACTCACGCGCGCCCTCATCGTCAGGACTGGCCGACAACTCGGTCGGATTCTTTCAGGTTTTTGCGCAGGGCCTCATCGCCAATGGTCCGCTGGCGGCCACGACTGTCGCCATGACCGCTGCGGCCTCGTATGCCTTGGGCGCGCTCCCGTTAGCCTATCTGTTGGGTATTATCGTTGTCGTCTTATGGATTAACACCCCGTTTCAGTTCTCAAAGCGGCTGGCCAGCGCCAGCGGCGTCGCCTACTTCGTCACCAAGGGGGTGGGGGCGCTCTGGGGCTATTTGGCCGGGCTCTCCTACGCGGTGTACTACATCGCGTTGATTCCCGCCAACGCCCTATTTTTCGGCATCATGGTATCTTCGCTGCTGCCGGCCATCGGCATCCCACATCCCGCCACATGGCTGTGGATCCCGCTGGCTGTCTTAATCCTGGTTCCCTCGACGCTGCTGACGTATCTCGGGATCAAAACGTCGCTCAACTACGCAATCTTCGTGGCGATTGCCGAGATTGTGCTGCTGGTCATCATCAGCGTGGTAATCATCGTCTCCGTGGGACCGCACAACACGCTGGCCGTTTATAATCCACACCTGGCCTCGGGAGGCTTCGGAGGCTTCTCCATCGGGCTTTTGGTGGCCGCGTTCGGCATGTCGGGGTCGACGGCGACGGTATATTTGGGCCGCGAGTCCAAGGCTCCCCAAGCCACCATTCGCCGCGCGCTGATTTGGGCCACCGTGCTGGTGACCGCCCTCTTCGTTTTGGTCTCCTACTCCTTTACCGTCGGCTGGGGGTACCACAACATGGGCAATTTCGCGTCTGCAGCCATTCCCGGACTCACGGTGGTGCAGCGATACCTCGGTCAAGTGCCGGAACTCATCTTGTCGCTGTTTGTCATCAATAGCCTCGTAGGGGTCAATATGGCGGCCAGCATCGTGGTAAGCCGCCTTCTGATGACGATGGGCCAAGCCGGTCTTCTGCCGCCGGCTGTGGGGCGCACCCACCCCAAATACCTGACCCCCAGCACGGCCGTAATCTGGATTGGCGTCACGGCAGCGATCTTCGGAATCGCAGCCGCGGCCATCTGGGGTCCCAGTACGGGCTACATCGTCTTAATTCTACTGGCGACCATGGGGGAATTCCTCGGCCACATTCTGGGCAACATCGGGCTTCCCGCGTATTACCGGAAGCAGCCCAAAATGCGCTGGTTTGTGCATGTGCTGCTGCCTGTGGCCTCCTTAGCGACGATTGTGCTGGGGATTTTCTACACGTTCTTCCCGGTGAGCGTGCCTTTCATCTATCCAGCCCTATTCAGCCTCGCCCTCTTGGTGGCTGGCGCGATTCAATATGTCATTGTCTCGCGGCGCCATGATCGCCGGCAGAGGGTCGACTACGCCTTTGGAGCACTCGGATTGGAAGAAGACATCGCGCAATAAGGAGTGACAAGTCATGCCGTCGCGACGCGACATTCGTCCCTTGGACGCATTGGTTTCCCCGCGGTTTACGCAGATTAGCACCTTCGCCCGTCTTCCCTATGAGCGGGACCTCACAGATATCGATGTGGCCTTTGTGGGCATGCCGTTCGATGACGCCACGACGTTTCGCAGCGGAGCCCGAATGGGGCCGGCAGCCGTGCGTGAAAACTCGCGGCTGCTGCGTCCCTATAATATGTTTGTGGATGTTGAACCGTACAACACGTTCAATGTCGTCGATTACGGCGACGTGGACATCGTTCCCGGGTCCTTTGAACGGACGGCCGATGCCATTAGGGAGACACTGGGGCGCCTGTTGGACCGCGCGACCATCCCCATCATCTGCGGGGGCGACCATTCCATCACACTCCCCATTCTCCGGGAAATGCACCGCGTCCACGGACCGGTCAACCTGATTCACTTTGATTCCCACTTTGATTTCTGGGATGCTTATTGGGGCCAGAAATACACCCACGGCACCTGGCTGCGCCGTGCGCTTGAAGAAAACCTGCTGGGCCACGTGGCTCAGGCGGGCATCCGCGGGCCGCAATTTTCGCCCGATGACCTCGCATTTCCACGGGACCACGGCATCACGCTGCAAACCATCAAGGAATTTCACACCCGGGGAGTCCATGCCGCCATGGCCACGATCTTGGAAACCATGCCTCCGGAGGAACCGCTGTATGTGTCGTGGGACATTGATGTGGTCGACCCCGCGTTTGCTATGGCGACCGGTACCCCGGAAGTCGGCGGGCTGACCTCGTGGGACGCCCTGGAATGCATTCGCCATCTAGAGGGCCGCCGGCTGGTTGGAATCGACATCGTCGAAGTGGCTCCGCCGTACGATGCGCCGGGGGCCACGACATCCCTCTTGGCGGCCAACCTCTTTTATGAGGCGCTCTCGGTGATGGCGAAGAACCAGCAGAACGGCATCGACGCCTTCGGGGTCCGCTGACATGTCGGAGCATGGCGTTCCGCCGGGGCGCATTCACACGCATTGGGATAGTACCCTGGCGCCGATCCTGGAAGTCCAATCCGGCGACGTGGTGGCGGTTACCCTCCCGGATGTCTCGGGCGGGCGGATTGCGCCGCAATCGACCCACCGTGATTTGCTGCGGCTGAACGACGACTATGCGCTAGTGGGCCCGCTGTATGTCCAGGACGCTCAACCAGGCGACGCCCTCGAAGTGGAATTGCTGGAATTGACGCCGGGCGCTTGGGGATGGACCGGGGTCATCCCGGGATTCGGCCTCCTTGCGGAGGACTTCACCGACCCGCATCTTCACCTATGGGATCTATCTTCGGGATGCCATACCCGATTTCTCCAGGTCCTGGACATCCCGCTCCACCCCTTCTGTGGCACCTTGGGGGTATCCCCGAGAACGGCGCGGCCTACCCCCGTCATGCCGCCGGGCCACTTTGGAGGCAACATGGATATCAAGGCCTTGGGCACAGGATCCGCCCTGTGGCTGCCTGTCCAGGTGGCGGGCGCGCTCTTCAGCCTCGGCGATCCCCACGCGGCGCAAGGGGATGGCGAGGTGGCCGGTACGGCCATCGAGTGTCCGATGGAAGTCACGATCCGGCTTCGGCTGCACAAAGGCCTGAATCTTCGGCGGCCGCACTTCTTTACGGCACGCCAGCCCCCAACCCTCGCGACCCGACATTTTTCGTCCGTCGGGATAGCTTCCGACCTTATGGAGGCCGCCCGCGATGCGCTCCGTGGAGCGTGCACATTCTTGGCGGATAGGTATCAGATCGCACCGGTTGAGGCCTACGTGCTAGCCTCTGTGGTCGCGGACTTGGCCATCGCTCAAGCGGTCAATATTCCCCAATGGACGGTGACCGCCACGGTACCGGTGGTCTAATCTGCCTTTTGGGGCCGTTGGTTTCCGCCCAAGACTGAAGATTTTTTTCGTTTTTTAGGGAATGGAGTCTGGCGAAGCGGCCATTCGAGTTGTAATTTGTGAGGTTCTCCGGGAGGGGGGATTCGAGACTATAGACGCCGGCTCAGGACGCGAGGGCTTGGAGAGACTCAAGGAGGCGAGCGTGGATGCTATTGTGATGGACCTGCGGAGCGGTGACATGACGGGAAAAGAAATGCTCCAGAGATTGGGCGGAATCCGCGCTGGGAATCGACTCCGGTGGTGTTGATGACCGGAGCTGTCTACTCTGAAGACGCCTTCCCTTCGGCAGGCGCACCAGGCGCGCGCGGTTTGCGAAGCCCTCGCGGCTGGTGGAATTGCGTCAGACCCTGCACGCTTTGCTGGCGCAGGAAAGTGCCCAGATGGTCTGAAACGGCCAAGAGTCACCCATCCGGACGGACCGCGTCCTCCAGGTGGGCTCTTTTTGCGCCTCACCCCGGATGACAGCCAGCGCGACGCGCCGATCGTGATAGAATGCAGGCATGATAGGGACGGTTGATGCCTCTTTCGATGGGCGATAAAAGGGACACGATGAAAAGTTGGCGTTATGTGGCCGGAGGGATAGGGGTGCTGGCCATTCTGCTTTACAGCCTGGGGTATCGGCTGAGTCCGCTCGGCGCCGCCAAGGGGGACCCGTTTATAGGATCCCCGGTTGAATCGTTCGCGCCCCGGGTATCTCTTCCCAATGGCGAGGTGCTCCTTCTGGACACCCCCGGGGGTCCCCGGACTGTGCTGACGCACCGGAGCTTCGGATTTCTTTGGCGAACAGCGGCCGTGACGCGCTTCCCGAAGTTGACGGTCCGACCGGTGTCGACGGTCGGATGGATGGATTACGGTCAGGCTGTGACCGTGCTGGCCGTTCGGGTGGCGGGTTCGCGCGTTGCCGCCATCACGGCGGGGCCGCCCGGCCAACGGAGAACCCAGGCCGTTCGGCCTGCGAACACCGTGGTGTTCGTTTGGCGCCGCGGCGAAAATTTTGCCTCCCTGAACCCCGTCGCGTTGTCTAAAACTGGCCAGATATTGTACCGATACCGCTCCCCCGCCTCGTCGTCGCCGTTGCGCTGGTATCCGGTGCGCTGACGCCGTGTGCGGCGGGAGCGCGGATGCATGAAAACGGAGGGGGCGGGAGACGTGGAGCATCGTGAAGTCCTGTGGCAGGGACAAGCGTTTCCCACTATGGAATATGCCTCGTTTGATTGGAACCCGCTGGTCATCGCCGGCCACGGCGTGGTGTTGTGGGAGAATGTCCCGGCCGCCTTCCGGTACCTCATCCGAACGGACCGGGCGGGGATCAGCCGAACCTTTGACGCCTGGACTGCCGTAGGGGGGCGGGAGCGGCAGGCCCGACTCGTCCGGGGGGAGCTCGGCCTGTGGTGTCGAGACGGACAGGTGGTGGACGCCTTGCAGAAATGCGAGGATCTGGACTTTTCCTTGACCCCGGCCACCAACACACTCGCCATCCGCCGTTTGGATTTGCGTCCGGGCGAGGTGGTGCGGGTGACCGCTCTCTGGATCACGGGTCCGGATTTGGAGCTTAAGCCCCTCGAACAGCAATATGAACGGATTGACGCGTCAACCTATCGCTACACGTCTCTAGCAAGCGGGTTCGAAGCGGTGCTGGCCGTCGATGACGCCGGGATCGTGCTCGACTATCCCGGCGTCTGGCGTCAGATGCAGTAGCTGAAGGCACCTAAGGCAGGTTCGGTCCGCCCGAGCGGGGCGGAGTCAGGAATCCGACCCGGCCTTGGACGATGGCGCCGACGCCGACGACCAGCACGGCCAGTTCTGCCAGGGGGCCAATCACGGGAATGACCTCGACTACTGTGACCGCGACACCGCCGGCTAGGACAATCCAGTACCATGCCTGGGGCTTGGAGGACCAGGCCGTCTCCATGAGCCGGCTTCCCACCAGCCAGACCATGGCTCCATTGGCGACGAGGGCTGCGACGAACCCAGCCAGGGCCAAGAGCAGGGTCAAAGGTATACCGATGATGATAACCGCCAAACCAATCATGGCAACGAGCCATGCGACCAGCGAGAGACAGCCGACGGCCGCAGCCCGTACCGGCGTTTCCGCCATGCCGTGGACAATATTCCGTACCATCCGTGGGAAGAGGACAATCAGCAGCGCCGAAACAATCAGGTTAATGGCCAGTTTTCCAAAAAACTTGGCCGCCCAACCAAGGTGGAACCAGCCGGCATGCATGAGTCCCCAGGCGGCGGGACCGCCCGGAATGACGGAGGCCCAATGGCTGGGCACACCCAAAATCCCGCCCGGGATTGGACCGGATGCGGCGTTTCCGATGGCGACCGTGCGGGAGCCATCGATGTGGCCGCCGGGCGTCACGCGAATGTTCCCAGTATGCACCGTTACATCGCCCGTGACGAGACCGCTCACCACCACGTTGCCCACATTGACGTTGACGCTGCCATCCAGGGTACCCTTGACGATCACGTTGCCTACGTTGAGGTTAATGTTCTCCTTGAGAGTCTGCCCCTGCGGCACGGTGTAGTTTCCAACGTTCTGGGTAATCGTGTGGGCGTATGCCAGCGTCGGTCCTGCACTACCCACCAAAAATACGGCTGCGACCGCGAAGACGGCGCGCTGTATCCACTTAACCACGTGTGTGCCCCCTTGTTCGTGCCATCCAGGCGGCACCGAGCACTGCCGCCGAAGCCAGGGCCATATCGACGCCGCTCCAGCGGCTTGTCACGGCCCACTCGACAACCGAGACCCAGACGGTCCCGATAAGCCATTGCCACAGCGCGATGACCGGCCCTCGGAAGATAGCCATGAGGATAAGCGAGGCGGTATAGGCCAGCGCGAGACCGCCGGCGGCCGCGCCCGTGCGGCGGCGCCGGACCGGGAGGGGCAAGTGATGAATCTCTGTCATGATATGCTTGAGGACACGCTCCTTGGCTTCCTGGTCTCCCGCCATCACGATCCCTCCTCCAACACGTTTCTCAACCGCCGTCTGATGCGCCACCATCGGGTTTTTAGAGCCCCCGCCGTCTCGCCCGAGAGGTGGGCGATCTCCTGCCAGGAGCGTCCTTCGCCGATGGCCTGCAGGAACAGGCGGTATTCGCCGGGACTTAGGATCTCTCGGATGGTTCCGTTGAGCGCAATTAATCCTTCGAATCCCGGGGCCAGTGCCTGAATCTGGTCGAGGGATTCCTCGGGCCTTCGTCGGGCGGTGATGCGGTAACACTCACGGATCACAATTTTGGTGGCCCAAGTGGAGAAGTGGGCGGCTCCGCGAAACTGACCCAGATGGCGATAGCACTGGATGAGGGCTTCTTGCACCGCGTCTTCCGCATCCGATGGGTTGCCGGTCCAGGCCCGGGCCACATTGAGCCACAGATCGAGATGCGGCTCGATTAGGCGGGAGAAGGCGTCGCGGTTACCGGCCAACACATCCCGGATGTCGCTGTCCTCCGCCAT
The DNA here is from genome assembly GCA_021798975.1 of Bacillota bacterium. Taxonomy (GTDB): domain Bacteria; phylum Bacillota; class Sulfobacillia; order Sulfobacillales; family Sulfobacillaceae; genus Sulfobacillus_B. The sequence goes on along the minus strand of JAJZBJ010000073.1, from coordinate 4,087 downwards.
GGCCCTCACCCCTTTTCATCCATTAGAGCGCCGCCAGGCGGAAAAAGTCACACGCGGCTTCAACTTTTTTAGATTTCGCCGTCCAGCGATCAAAGCCTTCCTTATAAAGACGGCCGTTCTTGGCCTTTGGTCCACCGGTATGAGATGCTGGTAAAAACCGCGCACCTCGCGCTGATCGATGGGGAATGCGGATGAAGAGAGTTGATGCAGGATAGACATAGACACCCTTCGAACCTATTGCCTCCGTTTCCCGGAGTCCTTCGAGGATCATCCCTGGGGCGACACCGTTTTCAAAGTCGGCAAGAAAATCTTTGTGTTTGTCCATGGGTCCGAGGGGGAGCTGTCAGTCACCGTGAAGATGCCTCCGGATATGCGGGACCTCTACGACCAGTCTCCGGCCACCTTCATCCCCGCCTATGTGGGACGGTACGGCTGGCGGGGCCTTCATGTGCGGAGCCAAAAGGACTGGGAGCGGGCCCAGGAAGCCATTGCCGTCAGCTACCGGCTCATCGCTCCGCGACGCTTATGGGCTCGCACGGGACACTGAGCGGTGCCTAGCGGGGCGCGGGCGGCACGGGCTCTCCGCTCGGGGCGATAATAATCGTTTGGGTGGGGAAGGCAAACTCAATCTGCCGCTCGGCAAACGCGTATACCAGCGCCATGTTGATGGCTTGCTGGGTATCCATATAGATCGTGTAGTCCGGTGTGAGGACGTAATAGACGATTTCGAAGTCTAGGGACGATGGGCCAAAGTCTTTGAAATGCGCCCGGTTGAAGCGCGCATGGGGTTGGTCCTCAATGATTTTTTGGATAATTTGGGGAATGTCTTTGAGCTGTTCCGGCGTGGTGTCGTAGGTGACACCGATGGTAAACAGGATACGCCGTTCTTCCATCCTTTTATAGTTGTGAATTTGGCCTGTGACCAGATAGGTGTTGGGAAAGATGAGTTCTTCGCCCGTGACGGACCTTAAGCGGGTGGTTTGGATGCCGACCCGTTCCACGGTTCCCGAGAACGTGCTGATGGTGATGGAATCCCCGATTTGAAAGGGCTTGTCCCACATAATGGAGAGCGAGGCGAATAGGTCGCTGGCCACGTTTTGCAGGGCTAAGCCGGCTGCAATGCCACCCACCCCCAAGCCTGCCACCAAGGTGGTGATTTTGACCCCCAAGTTTTCCAATGTCAGCAGGATGACAGACACCCACAGCAACACCCGCAAAAGGACACCCAGGGCGTTTTGGGCTGTCCGCACCTCGAGGGCATCGTTCTTTCGGAAGGCAAAGGCGCTGACGGGAGCGATGAGATCCGAGCCCGTAATCAACAGCTGCAACCCCACGGCCGCAATCAGCACGTCTCTCACGGCGGCACTCCAGTGTACCGGTGCATAGGAGAGGCCGATGGCCAATCCCACCGCCCAGAAGAAGAAGGACTTGAGACTCTTCACAGCTCCCAGAAGGATGGACTTTTGGTTCGGATTCGGGTAGCGCCGAGTCAGCCAGCCCAGCACTAAGCGCTTTAAGGCCACTAGAATGATGCCGGTTAGCAGCCATACGGCAAGGGCCAGGGCCCACTTGAGGTCGGACGTGGGATAGGGTAAGTTCACGTGCATGCCTCCCTTGCGCTAACCGTCACGGCCGGATGCCTTCGCCTTCCGAGGTTCACCCTCGGCGGTTTCCGGGTCCTTTTTCCGGATCCACGGAAGCGGCAGGGGATCTCTCGAGGCTTCTTCCAAGGCGCGGCCAACAGGAATAGGCACCCAGGGCGACTTTTGCAAGCGTACCCGTTGGCTGGGGTAGACGCTGTTGTTGCCGATGATGATAAAGGCGGGGATGACGACAATCAGAAACTCGGGCGCCAAGCGGGCGCCAAAGAGCTCCATGCCCATCAAAATCAGCGCGATGGGTGTATTAGCGCCTGCTGCCGTCACCGCAATCATCCCGAGTTCGGCTCCGATGGCCAATGGCAGATGAAAGGGGATTGCCAACGCCGAACCCAGTGCAGCCCCAATGACGAAGAGCGGCGTGATAATGCCGCCACTCATGCCAAATCCCAAGGTGATACCCACGGCGAGAAGCTTCCACGCCCAGCCAAAGGCGGGCACGGGATGGCCAGACAAGGCATGACTCAACAGCGGCAGAGAAAGCCCATTGTAGCTCCGCCCCACCAGCAGCATCAAGGCGGCCAGTGCGGCGCCGCTGATCAGGGGAAACAACGGCGGCCACCAATGCCTCTCCGTCTGCAAGCGCTCCATCGTGTGGTGGAGTCCATCCATGAGCAAGACCAGCAAGTACGCGGCTAGCCCGGCGATCACGCCGAATAGGGCCAACTTCCAAAACACCCCGAGGCTGAGCCCCAGAGCTGCTGCGGAACGGGGATAGGACCAGGTCAATCCCAGAAAGCGCGCTGTCTCATAGGCCGTGACTGACGCGGCAAAGGATGGCAGAAGCATTTCGTACCACAAGTCTCCGATCGCCAGCACCTCGATGCCGAGGATCGCGCCGGCCACCGGGGTCCCAAATACGGTTGCAAAACCTGCGGCAATGCCGCAAATGACAATGCGCTGGCGCTGCTCGGGCGAGAAGTGGAAGAGGTCGGCCAAAGCGGAAGCCACGGCGGCGCCGATTTGCGCGGACGGCCCCTCCTTACCGGCCGAGCCGCCGGGAGCGATGGTGGTAATGGTGGCAATCGCTTTGATGGGGGCGACCTTCCAGTTAATGCGGCCGGATTGCCGGTGGACAGCGCGGATGACGGCCTCCGTCCCGTGGCCGGCGGCATCCGGCGCAAAATAGTGGATCAGCATGCCGGTGATGAGACCGCCCAGGGGCAAGGCTAGCACGATCGCCCACGTGGGCCAGTGCGCGGTTCCTCCGACGCTCAAAAACAAGAGTTTCAGAAAATAGGTCGCCACCACACCGACTAACGCGCCGGCGATACTGCCCAATACCAGCCAGTAGATGAGCTGGCGGCCCATAAACAAAGGTTCCCAAAGTTTGCGCATTATGCTCGGTCCTCCTGAGTCTCAATAGCGGATTTCTCGATGACCTCGAGGCCCAAGCGCTGCATGGTGCGATAAGCATCTTGGGTGGTGAAGGCCGCGACCGGGAGACCGGTGACGAGAGAGAGGATTTGCTTGGGCGGGTACCACCGATCGTGGACGCGCACCGCGTATCGGGCCAGCGGTGCGGGCTCCACATCCTGCGTGGCCTGTTGCACGTGCTCCACGGTGACACGATAGGATTTGCCCCGCAATATGAGATCCATTCAACATCCTCCTCCTACTCCTGTTCCTCCTTCATATAGGATAGCACAAGGAATGATACAGTTTCCCCAGACGATCCGGAATCGTTCCTCGATACAGCAAGAGTTCAATTCGTTTCAAAGCGGCAGTGCTGCAAGTCCGGCTGCGGGTGGGCGTTGGCGGCATCCGCCAAGCGCTGGCGGCAGCGGGATGATTTCCCTCTGCTAATTCCGTCCGGAATTTCGTATTATAACGATGTTGGGCGGCTGTAGAGCCTAGTCGGCCAGTTCTGGCATCCGTAAAAATATGCCCGGCCGCGACGGATGCCAGAAGCAGTGACCGATTGCATTTCAGCCACATTTGTGTTATAGTTGAGTCCGTCTCGCGAGGACATCACAAATTCAATATATGGTGGATGTAGCTCAGTTGGTTAGAGCACCAGGTTGTGGCCCTGGGGGTCGGGGGTTCAAGTCCCCTCATTCACCCCAATTTTTGCCCGGGTTCCCGGGACTTTTTTCTCTGCGCCCGTAGCTCAGTGGATAGAGTGACGGACTTCGAATCCGGAGGTCGTAGGTTCGAATCCTACCGGGCGCACCATCGCGAGGGTGATGGAATGGCAGACATGCGAGACTTAGGATCTCGTGCCGCAAGGCGTAAGGGTTCAAGTCCCTTCCCTCGCACCACGTTGCGGAAGTAGCTCAGTGGTAGAGCATCGCCTTGCCAAGGCGAGGGTCGCGGGTTCAAATCCCGTCTTCCGCTCCACCTTTTCACGAGGCAGAGAAAATCCTGCCTCGATTTTTCATATGATTGGTGTTCACCTACCCTCATGCTATAATGGGATGATTTTTCAA
>JAJZBJ010000072.1 GCA_021798975.1 Bacillota bacterium | reverse complement strand
CCTACTCTAAATATGGAGGCGATGACGTGCAAAAGGACGCTGGGCTGGGCAAAATCTACGCCTCAGGAATGTTGTTCAATATTTGTTATCTGATGTTCGCGGTGCTAATCCCGCTGGACGCGGTTCATGAACATCTAGCGGTGTGGATGGTGGGGGTGTTGGCGGCCATTCCGGGCGTTATGCAGCTGCCATCCCGCATCTTGAGCGGGCCGTTGGTGGATTGGCTGGGGGAGCGCTTTGTGCTCCGGATGACTTTTATGCTGGCGCTGGGTGCTGCCCTGGCGGTGGTGGGGGGCCAAATTGCTCCCATGGCTGGTCTGGTTTTGGGGCAGTTGTTCATGGGGGCGGCGCGGGGATTTTTCTGGACGGCGGCGCAGACAGGCGCCAGCCGCGACCCGGATCATCGCGCCCAGCACCTCGGGATGTTTACCTCCTTTACCAAGGGCGGGGCCTTGATTGGCATTGCCTTGTCGGGTCTCTTGGCTCAACTGCTCGGCATCATGGGCGGATTCGCCCTCACAGGAGGGCTCGGGTTTCTGGCCCTCATCATCGGGTGGGTTTTGCCCAAACATGTGTCGGCGGCACGGCCTCAAAAACTGTGGGAGGCGGTGCGGGCGCTGGCGCCGGCGATGCACAAACCCTTTATCATTCTTAATGGGTTGGTGGCTCTGCTGTGCGCTTTGCCCCAAGCCTTGGCCCAATCCTTCTATCCGGTGGTGCTCATCCACCGTGGGCTCAGCGACCCCACAGCCTCCCTTATGACAGCTTTGATGAGCTTCGGAATGATTGTGGCGGGGCTCTTGGGAGCGGGGGCCATCCGGCGCTGGGGCATGAAACATATCGTGGAGGGCGGCGCCGCCTTGCTGGCGATCGGTTTGGCGGGGACCGCCTGGCATAATCTCATCGGCACGGCCATGGCCATATTTGCGGCGGGGTTTGCGGCCGGGGTTCTTAACATTGCCTTTCTAAGCGCCGTGTCAAGCCGCAGCCGCGATGGGGATCGCGGCACCAACTTGGGCGTGACCCAAATCTACTTTGTGCTGGCTATGATGCTCACCCCGCTCATTTCGGGATGGCTCTTTGCCGCATCCGGCTCCGCGGCCGCCTTCTTGGTTGACGGGGGACTGGCGGCCGCGGTGGGACTGGTGGTGATGGTGCTCTGGAACTGGTCGGAGCCTAAAAGCCGAACGACGGTGGGCGAGACCGCCTAGACCGGGAGACTCTGAAGCCAGTCGCGGGTGGATGAGACGCGTGCAAAGCTGCCGTTCAGGGCCGCTAGATAGGCGGTTTGTACCTGCTCAGCGGGCACGCTTTGCCCCCCAAAGCTTAAGGAGCGCGTAGCGGTGGCGTCACCCAGCAGCGTCACCTGGAAGCCCGCATCGGATGCGGCTCGGGTGGAGGTATCAATGCACATGTGCGTCATCATTCCGCAGATAACTAAGTGCTGCGTTCCGGCCTCTGTCAGAACACGGCTCAAGTCGGTGTCGCGGAAGGCATTGGGATAGTGTTTGATGATGTGGGTGTCGCCGCCTTGCGGCTCAAATCCGGCATACAGTGCGGCGCCGTCGGTGCCGGGGCGGAAGAAGGTGGCTTCGTCCGACAAAGCCAGGTGCTGCACAATCACTACCGGCCAGCGGTGGCGGCGGAAGGTCTGGAGGGCCTCATGGGCGTTGGCGGCGGCCGCCGCGGGATCGGCCAGCGTCATGGTTCCGCCCGGGAAATAGTCGTTTTGAATATCGATCACAATCAGAGTGGGTGTTGTCATCAGAAACCTCCTTGGTTTTGGGGTGCGCCGGGGGGCGACTTCAACGTCAGTTTGCTGTACAGGAGCTCAAATCCCAAGCGCGCCACGTTGCCCTCTGATGTGGTGTGGGGATCCGTTTGCACAATGGCCCAGTCCAAGCCCCGGATTTGGGCCTGGTCCAGTCGATGATGAAGGAGCGCGGTTTGAATACCGCGGCCGCGAAAAGGCGGCAGGGTGGAGCCGGAAAACAGTTTGGCATGGCCTGGCCCAATCGCCATGGCGGCGCTTCCCGCTACCGCGCCGCTCCCGTCCAGAGCGACATACAGCAGCGTTCCGGGAACCCGCGCGAAGCCCAGGAGTATCTTTTCCAAGGCGGAATCGACGGTGCCGTGGCCGAATCCCGCGGCGGCGGTTTGCGCCCATCGGTGGGCGTTATCGGCGCTGACGTCAACAATGTGAACGGACGACGCGGGAAACGCGGGTTCGGTGCGTGCCAGATGTTTTCCCCAGAGGTGTGCAAACGGTCCGGGCCGATAGCCCTTTAGAGCCGCCACTTCCACAACATCCGGGTGAGCCAGCGACGACACCTCCAGGGTCCACGACGATTCGTGGCCGCGATAAAAGGCGCCGATGCGGTCCAAGTCGCGGGAGAGGTCGGGCCGGTCGTCGAATCCCAAACCGGACACGTAATTCATGTCCGAGCCGGGAAAGCAAAAGAGAGCCCCGGGGCCGTTGAGGGCTAAAAAGTCCCCGCGGTACTCCGGGTCTGCCAGCCGCTGATGGTCGGTATAGCGTCGGTTGGCGTCTGCTTCCGCCAGCTCAATTTCGGCTGCCAGCGCCCGCCGTGCAATCTCCACTCCGGCATCCCTCCCGTTTTCGCTATTGTAGCCGATTCCCGGCCAGTTGCCAGGCATTGTCGGCGTGCCCAGGTATTGCGTGCCCGGAACTCTGTCGAACTCTGGTATGATGGCCTGGACCGTGTGGCCATTGTGGTACAATAGGCAGCATTGGAAAGGAGCGAATCATGTCCAAACGTGCGATTCGAATGGCGGCCATGGCCGGTACCGTGGGACTTTTGGGAACTGTAGCGGCGGCGTGCGGCAGTCATCCGGCGGCCGCGGCTCAACCGCTGGCGGTCATCAACGGACAAGCCTTGACCAAGGCTGACTGGCAGGTCGCGGTGAACGCGACCGACTTACTGCAGGGAGTCACCATGGCGACCAGCAAAACGGCCGAAAAGCAGCAGGTCAAGCAGCTGGCTACGGAAGTTGCGGTGGAACAGTATGCGTTGCAACAGCACTGGGTAACCAAGGCTAAAGCCGCAAGCGAAGCCAAAACCTTTGTGGAGCAAAACGCCACCACCGCATTGGGCGGGGCCAAACAGATGCAAGTGACCTTAAAAAAGCAGCATCTGTCGGTGGCGACCTTCACACAATTTATGACCCAGCAGATGGAGTTGCAGGCTGCGTTTGCCCACGCGACCAAGGGAATTAAGCCGGTCACCAAGGCCGAGGCTTTGGCCTACTACAACAAAAACGCGTCGAGATTCCCGCAGCCGGCGCAAGACAAAATGCGCATGATCTTGGTGAAAACCAAGCCCTTGGCGCAGACCATTGAGAGTGAGCTGAAAGCTGGCGGAAGCTGGACCGTTCTGGCCAAGAAGTACTCTGGGGACCCGGCCAGCAAGAACAAGGGCGGCGAATACGGCTGGGTTAACACCGGATCGGCGTCAGGTTATGTTCCCGGTTTTTACAACGAGATGGACAAGTTGAAGGCAGGGCAGTACGGTATCGGCTACTCGAAGCAGTATGGCTACTTCGTCATCCAGGTCCAAGCGACCAAGCCGGCCGGAACGGAGCCTTTCTCCAAGGTCCAGACCCAAATTGAGTCGGGCCTGCAGCAGCAGAAGCAGGACGCGGCATTCCAGAGCTTCTCCAACAACATCGCGAAGAAGTTTCACATTAAGCTGAACGTCTAAGCGATGGAAGAAACCGCCTTCGCACCAGCGAGGGCGGTTTCATTGTGTCAATCCCCGCATTGGCGTTCATGCCTCTGCTTCGCTGCCGTCCGTCGGAGCAAAGAGAGTGAGGACAGCCCCCACAAATAACACACACCCGGCCGTGGTCCAGAGTTGGTCAGCCCCAAAGAGGCCCATGACCGCGCCCATGGCGACCAGCACGCCGCCCAGGCGCCGGAGCCCCAGCCACACCAACACCACCGCAAAAATCGCCAAGAGGCTGGCCGAGAGCGTGATGTCAGATCCCGGAATGCGGCCATGAGGCAGGACCAAATGATATTGCAGGCCCGGCATGCGTTCCGCCCAAGCCGTGAAGACGCCGATTACGGCGCCGATTAAGGACAACATCCACCCAACGGTTCTCATGGTGCCAGTCTGCCCGGAACAGCCCGCGTTTAGTCGAAGCTGAACTCCATTTGCGACTCCGTGCGATAGGGTTGGAGCAAGGGACCCGTGCGGCTCATGTGATGGCGCTGATAGAGCGTTTGAAGGAGGGTCTGGAGGCGCCGCTGATAGACCCGATCGGCAAATGGGGTGTCGCGGTAGAGTGCCCGGATGGATTCTGCGGCCTGCGGATCAAATGCCTCTATCTGCGCGAAAAAGTACGGACGAATGGCGTCGCTGAGCCGCGTGCTGGAGGTCATAATCCAGTCGCTGCCGGCCTCCTTTAGGGCTGCAAACAAGGCATCCAAGGACTCCTTGTGGTCGGTCAGCACCGGCACGATGGGCGCGACAAAGGTCCCGACGGGGATCCGGTGTTCATGCAGGCGGCGGATTATGTCCAATCGGCGTGCCGGCGGCGAGGTGCCGGGCTCCAAGCGGTGCAACATCTCCCGGTCTAACGACATGAGGCTCACGTGGACTCCTACTTGTCCGCGGCGTCCCAAGGGCTCCAGCAAATCCAAGTCGCGTTCGATTAAGGGCGACTTGGTGGTCAGCGTGAACGCGTGCCCGCTTTCCGCCAAGAGCTCGATGGCTGTTCGGGTTAGGTGATGCCGTCCTTCCAAAGGCTGATACGGGTCGGTCACGGTCCCGATGGCAATCACCTGGTCGAGCGGCACCCGCGCCAGCTCCGCGTGAAGCCGGTCCTTGAGATTCTCTTTCACAAAGAGCTGCTGCTCGAAGTCCTCAGCGACGTTGAGGTCTAAATAGGTATGCGATTCCCGCGCATAGCAGTAGCGGCAGGCGTGCGAACAGCCCCGGTAGGGATTGAGCGAATAGTGAAATCCCATAGTGGGTCCGGCGGGCGACCGATTCAGGATGGCGCTGGCCTGCCAGGACTTGATGGACCGCATAAGGCACCTCCGCATATGCAAACATAAGTTCCTGTTATCATAGCGCGTTTTGGATCAAGAGCCAAGCGCGTCGGCTATGGTAGAGTGAGAAAAAGAGATACGCGGCATGCGGTTCGAGGAGGATTGGAATGCCGGAAGAGATTGTGGCGATTGTCGAATACCGGGTGCGGGCCGAGGATGAAGCGCGCTTCCCGGCGCTCATCCGCAGTAAATGGCGCCACCAAATGCAACAAGGATACATCTCGCCGGGGGCGCGGCTGGCCGAAATTGTGAAAGAAAGCGGCCTGTACGTGGAAATGTTTAGTTGGACCAGCAACGAGGCGATTGACCGGGCGCATGAGGATCCGGTCATGGGCCAGTTGTGGGATGCACTGGATGAGGCCACCCATGGAGGCCGTTGGGAAGGGATTCGCATCCGAAACGGCAAGTGGGCCTGAAAGAGGATAACACGAGGAGGACGAACGGACGTGCTGCAGCCATATGACATGCCATTGGAACAACTCCGCCAATACCGTCCCGCGCTGGACGCTGAACCCGATTTGCGGGCGTTCTGGGATGAAAGCTTGCGACAAATGTCGGAAGAGCCGTGGGACGAGGTGCTGGAACGGGTGCCGTACCCGGCGCACGGCATCGTTATGGAACGCCTGTCCTTCCGGGGGTTTCGCGGCGCCGCCATTCACGCCTGGTATGCCAGGCCCGAAGGCGGAGGGCCTTTGCCGGGGCTCGTACTGTACCACGGATACAACTGGAACTATGAAGGCGGCATTCATGAGGTGGCCAACTGGGCCTTGCATGGGTATGCCGTCCTCGGTCTCTCCGTCCGGGGGCAGCAGGGCAGCGGCGCGTCGGTGCCAAGTCCCCATGGCCATGTGGCCGGTTGGATGACGCAAGGGATCCTCGATCCGGCATCCTACTATTACCGGGGCGCGTACTTAGACGCGGTACGGGCGGTCGAGTGGTTAAGCCGCCGGGCGGAGGTGGACTCCGCGCGCATTGGGATTACGGGCGGCAGTCAAGGCGGGGGATTGACCCTGGCGGTGGCGGCGCTGACCTCCATTCCGACGGCCGTGGTCGCCGAGTATCCCTACTTGTCGCACTTCCGCCGAGCCGTCGATATCGCCCCAGCGGGGCCTTACGGCGAAATTACGGAGTTTCTCCGCCAAAACGGCGACCCGCAGGTCGAAGAGCAGGTGTTCCGCACCTTAAGTTACTTTGATGTCATGAACTTAGCGCCTTGGATACGCCAGTCCACGTTGGTATCGGTGGGACTGATTGACCAGTTGACCCCGCCGTCCACCATCTTTGCGGCGTTCAACCATATCGGTGCCGGGGAGAAGCAGATTGAGGTGTATCGGTATTTCGGACACGAGTATATTCCCCGCTTCCAGACCGAGAAGCTGGCCTGGCTGAAGACACGGCTGCAGGATTAAGGGCGACACCCGGCCCAGCGCGACTGTCGTCTGGTCTTGAGAAGGAGTATGATGGGGCCAAGAGGTGAGTCGTGTGGGACGCGTGCTGGCGGGTATCGGGATTGTGGTCAACCTGTTTTTGCCGGGTATCGGTACGCTCATCATGGGCAAGTGGTTCAGCGGAATTATCCAATTGGGCGTACTGGCCGTGGCCTGGATTTTAAGCGTGGCGTCGTTTGGGATTTTGCGGCCTTTTTTGTTGCCCATCAGCGGCGTAATTTGGATCTGGGCGTTGGCGGGCGGTATCTTGACCTACATCGATCGCAGCAATCGGCCGCCGCTCGACCGGCCGCGCTATTAGCGGCGCGGCTCGGGCGGATCGGTCCAGTAACGGGAAAGCTTGTCCCGCCACTCCTCAGGGAGCCTGGCGGGTTTTTGCTGTTCGTAATCGAAATAGACCAGTGTGACAGTGCTGCTGAGCGCCAATTCGCTCTCGGCCCGGTACAGCTGATGGACTAGATCGAAACTGGAGTTGCCGAATCGGTAGACGCCGGTCTCAATGGTCATAACATCCGGAAAGAACACCTGGCGCAGGAAGTCCAGGTGGGCCGACGCCAGGATGAGCGGAACCTCCGTGGTGTTGAGGGCATCCTGCAAGAACTGGATGCGGGCTTCTTCCAAATAGCTCAGGTATACGGCGTTGTTGACATGGCCAGCCACGTCGGTTTCGCCGAAGCGGACCCGGAGTGTTGTGGTGTGCATGAATTCTGTGCCTCCTGCAATCGGGGTCAGGATAGAAGTTGCGCGAGGTCTTGGACGGCCAAGCGCGAGCCCACGTAGAAGGGGCCGAAGTCCGCAAAGCGGGCGCTGGCTTCGTCGAAGCGCATTTCATAGATTAACTTCTTAAACGGCAAGGGATCGTTGGCGAACAAGGTGACGCCCCACTCCCAATCGTCCAGTCCCTGCGACCCGGTGATGATTTGGATTACGTCCTCGTGGTACTTGTGGCCGATAATGCCGTGGTTCTTCATGAGTTCCCGGCGTTCCTCGCGGGTCGTCATGTACCAGTTGTCGGATCCCTGACGCCGCTTATTCATGGGATAGAAGCAGACGTACGGGCGATCCGGAATGGCGGGTTCCAAGCGGCGCTTAAGGGTGGTGTGAATTTGGTCTTCGGAAATGCCGCGGGCCAGGTACTTGCTGAGTTCCACGACCGAGAAATAGGAGTAGGGGCGGGTCAGCACCAGCCCCAGCGGACTCTTGTCGAGCATAGTCTCAAACTCGCCCAAGGTCTTGGGATCGGGCCGAAAGTGGCAAAACAGCAAATCGGCCTTGTGACCTAAGATGGAATACAAGCCGAAACTGCCCGCGTCCGGGCTGCTGGGCTGGTAGGCGGACACGATCGAGTGCATGGCGTCCAAGGCAGCCTGACGCTCCGTTTCGCTCAGTCCCCGCCAGCGCGTCCAGTCGATCCGCCGGAAATCGTGCAGCGCGTACCAACCCTCAATTGTCTCAATCGCTTCGCTCATGACACCCTCCCAAAAATCTCTGCCCGCAGTATAGCATGTGCTTGAACGGGGCGCGAGTCGATGGGAGCGCCAGGGAGCCGCTCTTAGAGGACGGTGGGAAGCAGCGCGATGGACTGCGCCAGGGCGAGGCCCGCTGCCCCTAAAGCCACCGAAATGGAGGAGGCGGGGGTCACGGGGATGTGGCGGTTCATGAACATGGCCCGGGTCTCCACGATCGAAGCCAAGGTCGGCTGCATGAGGTGATAGGCTTCGGCCAAGGTGCCGCTTAAGAACACGGCGGTGGGATTGAACAGATTGAGCAGATTGACGAGTCCGACCCCCAAGTGCTGGGCGAGTGTCTCGAATGCTGCCAGGTAGATGGGGTTTCCGGCGTCCGCCTCGCGGACGCACTGATCCACGAAGTCTGAGGGCAGGATGTCCGGCATGAGGGCGCCAGCCGCAGCCAGGCTATGCTGAATGGCCCGTTCCGACGCGTATTGTTCCCAGCAGCCGATATTGCCGCAGTGGCAGTCATCGCCGGTCGGACTGATGGCGTGGTGGCCGGCCTCGCCGGCCAGACCGCCGGCTCCGCGATACAGGTGTCCGTTGATAATGATGCCGGCGCCGACGCCGATGCCGGCGTTGACAAAGATGAGGTGGGGCACGCGCGTGGACAAATATTCGGACCACGCACCGCAATTGGCGTCGTTGTCCACAAAGATCGGCAAACTCTCAAAGGCAGCCAGGGAATCGCGCACGTTCCAGTCGGTGATGCCCAGGTTGGGCAGGTAGATGGCTTTGCCGCGCTGGTGATCGACCAGCCCGGGCAATCCGACGCCCACACCCATGAGCCCGTGGGGACTGGGCGGGCAGACCCGTTTCACCACGGCGATTTCTTCGGCAATCAGTCGGGTCAGGGCGCTTTCGTCCAAAGGCGCGGCCATCGCGTCAATGTTGCGCCGGTGCTGGAACACCACTTCGCGCCCCGCATTGGCCAGCACGGTGGTGACGTGCGTAATCTGCACGTCGACGCCAATGACGTAGCCGGTTTCCGTGTTGAACTGCAGGATGATAGGCCGGCGCCCGCCGCTGGACCGGCCGGTGCCCACCTCGACCACAAACTGATCGGCGATCAGTTCGTCGACCAGCGAGGAGACGGTGGCTCGATTGAGTCCGGTGGTACGTGAAATATCCGATCGCGAAATGGCTTTCTCTTGATACAAGAGGCCCAGCACGGTGCGCTTATTCACGTGCCGCATCAACGAGGCATCAACAGTGGTCGACATGAGAGTCACCTTTCCGGCGGTAGTTTTGGAAATGATATGACATATTGTTAACCATTGCCATTCGAACTTAGTTAGTTTAACATACATACGAAGTCAGAAACGTCTCGACTTCGTAATAAGTTGCGAAGATTCTCGTCGGTATCTATTGGAAAGTCTCAGGAGGGACATCTGATGCGTATTGGAAAGGTTTCGTTGGCTGCGGCTGCCGCCGTGGCTACGGTGGGCAGCATCGCTGCCATTGGAATCACCGGTGCATCAACGTTTGCCGCAAGCAGCCGCAATGAATCACGGTCGACCACGCCGCCCCTAGTGATGGCCCCTGGCCCCTACGGGTCGTATACTGCGAATTTCAACCCATTTTCGACCTCAAATAATCCCGGCACGGACGGCTTTGTCTATGAGCCGCTGTTCTATTTCAGCACCGTCAGCAGCAACCAGTACGGCCTGTTGGGACAATCATACAAGTGGACCAATAACGGCAAGACCCTTACGGTGACACTCCGACAGGGCGTGAAGTGGACGAACGGATCGGCGTTCAGCTCCAAGGACGTCGTGTTCACCTTCGACCTGTTGAAGAAGAATCCCGCCCTTGACACATCGGGGCTGTGGACGAAGCTGGCTTCCGTCCAAGCACCCAACAGCAGCACGGTGGTGTTCAACTTCAAGCAGACCGACATTCCGTTTGGCACCTACGTACTCGAGACCTACATCGTACCCGAGTCGATTTGGTCCAAAATCGCGAATCCCGCCAAATTCCTGAACAGCCATCCGGTTGGGACAGGCCCATACGAACTGCACCGTTTCACGAGTCAGAACTACAGCTATACGCCCAATCCGCATTACTATTTGGGCAAGCCCAAGGTTCCCATGATTGAATTCCCGGCTTATGACAGCAACAACGCGCTGAACACGGCCCTGGCCGCCGGGCAGATCCAATGGAGCGGGCAGTTCATGCCGGACATCAAGGGGGTCTATACCTCCAAGAGCCCGACCAACCACTACTGGTTTGCCCCGTACGAGGTCGTGGGTCTGTTCCCTGATTTGAAGAATCCCATGATGACCTTGCCCGTCCGCAAGGCGGTCGAGGTCGCCTTGAACCGGTCCTTGATGGGGACGCATGGCGAATACGGATACGAGAAGCCCGCCAGTCCGACCGGCCTGGTGCTTCCGGCCCAAAAGAGCTATCTGGCCAAGGGAGTGGCCGTCCATGCGACGTACAACCCCAAGGAAGCCGTGAAGATTCTGGAGAGCGCCGGATATAAGAAGAACTCCTCCGGCAACTTTGTCTCGCCGTCGGGCAAACCGCTCACCCTGACCATTCAGGTGCCGGCCGGTTGGTCTGACTGGGACGCGGACTGTGCCATGATGGCCCAGGAACTCTCCGCCATCGGTATTCCCACCACGGTCCAGCAGGACTCCTACGGTGAGTACGTGGCCAACTTGAACGGCCACAAGTTCTCCTTGGCGATGACCTGGACCAACCCCGGACCAACCCCGTACTACGCGCTCTACAACGCGTTGGACAGCAAGGGGAATTGGAACGTGGAAGGATGGAGCAACGGAGCTACCAACCGGGCTTTGAACCAGTACTCCTCGACCACCAACCCGGCTCAGCAGGTGAAAGCCATTCAAACGCTGGAAGGGATTATGGAGAAGGACGTGCCGTTCATCCCCATTCTCGATGGCGCGCTGTGGGACGAGTACAACACGGCCAATTATGTCGGCTGGCCGACTCAATCCCATCCGTACGTGACCAACGCGCCCTACAGCTGGCCGGCCCCGGAAATCGTGGTCATGCACTTGAAGCCGCGCCACTAGGAGAGGCCCTGCATATCGCCTAACCACAACGGCTGATCGGAGATTTCCTGAGAAATCTCCGATCGGTCGATCATCTAAGGGGGGAGTGACGGGGTGCGGTACCTGACACAGAAGCTGGTCTTCTTTGTGGTTTGCTTATGGGCGGCCCTCACCATCAACTTCATCTTGCCGAGAATGCTGCCCGGGAACCCGGCGTTGGCCATGTTCGCCAAGTTCCAGGGCCAGTTGAATCCCAATGCGCTGCACGCCTTGGAGCTGGAATTCGGGTTTTCCCATCAGCCCATGTATTTACAATATTTGACCTATCTGAAGAATATGGTGACGCTGCACTGGGGGTTGTCCTATACATACTACCCCACACCGGTTACCACGATTATCGCTCACAGCCTGCCGTGGACCATCGGGCTGGTGGGCATTGCGACGTTAATCGCCGTGCTGGTGGGCACAACGCTCGGCATCTATATTGCTTGGCGGCGGGGCGGGTTTTTGGACGGCACGCTGCCGGTGACCACCATGTTTCTGCAGGCCATGCCGTACTTCTGGACCGGCACGATTCTACTGTTCCTATTCGCGTTTGTGTGGCATTGGTTCCCGCTGGGCCACGCCTATTCCACCACTGTCACGCCGGGGTGGAACGGGGCATTTGTGCGGAGCGTCTTGGGCCATGCCATCCTGCCGGGGATTACCATCTTTTTGGGCTCGGTCAGCGGATGGATTGTGGGCATGCGCAACAACATGATTTTTACCCTCGGGGAGGACTATGTCGTGTTTGCAGAGGCCAAGGGGGTGTCCCCGTGGCGGCTGATGACCAGTTATGCGGCTCGAAACGCCCTCTTGCCGCAGGTGACGAGTTTCGCCT
The DNA here is from genome assembly GCA_021798975.1 of Bacillota bacterium. GTDB lineage: Bacteria > Bacillota > Sulfobacillia > Sulfobacillales > Sulfobacillaceae > Sulfobacillus_B. Next base: position 2,870 of record JAJZBJ010000072.1, on the reverse strand, counting down.
TGGCCATGGGGCTGATCGTCAGTGGTTCCATCCTCACGGAGGAAGTGTTCTCCTACCCCGGAATCGGGTTCCAGCTAACCAACGGAGTGTTGTCGCAGGATCTGCCGCTGATCCAATCCGCGTTTTTGATTATTGCCGTGGCCGTGTTGGTGGTGAACCTCATTGTGGACGTGCTCTATGTGCGGCTTGATCCCAGGGTCCGCACCGGCGGGGGGGTGCAATAATGGCGGAATCGACGATGGTGTCGCCCGATTCGGCTCCCGTCGCTCCCGGTGTTTCGCCCGGCGGAACCAAGCGGTCTCCCGTCAAGCGGGTATGGGGGATTATGTTTTCCAACGGCAAGTCGGCCGTCGGAACATGTCTCTTCCTATTCTTTGTGCTCATTGCCATCTTCGCGCCTCTCATTGCGCCCTACAGTCCCCACTACACGCTCTTCATTCCCAACTTGGCCCCATCCAGCGCGCACCTCTTCGGCACCACCGCGCAAGGCCAAGATGTGTTCTCGCAGTTTGTCTGGGGAACCCGCACCACGTTGATGGTCGGGGTTGGCGCCGGACTGTTGGCCACCGCCTTAAGCTTGTTAATCGGGGTCACGGGCGGATATCAGGGGGGATGGGTCGATACGATCTTGAACTTCCTCAGCAATATCTTCCTGGTCTTGCCAGGACTGGCGCTGCTGATTCTCATTGAATCCTACGTGCATCAAAGCACACCCTTTTTCAACGGCGTCATCATTGGGCTCACCGGCTGGGCCTGGGGGGCCCGGGTATTCCGTGCTCAGACCATGAGCCTGGCCCAGCGGGACTTTGTCATGGCGGCTCGGCTTTCCGGCGCATCCAGCCTGCGGGTGATGATTACCGAGATTATGCCGAACATGACGTCAGTCATTGCCTCCAACATTATGTATGCCTGTTTGGCGGCTATTTTGGCGGAATCCGGGCTGGCGTTCCTGGGGCTCGAGAACGTGACGTCGGTGTCGTGGGGAACCATGCTGTACTGGGCTTCGCAGGGCGATGCGCTCCTGACTGGGGCTTGGTATTGGTTTGTGCCGCCCGGTTTGGGCATCGCCTTGGTCGGGTTGAGTTTGGTGCTGATGAATTACGCCATCGACCAGTTGACCAATCCGCGGCTTCGGGAATTGCCCAAGAAGAGGAGGGGGAGGCATGAGTAGCCTGACGACGCCGGTGCTGGAGCTGAAGGATGTCTCCATCGCCTATGACACCGCATCCCTTCCGGTGCCCGCGGTCTCACACGTCAATCTAACTCTGGAGAGGGATAGTATTGTGGGATTGGTCGGGGAATCGGGCAGCGGCAAGTCGACCCTGGCGAATGGCATTATGCGGCTCTTAAAGGGACGGGCCCGTCTAGCCGGCGGCCAGATTCTGGTCGATGGCCGGGATGTGTATCAAATGGACGCGAAAACGCTGCGGCAGTTTCGCTGGAATTCCATGGCGATGGTGTTTCAAAGCGCCATGACGGTCCTCAATCCTGTCATGACGGTGGAACAGCAGATGATGGATGTGTTCTTGGCGCATCGGCGTGGACTGTCGCGCCAAGAAGCCCGGCAGCGTTCGCTGGAACTGCTGGATATGGTGCGCATCGCCCGGAAATACGCGCGAAGCTACCCGCACGAGCTCTCCGGGGGGATGAAGCAGCGCATCGTCATCGCCATCGCACTGGCGCTGGAACCCTCGTTGGTCATTATGGACGAGCCGACCACGGCTTTGGATGTGGTGGTGCAGCGGTCCATTCTCACCCAGATTCAGGAATTGCAAAAGGAGCGGCACTTCGCCATCTTGTTTATCAGCCACGACTTTAGCCTGGTGGCGGAGTTGGCCTCCCGCGTGGCGATTATGTACGCCGGGCGGCTGGTAGAAGTGACGGAAAGCCGGGGACTCCACGTGGGAAGCCCTAACCACCATCCCTACACGGAGGGGCTCATGCGGGCCATTCCGCGCTTGACGCCCGAAGACGTCGATATTGAGGGGATTCCCGGGTATCCGCCCAATCTTAGGGAACTGCCCAGCGGCTGCGCCTATCACCCGCGCTGCCCTTACGCGGAACCGGTATGCCGGGCGATTCGGCCTGAGCCGTCGCTGATTGAGGGACGCCTGGTGGCGTGTCACCGATATGACCCGGAGAAAGGCGGTGAGTTCATCCATGTCTCTTGAACCCGCGGATTCTGCCGTGTCTGATGTGCTGGTCGAGGTCGAGAATTTAGTCATCCGGTTTCCGCTCCGAAACGGGCAGTGGATTAGGCCGGTGGACCAGGTCTCGTTTTCGGTGCGGCGCGGCGAAGTGTTGGCTTTGGTGGGCGAGTCGGGCAGCGGCAAGACGACCATCGGGCGGACGCTGCTGCGCATTTTGGAGCCGCACGCCGGGCGCATCTCGGTGGACGGCCAAGATGTCAGCCACATTCGCGGCGAAGCGTTGGTGCAATACCGGCGCCACGCGCAAATGATTTTCCAGGATCCCTTTGCCTCATTGAATCCGGTTAAAACCGTGGAGAACCACTTAATCTTTCCGGTCCGGAAGCATCGCACCCGTGACCGCCGCGAGGCCTCGGAGATTATTGACCAGTTGCTGACCCGGGTGGGGTTGACACCCGTGCTCGAGACGCGCCAGAAGTTTCCCCACGAACTATCTGGGGGCCAGCGGCAGCGCCTGGCCATTGCCCGGGCCCTGGCGGTGCAGCCCCAGTTCCTGGTCGCCGACGAGCCCATCTCGATGCTGGATGTGTCCATCCGGGCCGGCATTTTGAAGCTGATGAATGCGCTGAAGGGCGAGTTTCAACTGTCCTTTCTCTACATCACCCACGATTTGGCTTCGGCGCGGTATTTTGGCGACCGCATTATGGTGCTATATGCTGG
>JAJZBJ010000071.1 GCA_021798975.1 Bacillota bacterium | reverse complement strand
TCTGATACCCATAATTGACCGCAACAGGTGCGAGGCCAAAGGGGACTGCGTCAGCGTATGCCCGTATCAAGTCCTGGGCTTGCTGCCCGTGCAGGCCGGGGATTGGGCCGGGATGTCATGGCTCGGCCGGCTCAAAACACGGGTCCACGGCGGGCGGACCCGACGCCTGCCATGCGTGTGGCCAATGTGTCGCGGTTTGTCCGGAGCACGCCATCCAATTGCGGCGGCCGGGCACCGAGCGGTGAATCCCGGCAAGGCCGCAAACTCCCGTGTATCCAGTCCAACCACGCGGTTCGGAGTTAGAAATTGACGGCCAACAACAGATCATGGCGCGGCAAAAAAGACACACCCATTGTCCGGTGTGTTCGTAACGGTCCGCCCGGACCCCCCTTAGTCCTTTCAGCCATACCCGGGAGTCCGGCGCACGCCATGCGCAGGAACTTGCCGCGCCAACAAGAGACTCATCACGCCCAATACAACGAGCCAGCCATGAGAACGGAGGGCGCCCAGCAACAGAAAGACACCGCCGGCCAGAAACAGTAGCCGAGGGAGCCATCCCCGGACAGACCACAAGCGTTTCAGACTGCCCGCGTACATCCAAGCGCCCATCGCACCGATGACGATTTCCATGAATGTGGCCACTGTGCGCCCCCCCAAAGCGGTCTCTTAAACCCTACGACACGGTTGGACCCGACCAGCGCTGCATCCCCCCGGACATGTTGTACACATTCCGGTAGCCGGCTTCCATCAGCATCTCCACGGCTCTCGATGATCGGCTCCCTGAGCGGCAGACCACGACCACCGTCTTGTCCTTGGGCACCTCCCGGAGGCGCTGCAACAACTGGCCCAGCGAGATGTGTTTGGACCGCGGGATGTGACCGGTTCGGTATTCCGATCCCTCCCGGACGTCTACGACCAGAGCCTGGCCGGACCGCGCCATGGATTCCACGCGTTCAGGCGACAAATGACGAACCACTCCGCTCACCACCCCGTCGGTAAATTCGTTCTACCGCCCAATATACCACCGGGGGTAATTTGGTCGCAAGCCTCGCCGTGGCAAACTCAACAGGAAATCTTGCCATGACTTTTCAGGGATGCCATGACCGCACGGGGACCATTCGACTGCATCCCGATCTTTAGCGGCTGCCGTGGAATGGGTTGCGGAATTGTTGAGACGTGTTGTCACCGGCTCCGCGCGGAGGTGGTAATTCACGATCGGTCAGAAGAAGGCCCGGGATACGACTCGCGTCAGACCCAGAGCCCCTTGATTTGTGTGCTTTCTCTTAGAAACTCAGTGAGTGCTCCCCTAACACTTTTTAGGTGGCGTTCCTCAGCCTTCCAGACAGGTAGTTTGGCTGTATTGCTGGAAATCGGGACGACGTCTCCTGAACCTACCCAGGTGGAATGTCTCGTCGGAGCAGGCCCGGGTTTACTCTCCGCCGAGTTCCGACCGGTGTATAATGGCGGTTAAGCAGATCGAGATTCCATGAGAAATCAGGTGAGCGATGTGAACTGGAAAGAGCGCATCACCGTTGATCCGGAAGTCCTAGCGGGCAAGCCCATCATCAAAGGCACCCAGATCTCTGGGGAATTCGTGGTCGACTTGTTAGCCCGAGGGGCGACGATGACCGACATTCTTGAAGCATACGACCATATCACGGCGGAGGACATCCAAGCCTGTCTGGCCTATGCCGGCGAGTTGTTGAAGTCTGAGCGCATTTATGTTAACCCGAGCTAGCCTTCGCATTCTGGCCGACGAGAACATTGGCGGCAGGGTAGTCGCGGCCTTGCGCCCGACAGGATATGACGTGGTCTCCGAGAACAGTTCCCGGGGATCCGTGACACCGATGTCCGACGGATTGCCCACGAGGAACACCGACTGATCATCACGCAAGACAAGGATTTCGGTGAATTGGCGGTGCGGCTTGGTTTTCCGGCGTCGTCCGGCGTCCTCTTAATTCGCATCGGCCGCGGACTTCCCCATCACGCATCGTTGCCGTTGTTCGTAGCAGGACTGATTGGTCGGGCCATTTCTCCGTGGTGGACGATGAAAGGACCCGCATGCGACCGTTGCCCCGCAAGAATCCTTAGGGAATGCCTTTGTCCGGTTTTTCTTCTCGCGTGCCGCAGTAAAGAGCAAATCGGGATGCACACGCGGTCGCATCCCGATTTGCTGAACGCCCCATCCAAAACAAATCCTGTTAGTGGTCCCGGATCAACACTTCGAGTATCCGCATGCCGTGCAGTGCTGGCAGCCTTCTTCGTAAATAAGGCTGGGCGCATCGCACTGCGGGCAGAGGTCATAGGTCGGCGACGATTCGCGGCGCCCCGACACTTTCACCAACACGGGTTGCGGCTCGGCAATCGTGGCCGCCTGCTCGTTCTTGCCCTGGTTGAGATGGCTCTCCAGCAGTTTCCCGATTGCGTCCACCACACTGAGCACGCGCCCCGCACCAAATCCCATCTGGTTCGCCCCACCAATGCCCTTTAACTGGTCAGCAACCAGTTCCAGGCGGCGGCGAGCTGACATGTTGCCGTTCGACCGCAGGTAGAGACTGATAATCCGTCCCAACGCTTCCATAAACGACTGGACCTCGGATCCGGCCCGTCCCAGAAGCATGAAGACCTCGAAGGGGCTGCCATCCACTTCATTAATGACCACGCGCGCGGTACCGGCTGGGGTTTCCTTGCGGTAGGTGCGGCCATTCACCTGAGCCGGGACGGGATAGACCTCCACGTCCACCCCCGTGTCCACATATTGCGGCGCGGCGGAAGTCTTTTCGGTTTCCGCCGGGCTGTCTGCCAAGTGCAGCACCTGCTCCTGTCGGCTTTGGTCCCGGTAAATGGTCACACCTTTGCAGCCCAAATCGTACGCCAACTCATACAGCTTGGCGGTGTCCTCGACCGTATAGGTGCTGGGCGCGTTCGCTGTCTTGGAAATACTGGAGTCAGTCCAGCGCTGAATGGCCGCCTGCACGTAGACATGTTCTTCCGGCGTCAGGTCCATGGCGCCGACAAAGTAGTCAGGAAGTTCCTCGCCCGGATGCGCCTCCACCCATTCCTCAGCCACCGGCACATACTGCTCATCGAATCCCAACCGGGACTGGCGGAAGTAGGTAAGCGCGTAGAACGGCTCGATGCCGGTGCTGGTCCCGACCATCGTGCCGACCGTGCCTGTCGGTGCCTGCGTAAGGATGGTGACATTGCGCGTTCCGTAATCCCGGATGGCATCCCGGACCCGCTCCGGCATACGCTGCATAAATCCGCTTTGCAGGTACTTCTCCGCATCGAAAGCCGGGAAAGCGCCCTTCTCCTTAGCCAGCTCCACGTCATACAGATAGGCTTCGGTGGCAATGAACTGGTACAGTTTGTCGATGCATTCAATCGATTCTGGACTTCCGTAGCGGAGCCCCAGCCGAATCAGCAGTTCGCCGAGTCCCATAGTTCCGAGTCCAATGCGGCGCTCCTTCTGCTGGTTGTCATAGTTTTGGTCAAAAAAGTACGGCGTCGCATCCACGATGTCGTCCAGGAACCGGGTGCCCATGCGAACCGTCACCCGCAATGCTTCCCAATCCACATCATGTGCGGAAGCGTTGTAAAAGGCCGCCAAATTGATGTGGCCCAAGGTACAGACGCCCCACGCCGGCAACGGCTGCTCGGCACATGGATTGGTGCTGATGAGCGGGTTGAAGTACCAGCTGTTGGAATCCTTTTCGTGCCGTTCGTCAAACACAATACCCGGTTCCGCCGCCTGCCAAGCTCCTTCGATGATGGCCTGCCAGAGCTTCTTGGCCTTGACGGTTTCGTACTGGATAACCGGCTTGTTGTGAGCTTTCCACGACTCCAAGTTGCCGTCCCAAATTTCGTCGTAATCCGGGTCGGAGGTGTCGGGGAAGACCAAGTTCCAGTCACCGTCATTCTTGACCGCTTGCATGAAAGTGTCCGAAATGCGGACGCTAATGTTCGCGTTCTCCACCATGCCCGGGGTCTTCTTGATGTCGATGAACCGCCACACGTCCGGGTGCCAGTCCTCAATTTGCAGCATCAAGGCGCCACGACGACTGCCTCCCTGCTCCACCAACCCGGTGGCGCGTGAAAACAAATCCATCCATGACACCGCCCCCGACGATCGGCCATTCACCCCACGAACGATGGCGCGGGAGGGACGCAGGGACGATATGTTAATACCGACCCCACCCCCGCGGCTCATAATTTCAATCATCTGTCCCAGAGATTCGACAATCCCTTGACGACTGTCCTTCGGCGACGGAATCACATAACAGTTAAAGTAGGTCAAACTTTGTCCCGTACCAGCTCCGGCCCAAATGCGTCCTCCGGGTACAAACCGCAAGGCCGCTATTTCTTTGGCGAAGCTCTCCTCAACATCCTTCCGCACCTTGGGCTTTTCCACCGATGCCACACCTTTGGCAATCCGGCGGGCCACGTCTAAAGTCGTCGTCTCCAGAGGGCGGTCGCACTCATTGCTGCGCCGCTCAATAATCTCGCCCTTCTGCGGCCCGGTGATGAGCTCAATAGACAAGTAGTCATGATCTAAGATGGCTTTGACAACACCGACATCCTTCTTGGGCCACTTGGGATGCGGTTCGACCAGGGCAATGACCAAGTCGCCCACTTCAAACTTGCGGCTTGGATCCTTTTGCGTATAGCGGTCTAAAAAGATTTTCCAACTGAGTTCGGATTGAAACCCTGTCTCCAATTCCATCCTGGGACCTCTCCTCCTTAATCCTGGGACCGGTGAGCATGAATCATGCGCTCGAGCTCCTGTCGAAATCCTTCAAGGTCAGTAAATTGGCGGTATACAGAGGCGAAGCGCACATAGGCGACTTCATCCAGCTCGCGCAGTTCCTGCATCACCAACTCCCCAATGCTCCGGGTCGCAATCTCCCCGCTGGTCGCATCGCGTACGTTGCGTTCAACGCGGTCGACGGCTTCTTCCAGAGCTTCTAGAGAAATGGGCCGCTTCTCACAGGCTGTCAGCAGTCCGCGCAATATTTTGGCGCGGTCGAACGCCTCACGGCGTCCGTCTTTCTTTACCACCCAAACCGGGATTTCCTCAACCCGCTCATAGGACGTAAAGCGTCGGTGACATTCGAGACATTCGCGGCGACGCCGGATTGCTTGTCCGTCTTCCGTCGGCCGCGAGTCTAGCACCTTGGTATCGAGATAATGGCAAAATGGACAGCGCATGGCGGAACCCCTTTATCTAGTACAGTGCCTATTATAGTGTCTCTAGATATTGTAACAAAAGATTAGTTCCCGTTTGCTTCCGTTTCGCAAAAACGGGAAAAATCCGCATGCCATGCGGATTTCCCACTGCGACGCCAACAATCGAAAAAAATTATTTTAACTGAGTTGCTCCCCAAATCACGGAGGCAGCCATCACCATGAGACCAAATCCCCAGCTGCCGATCCCAACCGCCCCCATGACGGTTAACGCCAATCCCGCCAACGTCCCCCATTTCGCCCAGCGAAGCCGCGGACGCTGTCGCTCCAGATTGCTCCACTTGCGTGGCAACATCGTGGTTCCCTCCCATCTGCTTCCATCATACACGTTTCCACCCTAAAGCCTAATGGCCCCACGGCTGGACCATGAGCTGCCCGCCCAGCGTGGCTTGGATGAGCGTGCCGCCCACAATGACGGGACTGGCCGCGCCAATCGGCCCCATCAGCACGGGGTCGCGCCCCATCATCCGGCCCGTGTTGGCATTCAGCAGCTCGAGCTGGCCATTCATGCCGGCGACCAGCAAATCCGAACCCCACAAAACGGGATTGGCCATAACCCCCGCATTGACGCGCCTCGACCATAATGGATGCCCTGTCGCCGCGTTGAAGGCGAAGACACGATGCGCCGCCGGGCTGCCGATATAGACGCGCTGGCCTAAGGCCAGCGGGGTGCCCTCCTCGGATTCATTTAGGGCCTGCAACCGGCCGCCGCCCAAGCTCGCGGACCAGGCGATGCGGCCCGTCATCCGGTTCAAGGCAAAGAGCCGATTCGAGAGCCCGGGTCCGCGTCCGCCATTCATAATGTCCGGAACTCCTGCAATATATAGCTTTGCACCATCCACTGCCACCGAGCAGTCGGAGAGACCGCTCTTAACCGGGAGATTTTTCGCCCAGGCCACGCGGCGGTTCGTCAGGTTAATCGACCAGACGGTCGAGCGCTGGGCCGGATAACTGGCAAAGTAGGCGTTGGTGGCCACATACAGGTGGTTTCCCACGATGACAGGGCTCGAGGTGCTGTCGAATCCTGCCAACTGCAAGGACCATGCTTCGTGGCCGGTGAGCAGGTCCACGGCCACCAATCGTCCCGCGCCGGTCACGTCATAGACCGTCTTTCCCTGGATTGCGGGCGTGGCCATGGCTTCCCCGCTGGTGTGGTACCACCACAATTCGTGGCCGGTCTTGGCGTTCAGCGCCATGAGTCCACTAGCCCCGGTCCCCCGGATCCATCCTGCCTGGCGGCTATAGCGCTGAAAAACACTGTTGCCCAGCCCCACCACCACAGTCTGGCCGTCCACCACCGGCGTGCCAACGGCCATGTTGGGCAACCCGATCGACCACGCCACCGAACCGGTCGGGATATCGATCGCATACAACTGATCGCTCATGGTCTCCTGGTATGCCGTACTCCCGGAGATGGCCGGCGCCTCGGCCAAGGACGTGCCAAGCTTCAGGGCATAGCCGGACTTCACGCGCCATGACGCGGCATACACGGTGTTGTGCGAGCCTTGCCCGCGAAACACAGCCCAGGGGCTGGGCACGGGAACCGTCGGCATCGCCGCGCCCGCTCTCGACCAGGCACTCACGGATTGCCGGGATGGGTGCAATGTGAGAGAAAAACTCTGCGTTTGGGACACCTGTTGCGCCTGAACCCGCGGATTCCATTAGGAGGGCGACCAGACCGCGTGATAGAAGGGCCGCGGCATAGCGATGCCTGCCCACAGCGGCAGCAAATACGCGATGCTAAGTACGCCCACAAGACCGAAAAAAGCCAGCCCCGTCTGCGCCCACACACGCCATGGAATCCGCTCCGCCGCGCGCCAAGCCAGCACCAATCCCGCCGCTGCGGCCACGTCCAAGCCTACGGAAGCCGTGGTGAAATAATACAGAAATTTTGATCGCGGGGTCGTTAGCCATGTCCCGTAGAAGCACAGCAGCCACCACAGCAGAAAAAGCCACGCGCGGCGCTGGTCGGCAGGCTGCCGGCGGATCAGCAGCAGTCCGCCGGCGATGGCGGCCAAACCCATCCAGACCAGCCACGGATCCGAAAACGCCATCATGCGGATCGTGTGGTGCGGAGCGATGGTCAGCAACAACGCCGTGGGACGAGGAATACCAAGCCACGTCCAAGCGTTGGAGGTCCAAGGGTGGAAAAAGGTGAGATGCCACATATCCTTGAACATCATCACCTGCAGAGGAAAAAATGCCCAAAAAGGATTCCGCGGCAACCACGCTTGATGGTATCCGGAAGGCCATGCATAAAAATAGCTGGCATAGTAAACCGCAAATGGAATGATGACCAAGACCGGCAACCACCGCTTCCAAAGGCGGCGGCTCTCCGGTGCCGCCGCCAGCCAGCAGGCGGCCAGCACCAAGGCCTGCCCGCCAATCCACTCGGACGCCAAGGCCAGTCCCATCACGGCCCCGAGGCCGGTCCAACGCGCCCACGACACCGGCTGGCCACGCCGAAGACGCCGCAGAATCACCAGCATCAGCCACATGCCCGCCAGCACCAAAGGTACCGCCGGCGAATCCGGCAGCGCGACCCGCGACATCGTAATGAGGAGTCCGTCGACCGCCGCCAAGAGGGCCGCTGCCACCGACACGGCACGGCGGCCAAACAACTCGAAGGCGATGAGGCCCACAACCAGCGGCGTCAGCGACCCCAGCACCACCCCCGGCAATCGCCACACCCACGGGTGATTGCCGAGGAGATAGATCGACAGCGCGATCAGCTCTTTGGCCAGCGGCGGATGGGACAGCAAATTCGGATCGATGCCGGGCACCATATTCTTGATGACGGTAGGCGGGTGCCGATGCAACAACACATCGGCGGCCGGCACATAATAGTACTCGTCATAGATCAGGTGGGGATAGGCGCCGACCCCCACCGCGCGAAGCAGCAAAGCCAGCATCGTGACGGCTCCCATCGCCGCGCGATACCACACAGGTTGAGTCTCGATGGCTGGACGGTGCCACTCTTGGATGCGCGCGTATGCCAATGAGCCGTCTCCTTTGCTGCCGGTCAGACTGTCCGCCTGGCCTTACGAGGTGCGGAAGTTCGTATAGGCCAGTTCAATCCCGAAATCCTGGCTCTTTAAAAACTGGATCACGGTCTGCAGGTCATCACGGTTTTTGCCGCTGACGCGCACTGCGTCGCCCTGAATTTGCGGCTCCACCTTAACCCCCACGGCGCGGATGGCCTTTTGGATTTTTTTCGCCACCTCGGTTTCAATGCCCGATTTGATGGTGATGCGCACCCGGGCCCGCGCCATGCCATGCGACTCGATCTCACCGTATTCCAAGAACTTCAGTGATACTTGCCGGCGTGCCATTTTCTCCCCCAGTACCGTGCGCAGCGAATCCATGACAAGGCCCTCGGGCGCATCCAGGGTAATGACATGTTTGGCCTGGTCGTAATCAATCTCGATGTCTTGACCGCGGAAGTCGTACCGCGTGCCGGCCTCGCGCCGTGTCTGGTCAATGGCGTTCAAGACCTCCGACCAATCGGGCTCCGACACCACATCAAATGAACTGTCCTTTGCCAACCTTAGGCCCCCATTCTCTCAGCGTGTTCAATCTTGATGCATCGATCTTGCACCACTTTCAAGCCCCCCGCCAAGGCAATGGATGCGGCCACTTCGTTCGCGATCCCCAACTGCAGCCACAGCACCTTCGCCCCAATGCGGACAGCCGACTCGGCCACCGGCGGCGTGTCGTCGGGCTTGCGGAAGACATCCACAATGTCCACGGCCTCGGGGATGTCCTCCAGCCGGGCATAAACCTTTTCACCCAATATCTCTGTCGCTTGCGGATGGACCGGAATAATCCGATAGCCGTGCTTCTGCAGGTATGCCGCCACTTCGTGGCTGGCCCGATCAGGCTTCGGGGACAGACCGACCACGGCGATGGTCCGGCTGGTCTTCAAAATCTCTGTAATTTCGTCGCTCACGTCATTCGCCTCCTCGCCCTCCCAGTATAGCGAACCGGCTTCGGACGTGTCACCCGCACGTCTCCCGGGTTTGCCGCCAAGGCGCTATAATAGTAGGAAGACACGGGCAAGAGGTGAACGCATGGACCGGAAAGACCCGATCTCATTCCAGGCCCGAAAGCGCGAGCGGCGCCAGAAGCAGCGCGGGCGGACGCCCGCCGGACCGTCGCGGCCCACTGGCGCTGGCGAACTCGACGACGTGCGTATGTATTGGCAGCGCTTTTTGCGCCATCCATTCCAAGGTCCGGGCCGGCTGCTCTGGACGGAACGCATGTTTTGGGGCAACGCGCTGGTGGCCGGCATCGCCACTGGTGTCGGCTCGCTCCTGGAGACCCACTTTCAACTCATGGCCCTGATTTACCGTTTTATCGGCGCCTTCTTCCTGTTTGTGCTGATGTACTATCTCTTTCCCTGGGTTACCGCGTGGCTGCTGCAGCGCATGGGTTCTCGCCACAGCTCGGTCGACGGGCTGAAGCTGGAATTGATTGTCCTCTCCGGGTGGCTCGCCATCGCCAACCTGACCCGCCTCATTCCCTACTACAGTCCGCTCCCCTATTACGCAGCCATTCTCGGGTTTGCCGTGCTGGCTATCCTGGCGGCTAAGCGGCAGACGCGCGCCAACTGGTTAAAGACCCTGGGGGCTGGCGCTGGCGGAATGCTTTCCGTCTTGGTGGTCTGGGCGATCTTTTCCACCATCTAGGTTGTGCTGGTCACTCATTTTGGGTAAGCTCCTTGTTGGAGGAGGCATTCAAGTGGATACTAAAGTTATCGTGTATACATCCCCTGGCTGAGGCGCTTGTCACCAGGAGGCAGCGTGGCTGCAACAAAAGGGCGTAAAGTTTGAGCAACGCGATTTGGGAGATAATCCCGATTATGGCCGGGAATTGATGGAGCTCGGATCGATGGGCACCCCGACGACTGTCATCGAAACAGGCGGCACCCGGCACGTGGTGATTGGCTTCAACCGGCCTAATTTAGAAAAACTTCTCGGCATGTAGCGCAGGATGGAAAAAGGTCTCGGACCAGTCCGAGACCTTTTTCCATTATGATTCCTGAAGACGCTGGGGCACCGTATTGTCTGGGCCCGCCGCTTGCAAGGCCGGGGCGCGCATGGGCCGCAGCGCCGCGCGACCGATAATCCAAGGACTGATAGGCGTCTTCCCGATCAAGGCCATGGCTAGTCCCGTGCCGGCGACCAGCACGGCCGCCGTGAGCCCGTCCAACCAGAAGGAAGGGTGATACAAGTTCAGTTCCGCGACCAAATTGGTCCAGTATTGCAGCAGCATCGGATGCGCCAGGTATATGCCAAAGCTAAGGTCGGCGAGCCATTTAATCACCGGCCAGCGCATCGGCATCCGCTCCTTAACCGCCTCATAGCGCACGCCAATGGCACTCAAAAGAACAATCGACATGACTGACCAAGGCATCATGGCCGGCTGCAGGACATTGTCGGCCCAAATCATGTCATGGCCCAGGTACGTCTGCAGGAAGAACGCCGTCAGCATGACCGCCGCGGTGGCAACACTGGCCCACAGCACCGTGGCCATGTGGCCCTTAAGCCATTCCCGCACTTTCGGCCAATGCAAGGCGGCCACACCGCCCACCACGAAGAACAGCGCGTAGCTCCAGACTTCGTCCCCGGTATACTGGTTAATCCACGATTGACTGCCGCGCCAGTACTGGTCGTACGCCATCAACGCCATCTGGAATGCAAAGGCGCCCGCAACAACCCACACCGGATGCTTCTTCGCCACCCGCATCAAGAGTAAAAACAGCGGCAAAATCAGATAGAACTGCATGGTGATGAGAAGGTAGTACAAGTGAAACCATGCCGCCCCGGTCAATAAGTCATGACCGTACGTGGCTAGAAAGGGCCCGATCCCGACATAGCCTTTAAAGAGAAGAATGTAGGCGGCGCTCCAGATGAGGTAGGGGAATAGCACCAACTTGTAGCGCTTCACCCAGACGCTGCCCCAATTGACCTTCTTGCCAAACAGCGACAAGGTGAGTACAAACCCGGTCAAGGCCATGAAAGATTCCCGTGTAAAGTGCATCAGCGCCAGCACGGCGCCCGATGACACCCACGTCCCGCCCGCCGCCATGTACCAGGTGGAGTGGACAACCACAACCGACACAATGGTCAAGGCGCGCACAAAGTCAGCCGTTTGAATATAGGCCCGCTTTTCGGCCACTACCAGGCGCCCCCTTCGCGCACCTGTCTCCGCAAATCCTGCCGGGCCACTTTGCCGGTACTTCCTTTCGGCAAGCTCTTGACCACAAAGAAGGCCGCCGGGCGCTTGAACCGGGCCAACCCCTGCTCGGCAAACTCGTCCAATCCCTCGATTTTGAGCGCCGTCTCATCCCGCGCGACCACGAAGGCCACGGGTTCCTCGCCCAAAATCGGGTGAGGCCGTCCCACCACGGCACAGTCCGCCACCTCTGGATGGGTCAACAACCACTCTTCCACCTCGCGGGGAAAGATTTTCTCGCCGCCGCGGTTGATAATGTCGCGGCTGCGCCCGTCCAGGTATAAAAATCCTGCGCGATCCAAGAATCCCAAATCTCCGGTGGGATACCACCCCTGGCTCATCACCCGGCGGGCCCACTGGTTTGAACCCCAGTTCGGGTCCAACACACCCGGACCGCGAATCTCCACAGCCCCCCGCTCGCCGGTTCCCAGTTCTCGCCCCTCTTCGTCCACTACCCGCACTTCAATGCCGAATGGCAACCCCACCGAACCAGCCTGAGGGCCGTCGGACGGCAACGGGTTGGACGTAATTTGACTACCCGCTTCGGTCATCCCGTAGGTCTCCACCACTCCGATACGGAAGCGTTCCTCAATCCGTTCTCGGGTTGCTCGGGGAAGCGGGGCTGACGCCGAGCGGATAAACCGAATCCGCTCGGGATTGTGGGGCGCTTCGGGGCGTTGGCTCAACACCATCAAAATCGATGGCACGGCATTAATCCAGGTGACCTGCTCCTCCTCCACCACATCCCAAAAATCTGAGGCGTGGAAGCCATTGGAAATCACAATGCTGGCGCCGGCTACCAATGTGCCCAGCACCGCCACCACCAAGGCATTGATATGGAACAGCGGCAAGGGTGAAAATCCGCGATCGTCCACCGTGAGTCGATGCGCCTTCACGACCTGGCGCGCCGTATGCAGCAGCGCCGCCAGCGGGAGGCCCACCGGCTTGGGATCGCCGGTCGATCCCGAGGTCAGCAGTATGACACCGGATCCTTGACGGCTGCGGTTCTTCACGACCGTAGGTGTCCCCACCAGCATCGTCGGCGGATGAGTTCCATCAAAAAGGGCCGTGCTGCCGCTCTTCTCCAGAGTTCGGCGCACATCGTCCGGGGGTGCTGAAGGATTAATCGGCACCGCGGTGCAATCAATATTCAATATGGCTAGGAACCAGAGAATGAATTCTCCCGGGTCCGAAACTTTTAAGGCAACGCGTTGGCCCGCATGGATTCCCCATCCAGCAAGTGCCTCGCCCCGGGCTGTCACCTCAGCCAGGGTTTCGCCATAACTCCACGTGCCACCCTCGGCAATGGTGAGGTACGGGTTTTCAGAAGGTCTCTCGTTAAGCAGTTCTGTTAAGTTCATCCCGTGTTTTGGAGACATGTTCTCCTCCTCCGTTTTGACTCGAGTGCCCAAGGGCGGCCTCGTGAAAGCACAAAGAAGCGTACGGTCCCCGACCTGCGCTAAGCGTGCCATCATTGTCGACATAATCATAGCCGAAAATCGACCCCGAAACCTGCCTCATATAGAGAGATTCGCGAAAGCCAACACCCTAACCGTCTTCGAATCCCTGATATCTCAAATATATTTCCAGCCGCTAGAACAGAGTCTATGGCACAGCACCGAACGGCGCCGCTTTTTTAGAAAACGTCGTCTGTAATGATAACAAGAAGATATAAGCCAAGCCTGAATCGATTCTTAATATTTCCTGAAGATACGTCAAGCGCCAGCCACTCCGAGGCCGTATCCGATCAAGGCGCCGACCAACGCCGACAGTGAGACCAACACGCCAAAGGCCACGGAACTCTTGGCTACGGAGGTCTCCGTTAACAGCCCTTTGACCCCGCCCAGCACCAACGCCGCCACCACCGCCACGGCCCAGCTGATGTCGCGCGCCATGGTCAGCCGCAAGGGAAGAAGGTAAGGAATAACGGGCGGCGCCGAACCGACGATGACGGCGACGGCCATCACCAAGGAGTTTTTGAGCGGCTTCTCCGCGCGGTTTTGATGAATCCCGAGATTCTCGCGAATCATGAATTTCAGCCAGCGCGGACGGCTTGCCACAATATTGGCGGCAGTATCGCCCACGGTCTGGGTGGGCACGCCAATCTCTTTCAAGAGGTGGCGCACATGGTGGTGTTCGCGTTTGGGATGTTCGCGAATGGCTTTCTCTTGCTGTCGAATTTCTTTGTTCATGAAATCGTTCTCCGACGATGTGGCGAGATAGGAACCGACCGCCATCGAAACCATGGCCGCTCCAATGGCGGACAAACCCGCAATGACGATGGAACCCCGGGGTTGATGGGACAACGCCTCGCCGGACACCAGCCCGATGGTGGCCACGAGTCCGTCATTCAAACCGAAGATCGCCTCCCGGACCGTACCGCTGTTGCTGGATTTCGATTGTGGCTTTTCCATGCGTTTGCCAGCAGGCCTAATGCGATAACGCCCGCCGCGTGATTCGATATCAGACATGTCACACCCCCAGAACCAGTGTTTCCCAGTTCCGAGCCGGATATCAGCCGGTTCAGGAAAAAGTCAGCCATCTCGTCTCCGGGGAGGATTCTTTGCCGCAAACCGCGAAATCCACGTCATACTTCATCACGCGGCTTTCACCCCGAGCCGCTGGGACCTCGAGGAGATGTTCATGGCCGAAGTCTATGCAGCCGCTGACACCCGTGCAGCCACCCCTTCCCAATCGGTTTCAAGACTCCGGAGACTTTGGACCCGGCCCACGCTCTGGATAGGCCTGGCGATCCTGATATTCTTGATCCTGTTCTGCTTTTTGGGACCGGTCGTCTTTCCGCAAAACCCTTTAGCCCTCCACCTGGCACACCTGGCCCAGCCGCCCTCGGCACAGTTCCCCTTAGGCACCGACGCCTTGGGCCGCAGTGAATTGGCCCGGATGATGTACGGCGGGCGCGGCCTGATTCTCGTGGGTTTGGCCTCATCCGCGGTGGCGGGTGGGCTGGGGACTCTGGTGGGTCTCCTGGGGGGTTTTTCCGGCGGATTGGTGGATCGGGCCACGACTTGGGCCACGGACGTCGTGCTCAGCATTCCGCAGTTGCTGCCTCTGATGCTGATTATGGTGCTGTTGCGTCCGTCGCCCATCACCATGGTGTTTGTGGTGGGGGCCACCACGTGGCCGCTCATCGCGCGCCTGGTGCGCGCAGAAACCCTCAGTACCCGGGAGCGGGACTACATCGAAGCCGCCCGTTCGCTGGGAGCCAGCCAGTGGCGAATTTTAATCCAGCACTTGCTGCCCAATCTGTGGGGCACCATCCTCACCGCGGCTAGCAACCAGGTCGCGGCCGCCATTCTCGTGGTCGCTACGGTCAGCTTTTTGGGATTTGGGTTGCCGCCACCGTGGCCGAATTGGGCCGGCATGGTATCAAGCGGCAGCACCGACCTCATGTCGGGTTACTGGTGGCTGATGCTGTTTCCGGGTTTAGCCTTCATTCTGTTGCAACTCGCCGTCAACTTCATCAGC
>JAJZBJ010000070.1 GCA_021798975.1 Bacillota bacterium | reverse complement strand
GGAGGTGCATTGTGGGGCTTTCGGCTTTTCCGGCGGCGGAGCCTTTATCACGGCGGTAGCCGCGGCGCGGCTGGGCCTCAAAGTGGCTATCTTGAGCCCTTTCGGCCAAGGACCCCTCGAGCAGGTGGTCAAAGGGCTATTGGAATCCGAAGGCGTGGATACCCAGTGGGCCTATCAATCTCCCGATCCGTTGCCGTTTGTCACGGTCGCCATTAATCACGGCGGCGACCGGGGTTTCCTCACCTACGAGAGTTCCCAGCACCATGCGGCCTTCCAAGCCCACTGCCTGCGCGTGGTAAATGAAGTCTCGGCCTCATGGCTCCATCTCGGCGCCCACCCACACACCCTGCCGTTGGTCGAACTGGCGCTAAAGAAGAATATTCAGGTCTCCATGGGCACGGCCTGGGATCCGGAGTGGCTCCAGGATCCCGATCTCATCCATCTTATCGCCTGTTCGCACTTGTTCCTGGCCAATCGCCAGGAGGCGGAGGCCATCACCCGCACCCACAGTCTCCGTGCGGCGGGGCAGGCGCTTGAAGCCCTGGCGCCCCGCTTTGCGATTACCAATGCCGATCAGGGCGGCCTCTACCGGGAGCTCGCATCCCCGCCGCGTCCCTTCGCCTCCGACCCGACCCCTGTTGTGGATTCCACCGGGGCGGGCGACAACTTTACGGCGGGCGTTTTGGCGGGGCTGATTAACGGCGCCACCTTCCGGCAAGCGGTGGACCTGGGGAGCTATTGCGGTCGGCAGTCGGTGCGCGGATTCGGTGGAACATCCACCGCGGCCCGACTGGCGGACGCCAACCATTACCTTGAACCAGCCGGGTGGGCTCTGAGACCATTCACCCATCGTCTTCACGCCATAGACTGAGGAGGCTTTCCGAGATGAAACTTACCGTACTGGGCGGCGGCGGTGTCCGTTTGCCCCTTTTAATCCGGGGTCTGATTCACGAAGGACAGGCCGGCACGTTTGATCGCGTGACCTTGTTCGATATTGAGGAGGAACGGCTTTCCATCATGGGCCAGTTGGCCCAACACCTGCTGCGGGAGGCACAGAGCGCCATCCGCTTGGACTACACCACCGACATCCGCGAAGCGCTGGCGGGGGCGGACTTTGTCTTCAGCGCCATCCGAGTGGGCGAGAGCCAGGGCCGCATCGTTGACGAGAAGGTAGCGCTGCGCCACGGGGTGGTGGGCCAAGAAACAACCGGCCCGGGCGGATTCGCCATGGCGCTGCGCACCATCCCAGCCGTTCTCCGGTACGCGGACATCATTCAAGAGGTCGCGCCCGAGGCTTGGCTGCTCAATTTCACCAACCCGGCCGGCATTGTGACCCAAGCTCTCATCGACCATGGCATGACCCGCACCATTGGCATTTGCGACTCGCCCGAAATCCTCAAAAAGCGGATTGCCCAATACCTTACGGTTGAACCGGAGCGCGTCCAGATGAGCTATATGGGCCTGAATCACCTCGGATGGGTCACCGACGTGCGGGTGGACGGCACCTCCAAGATGGCGCATCTGCTGGACCACTACCGGGACTTGAGCCGCCGCGACGCCGAATTTGCTGCCTTTGACCCCGAGCTGATTCAGTCGTTAGGGATGCTGCCCAACGAATACCTGTACTACTTCTATTATGGGGCAGACGCCGTCAGGAATGTCGAAGCCGTTGGGGAGACCCGCGGCATGCAAGTCGAACAATTGACCCGGGAACTCTTTGCTGGCGTCGGGGCAGCCGTGCGGTCTAAAGACTTTGGCCAAGCTTGGGACATCTACACCAAAACCATGGGCACCCGCCACCAAACCTACATGCAGCGGGAAATGCATGCCTCCGGTAAGGGCCGGGACGACCGTCCGGCGGTCATGTCCGAGGACGTGGGCTACGCCGGAATTGCGCTGCAGTGCGCCCAAAATATCGTCGGCCGCCCCACCAGCCCCATGATTGTCAACACCCCCAATCGCGGGGCGCTCTCGCAGCTCGAAGACCACGATGTGGTCGAGCTGTCGGCCGCCGTGGGACCGGACGGCCCCCATCCCCTGTCAATCGGGGCGATGCCGCGCGCCATTGAAGGATTGGTTCTGAGCGTCAAGGAATACGAACGCCTCACGGTCGAAGCCGCCGTGGCGGGCGACCGGCAGCGGGCGATTGAAGCGCTCACCGTGCATCCGCTAGTCCCTTCCTACACCGTGGCCAAACAGCTGGTAGACGAGTACCTGACAGAGCTGGCGCCCTGGCTTCCTCAATTTTCGTAAGCACCGCCTCGGGATAGCAAGCCGGGAGATGGCCCTGGGCCGACTCCCGGTCCTTCTGTGGCGGTTTGTGGTTGACCGCGCGCATGCGGCCCATTTGTGGCGGGCATGCTGATCCCATCCCGATTCCCGAGGTGGGCCATGAACACCCGAATCACCGCGCGGCCGTTCCATTGGATGGCACTGGCTTGGATATGGCTGGATATACCGACCATGCTGTGGTGGACGGGCGCCGCACCTCTGTCCACCCTGCTGAAGTCTCCGCTGGGATTCTTGAGTCCCCACCTGCTTCTGGACCGCATCGGCACCGCACTCTGGTACCTTGTCGGCGTCACCCTGTTGATTTGGGCTTACCGGCATGTGGAAAGCTCGTGGAACCAAGGGCGCCGCCCTTGGGGCCTGGTGGCCGCCATTCTCCTGCTCGGCGCTATGTCCTTTCCCTTCGTATCCCACGACATCTTCGTCTATTTCGGCGAGTGGCGCATCCTGACGATCTACCACCACAACCCTATGATCACCCCCATCGCCGCCATTCCGCTGTGGCGCCACGATATGTGGCTCGTTCGAGCCGGTTGGCAGCACACCGTGAATCCCTATGGACCGGGCTGGTTCTTGTTGTTGCGCGGGTGGGGACGGGTTCTGCCCGCAGGGTTTGGCGCCTTTTTTGCGTGGTGGAAAGGGCTCGCCCTGGGGAGCACGATGCTTACCGCCTGGCTTCTCAACAAGTTGCGCGCCGGGAGCGGCATCCGCTTTCTCCTGCACCCCGTGATTGCCATCGAGTTCCTGGCCAATGGGCACAACGATGTCATCATGATGATGCTGGCGGTGTTGAGCTTCTGGCTGTCGAACCGCCGCGCCTGGGCCTGGGCCGGGCTCGCGGCCGGTCTCTCGGCCGCCGTCAAATATGTCTCCCTGCTCCCGTTGGCATGGCTGGCATTCATACCTCCGCGATGGTCGCAGCGCCTCACCGCGGCAGGATTTGCCGTGGCCGCCGGCCTGTGCACGCTGGCGCCCTTCTGGCGCGGTCCTGACACCCTTCTCGGGCCGCTCGGAACCGCCCACCTCTACCTGCGTTCACCCGCTTTCGTCATCCAGGGCACGCTGGTCCATCTCGGGCATATGGCACGCCGGCCGAGCCGCGTCTGGGCCTCCTTAGCTGTCACCGCAGCGTTTCTGACCCTGTATGTCCGGGCAGCCCACCAGTTCTACAAGACCCATGATCCCGCCTATCTCGGCGATGCCTTGTTGGCCGTGGCGTTAGTGCTGATGTCGTGGCTGCAGTTTTGGTATCTCAGCTGGGCCTTGCCGTTCTATCTGGTCAGCCGCCGCCAGCGGGCCGCCCAGTTGGTGCAATATCTCGCCTATCTCGAGATAGTACGCGCCACCGGATGGCCCCTGGGTCTCCCCGCGTCGCTGCAAATCTTGCAGGTCTTGATGATTTGGGCGCCTCTCGCCTGGACCCTTTGGCCCTCGCTCAAACACCATGCCCAGCGTCTCCGGGTGCCGCATCTGCGTTCCCCGCTGCAGCGCCCCTAATCCCATAGACAAAGAGGCCCATCCGCATTACCATGAGTTCACCGCACTAATTCACGCACTATTCAATTTTTGGAGGCCCGGGCGGAAAGCCGCACACCCGAGCATGCGGACTTTAGTAAAGGGAGTGGTTCTCCATGATGCACACGCCCCTGAACCTCTATGGGCTCTTTAAATATTCTCAGCAAATGTACCCCGAACAATGGATTGTCAGCCGGGGGCCGGATGGGCAGCACCGATACCAGTACCGGCAGTTCGGCGAGCGCGTCAGGCGCCTTTCCTCGGCGCTCCGCGCCTTGGGGGTGCAGCCGGGCGAACGCATCGGCACGATCGCCTGGAATGATTACCGCCATTTGGAAGCCTATTTTGCCATTCCGCTCATGGGAAACGTGCTCCACACCATCAATCTGCGCCTGCCCACGGATCACCTGCGCTACGTCATTCACCATGCGGGAGATCGGGTTTTGCTCGTCGACGAAGCACTTCTGCCGCTGCTCCGTCCCATCGGCGAGCAATTGCCGCACGTACGGGCTGTCATCGTCCTGGGCGACCACCCTAATCTCACGCAGAGCCCCCTCCAGCCAGCCTATGCGTATGAAGATCTCATCGCTCAGGCCGATCCCGGTATCGCCTACGATCCCGACATGCCGGAAGACGCCCCGCTGGGCATCTGCTACACGTCCGCTACCACCGGAAATCCCAAGGGTGTGATGTACAGTCACCGAGGCCTCTACCTGCACACGCTCGGCATTGGGATGGTAAACGGCATTGCGCTCTCCGACGCCGATACGGTGCTTCCTGTGGTGCCGATGTTCCACGTCAACGCCTGGGGGCTGCCCCACGCCGCGGTGGCGTTCGGAGCCAAGATAGTGCTGCCCGGCCCCCAACCGACCCCTCAAGACCTGGTCGACTTGATGAAACAGGAGGCGGTGACTCTCAGCGCCGGCGTGCCGACCGTGTGGCTGGGGGTGGCGCAAATTCTCGAGAAGTCCCCCGTCCCCTTGGCTCTCCGCATGGTGCTGTGCGGCGGATCGGCCGCGCCTCCGGCCCTGATTCGCACCTATGAGGAAGGATTTCACATTCCCTTTACCCACGCCTATGGCATGACTGAGACCACCCCGCTGGCGACCGTAGCCCGCGTCAAAGGCACCCTCCGGGACCGGCCCGCCGAGGACATTGCCAATCTGAAATCGACCCAAGGGTTATTGACACTGGGCCTCGACATGCGGCTGGTGCGGGACGGGCAAGACGCACCCTGGGATGGCGAAACGATGGGCGAACTGTGGTTGCGCGGCCCCTGGGTCGCCGACGAATACTACGACGACGCTCGGACTCCGATGAGCTTTGAGGATGGCTGGCTCAAGACGGGCGACATTGCCACCATCGACCCGGAAGGCTATGTCCGACTCGTGGACCGGGCTAAGGACGTGGTCAAAAGCGGCGGCGAATGGATTTCATCGGTGGATTTGGAGAACGCCTTGATGGCCCACCCCGCGGTCTTTGAAGCCGCGGTGGTGGGAGTGCCGCATCCCAAATGGGATGAACGACCGTTGGCGTTCGTCGTCCTAAAGCCGGGGAAGACGGCCGCCAAGGAGGAACTTTTGGAGCACCTGGGCCAATACTACCCGCGATGGTGGATGCCGGACGACATTCTCTTTCTGAGCGAAATTCCCAAGACAACGGTCGGTAAGTTCCTCAAGCGGGCGCTGCGCGACCAATACCAGGGACACTTAAGCTCATGACAGGGGGTGACGCAGACAGCGATGGTGATATTGACAGCCCACAACACCATTCGAGCGGAGGCGCTCGAAGCGGTCGTGCAGGACTATGCCGAGATGATGCGGCTGGTGCGGGAAAACGAACCCGGCTGCATCCTCTATCAGGTGCACAGCAATCAGGACTCGTCCGCCGATTTCATGGTATACGAGGTATATCGGGACCAGGCGGCCTTTGAGACCCACATCAAGACGCCCTACTTCCAGGACATCGTCGTGAACCGCATCCGGCCCCACGTGATATCCCAGCACCGCACATTTTGGGAAGCTCACGAACCATCAGCGTATGAATAAAACGGGCGGACTGGTGTCCGCCCGTCTCTTATACGCCAGCCATCTCCCAATACGAGGCCCAGCCCGGATAGCCATTGGCCCGGCACCAGGCAATATGCGCCGCCAAATAGGGCGCCGCTTCCCGCAGGCCGCGTCCCATCTGATACCACAGCCAGTCGGCATGCAAATCCAACCATGGACCCCGGCCGATGGTTTGCAGCGTCACCGGATCGCCCAGCGCCGCTCGCACCCGCTGCGCGGCGCGCTCCTCGTCCTCCGTTCCAGCCGCCGCCAAGAGATCGAGCCCCCACAGGGCTCGATCCCAATGGGTGCTCCATGTCAGTCCGAACGTTCGGAGACTGGCATCGCGCACGGGGCGCAGCCGCTCTTGAGATTTTCGCAAGGCCGCGTGGCCCATCACCCACCAATACGTCGCCCAGGTAAAGGGCGCGTCGGGAAAGAGGCGCGTACTCTGATCCACCCGCAGCTCGTCGATAGGGCGGTACTGGTAGACATAAATGCTTTGACGGCTCAAGTAGAACGTGACCCGGTATAGAGGGGCCATCTGGATCCAGACTTCGGTGTCGTCCTCAAGCGCTTGGTAGGCCTCCACGGCGCGGTCTAAATGTCCCAGCATGTGAAGCGCGACCGCACGGTTTCTTTTCACCCGGCCGCGCACATCGAGCGTCTGCCCGCCCACCGCCAACAGCGTTTCGTTGGTCTCGAGAGCGTCAGCCCAGTTTTCGGCCATGGCCGCCCGGTGGGCCGCCTCCGCCAGTTGCAGGGCCGTACGGCGAGCTGCCGAGGCGGGAAACGGCTTGTCCGCGACCGGTCCCAGCCATTCCCGCAGGGCCAGGGCACGTTCCTGTTCCCCGTGGCGCACCGCGGTGCGAATGAGATGGACGACCAATCGATAGGCTTGTCCAGGGTGTCCTTGCCGCTGCGCCCGCATGACTTGGCGCAGCGCCAGCAGGCTGTTCCATCGGCGTGCTTGGCCCAGGGTGTACTGCCGAGTCCAATGGGGTTCCGTCACCGCGTCTGCCCCTCTCAAGATGTCATGACCGTCTGAGAGCCATTCTGCACCCGGAGCCCACGGTTCCGCAAGCGAATAGGCCTCAAAAGATTGACCCGGATGCGCCGGCTTTGGCACGCTTCAAACTGAAGGAGGCGAGTTTTATGCAGGCTATCCGAACATGGATTATCGCGGTGCTGAGTCTCACCGTTCTCACGCTCACCCTGATTGCGCATTCGCCCAATCAGACTCCGCATCACGTCGCATCGGGTACCACAACCACAACTGTTGTCAGTCCTGACGGGCCTCCGCCGTGGGAACCCTAACCCTCGACGAAGTTTCGGAGGCGGCCCCGGGGGGCCGCCTCTCTGTGTGTCCGCCTTATGACGGCCGGTTCTGGTAGAAGCGGCGATTGGTGTCAATGGCGTCATGAAACGCTGCCGGCAAATCGCCGATATAAAAAATGGCGTCCACCGGGCATTCCGGAATGCAGGCGCCGCAGTCGATGCAGACCTCCGGATCGATGTAGAGCTGCGGTGCGAGCTCGAATTCGGCGGGATCGTCCATGTCGGAACTGGGGTGGATACAATCGACGGGACATACCGCGACACAACTTTGGTCTTTCTCATCGATGCACCGCTGAGTAATGACGTGAGCCATGCTGAGTCCTCCCATGGGCCGGCCACCATCTGCCTGGCGCCCGAAATCTCCAGTACAGGATACCTCAAACGTCCCGCGTCTGGCTCTGCCAGCTAGCGCAACTGCTCCGCCCCGGCCAAATCCATCAGAAACTCCCGCAGCACCGGCACATGACTCTGCACCACCTCGCGGCTGGCCGTGACCAGCATCACCGGCCTCTCCCGCCAAACACCCATCACCTGATCCACAGCGGCGTTGGGCAGGGAGGCCCGAAGCTCAGCGAAATAGCGGCGGCGAAATTCTTCGTAGCGGTCCGGATCATGCCCGTACCAGCGCCTGAGCACGGTACTGGGCGACATCTCTTGAGCCCAGATGTCCCACGGCACCGAGGCCTTGGCGATGCCGCGGGGCCACAGGCGGTCCACCAACACCCTGATGGTATCGGACGGCTCCGCGGGCATGCGCACCCCGCCTATGGTCATCGGCATCACCGGCTATTCCCTCCCTAATCTTCCAGCGGCCCAAACTCAATTTCCTGCAGCTCGTCCACCGTCAGGTCATCCGCCCATTGAATCACCAACGTCCGCATGAGACAGGCCGGATTCCGGATGACCTCGATCACCTCGCCTGTCCGGGGATCGCTGAATCGCGGATCCCGTACCTGAGCGCCGACTTGGATCGCCATGTCCATCCCCCTTCGCCGCATCACCACCATGTCTTGACACTATGTCTTGACACTATCATACGGCACAGCAAAGTGGCTTCGTACCGTGCGCAGCGCCATTATTTATCCATGCGGGTCCCGGGGGCGGGAGAGATGCTCGCCGCTCGCGACTTAGACGGCCATAGCGCGGCATCTCCCAGGATCGCGGTGATGGCAGGGACTAAGAGCGACCGTACCACAAACGTATCAAGGAGCACCCCGATGGCCGCCACCGACCCGAATTCCAGCAAAATGCGCAGCGGCAGCCCTGTCAGGACCGCGAACGTCCCGGCCAAAATCAACCCGGCCGCGCTAATCACCGGGCCCGAGGTCCGGATGCCCCAGCGAATGGCGTCCGGCATGGCCTCCTGCCGCCGCCGGGACCAGATGGCGGACAGCATAAAGATGTTGTAGTCCTCGCCCAGCGCCACCAAAAACACGAACGCGTACAGGGTCACGCCACCAGCCCATCCCGCTATGCCGAGAATGTTGTGCAAGAGAATCCAGCCTGCCCCCAAGGCGGCGAAAAAGGACAGAATCACTGTCAATATCAAATAGATGGAAGCCACGATGGAGCGCAAGTAGACCAGCAGCAGAACAAAGATGATGGCAAGCACCAAGGGGATCACCCAATGGGTATCGTGCGCGATAGCCGCGGCGCTGTCGGCATTCTGGGCGGTCTCCCCGCCGAGGTACACATGGGTACCCGGCGCAAGGGCCGCAGACGCCGCGCGGCGCACGCTTCCAAGCTGTTGCATGGCACTCTCCGACAACGGGTTGTGGGAGATTTCTACTTGGTAGACCGCCACCGGCTTTCCCTTCCACTGCCCGAACTGGACAGCATCAACCCGGGTCACGACCCGCGACTCGCGCAACGCCGCGGCAATATTGCGGTGGGCTGCCGGGCCCTCCACTACCACCGCCACCGGGCTCAACGCGCCGGGGCCCTCCGCCCGCGAGAGCAGGTGGAATCCTTGCACCGACTGGGTGGATGCCGGGAGCTCGGACAAGAGATTATAGGTCGTCCGAATATGGCCTGCGTTGAGAGCCAGGCCGGCCAGGACAATCACCGCCCCGATGGCCACCGGCCAGGCCCGGCGTGTCACCAGCGCGGCCAACCAGGTGCGGCCCTTGGGAGGAGTCTTTCCAACCTTTGGCGTATACGGCCAGAAAGCCGGCCGTCCCAAAATGCTGAGGAGCGCCGGGACCAAGGTCAACGAGGCCAGGGCGGTCATGCCGACGCCTACTGCGAAGGGGATGGCAAATCGATGATCCGACCCATAGATGGACACCAGCAGTGTTAATAGCGCCGCCATCACCGTGCCGGCACTCATCGCCACGGCACCCGATACCTCGCGGTAGGCAGCCCGCAGCGCGTCGATGGGCCGTTCATGGCGCCACAACTCCCCGCGATACCGGGAAATCACAAACAGGGTATAGTCCGTGCCTGCACCGAACATTAAAACGGTCATGATGGATACGGTTTGGGCATCGATTAAAATGGCGTGCGCTTTCACCAGTGCCGCCAAGAGACCAGAGGTCACCGCATAGCTCAGCCCCACGCTCACCAAAGGAATCCAAGGCAACAGCGGAGAGCGGTAGATGAGCAGCAGCAAAATCAGGATCAGCATCGTGGTCCCAGCCAACAATGCCACATCCGCATTCTTAAAGAGCCCCGTGGTGTCGATGGCGATGCCCATGGGACCGGTGAGCCGCGCGGACAAATGCCCGGAGTCCGTGGGAACACGCAAGAGATTGTTTCCCGTGCTCGTTTCCAGTGCCCGTCCGGTGTCTTGTTTAATGGCAGCCAGGGTTTTGCTGTCCCCCGTCTGGTGGAAAAGCAACGGCACAACCAAGGTGGTGCCGGAACGCAGGGTCAGCCGGTGCAATGCGCTGGCGGGCACCCCGGCGTAGGGCACCGATCCGGTCTGATCGGGCAGCCGATGATGATCCAGGCGGTTCAGAAACCCAGCAATGCCTGCGTAATCCTGCGGTTTCAGTCCGCCTTTGCGATAAAAGACCACCAGGCCCGGACTGCCATGTGACGCGTGAAAAGCTCCGTTCTCGATTTTACTGGCAAGAACGGACGAAGCACTCGCCGGCAGGTTGGCCGGATTGGTTGACTCAACCTTGGAAACCGCCGGCAGCACCAACGTCACCACCATAGCCGCCAACACCCACACAGCGACCGTCAACCAGCGGGTCCAACGCCCCGTAAACCACGTGGAAATCCGCTCCCATCCCCGAAACCCGCCCATGGGCCGCCTCCCTTTTTTATTAACCATCTGGTATAAATAAATACAATAGGTGAGACCGTGTGTCAATGGTTTCTTGCCTGCACACAAAACGCCGGTGAAAGAGACAAGGCGCCGGGTTAAACTAGACCGTTCTCGCCGGTTTCATCTTGTAGAGGTCCCGGGTGATTGCGGTGCGTTGGGTCTTAAGAGGAGCCAACTTGCCATAAGGATCAGAAACTCGGTTCCCAAATAAAAGGGCACGGCCGGATCAATCCAATCGAGAACGAGTCGCGTCGCTGCTTGAGGCGAAGTGATGACCAATCCCCCCACCCACCACCACGCTGTCACAAGGATTGGGGTCCACCGGGCGGTGCGGGGCCATCGGTAACTCACGACCCATTGAGTCAGCCGCAGGTGCACGATAAGTCCGACTCCTATTCCAACGGTCCACGTCAGGATGACCAAGATGCCAATACGAGAGAGAAAAAATGTGCTGTCCAGGGTGACGTGATCGAGTACAAAGACTAACGGCCACCGTACTTGCACGAGAGCTTCAGGACCTAGGGACCCCATAGCAACCACATAGAGGAGAATGAAAAACAGGATAGGAATTTCGATGGCCGCCAGGCGCCATGGCCATCGCGGGGCCTTGGCCGCCATGGCCCCCCCCATGCGCAGGGTGACTCCAACGGAGAGGCCGATGAAAGCGATCACTCCCGTGGCCTTGATAATGGGCATCACCTGTACAACCTGATTGGGTGCTAACGGTCGTAGGTGGTGTACGGTCGAGAATGAGATTCCCAAGATGACCACAGATCCCGCTGCCAACACAGGGACCCACAAGGCTACGACCCGCCACGGTACGTTGCCGCGGCGCATGGCGGCAGACGCTGCGACAACAAGCAGGGGCGTGGAGAGCGCCCACCGAGGGGTATCAAGATAATAGAACGTCTGCAACATGCCTGCTAGTTCAGCCACCATGACCGCATCCAGGATGACTACCCCGACCACCCCCACGGTGTTAAGACCGCGGAAAATCGCCTGCCAGATCCCCGGCTGGGGTTCCCGTGCTGGATTCATGATGGCCACCGCCATGCCCCAGAGCGCGGCCAGCATAAGCGCGATATCGGCATTCTGACCTGCTGCCGTCACAATGTGAAGAGGCCATACAAACAGGCCGTCCGTTACAATGCTGGCAAACGCTATCCAGATAACGGCTATAGAATTCAGCGGGGTCTGATTCACCGGAGGGCCCCCTCGTCCCGCAACGCGAATCGCACTTGGGTTTCCAGTGTCCACCTCGACCAATCCGCCGCGTTATCAGTAATTCGGGCATCTGACCAATGGGCCAGTCGATGAAACCCCATCGGGTCCGTATGTGTCGCGACAGCCTCCCGCCACGCTGCTAGAACCTTCTGCTGGATAAGGTCTGCCACTCTTTCTTCCACCTTTCGGTCCATGGCGATACTGTCTTGTTGTCCGACTCCCCCCCCGACAACCTCGCCGGAACAGCGCAAGTGCAACTGTACGACCACTCCGCTTGGGGTCCGCACAACCCGGGTTCGGGTGTGTGCCCGAATCAACCCGACGGACGTCGCTTGCTGGTCCACTCGCACGGTTTCCGTTTCGCGAATGACCCGACCTACTGCATATGCCCAACCATCCGTCTGATCGCCGTCCCAGCGTACAATCCCATGCGGACCGAGCACCGCCAACTGGTGAAGCGCCACTTGTTGTCCCGACGGATGAACCTCCATCACTGCTGGCGAGATGCCAGGTGTAACCATGTCTTCCCAAACCCGCCACCCGCGGCCAGGCCAAAGCACGGGTTGCACGCGACTGTTGAGGGCTCGGTACAGTGCCACGTCGGGTACCACCTCGCTAGGTGAAATGCTCTCCAGCACTTTCCGAGCCTCCGGCGACGTCAATACCCAAAATGTCATGACAAATCGGCCCGAATCGGCCGACTCCTGGAGCACACTTCGCCACACCTGCACAGGAAGGCGGGTTGAGAGGCATAAAATGCGAACTTGACCCATATACAAAGCTCGGCTTTGGCGGTGCTGCACATCATCCACCGCCTGTATCAAGGTCGGGGCCGTCACGGAAATGGAATAAAATTGCTGGTCCGTCGGGATCGATTCAATACTGGAGGCAGTAATAGTTACGTTGGGAAAGAGAAATGTGAAGGCATAGCGGTCAGGCCGGCTAGTGGGGTCGATCGATATGCCGGCAACTGGGGCACGAAACTCTACCGGATGCTGGTCCCAACACCCGGTCAAACTTGCCCCTAGCAGCATCGCTGCCACAGTGCCCCTCACCCAACGCCAGGTCCCCATTTACGACTGGTCCATCCAGCGCAGATCTTGGGTACGCGTTTCCGTAAGTCGGCGCCGCAAGTAGACCCATGGTGTGCGCCACAAAAAGTTTCCCCAGTCCTTGGGCCGCCACGGACTAAAAGGTGCAAAATATGGTGTGCCAAAAGAACTCAAGCTCACCAACTCGATGGACAACCACAATGAGACCAGCAACATGCCATAAATACCCATGATGAAGGCACTGAGGAGCATGAGCCAGTTTATCATTCGCCAGCTAGCGATGAGCTCATAAGCTGGCCCACTAAATAAGCTCAAAGCCGTCATGGTCATGACCACAATAATTTGAGCACTGACGAATCCCGCCTTCACCACGGACGTGCCCACGACGATCGCGCCCACCGTGCCAATAGTGGACGCCAAGACGGTGGGCAGGCGCAGCGCAGCCTCACGCAGAATTTCGATGACCAGAATCATGACCATCACTTCGACAAACGGCGTAAAGGGAAGGCCGGTATGACTTCCCGCCACAATGTCCAGAAGCGACGGCGAGATGAGATCAGGATTGACCTCGGTGAGGGCGATGTAGAGCCCAGGTAGGAAAATGCCGAACGCCCAGGCCACCAAACGAATAATTCGGACGAATGAGGCATCGTACCAAGGACTGGTATAGTCGTAGCTAGTACGATAAAAGTCCGCCAAGGTAGTCGGTACCGTGATGACAAACGGATCGCCTGGCACCAAGATCGCCACCTTGCCGCTCTGCAGCTGCAGGGCGGCAAAGTCGACCCGCTCCGTGTAGCGCACGGTAGGCAAAAAGGTCCAGTTATGGTCACGTATAAGACTGCCGATTCGGGTCGCATTGGTGGGGCCGTCAATCTCGATCGCTCCGAGTCGCTGCTTCAGGGTATCCAACACCGATGGCGATGCCAGCCCATCGATATAGACCACGTAACACGCCGTCGGCATGCGGTCCCCGATCGTGATTTGATCTATCGCCAGTTGCGGAGTCGGTAGCCTCTGACGCAATTGGGCCAGTTGGATAGTCGGCGTTTCCACGAATGCTTCCTGTGGACCGCGGATAGCCTGCTCGGTCTTAGGAGCTTCCACCCCACGGTGGGGCGGCTTCTTCAAATCCATCAACACTACGCCGGGGGTACCAGACTGGGCTACCACCACCTCACCTATGAGGTATCCCCGGAGAAACTCCTCCCACGTTTTTACCAGACGGGTAGCAACACCACTGCCTTTGAGAACGCTAGGGATTTGGCCGGCGGTCAGCACGGTTGTCAAGCGTTCGGTATCGACCAGACAGTCCAAATAAATCACCAGGCACGACCCATGGGAACCCGGCGTCTCTTGCACAACCAGGTCTGGGGCCCGCTTTTGCACTTGGGTCATAAGCCGTTTGATCACGGCCACATCCCCCCGGTCAAGAGCAGCTTGCGCGACAAGTTCTTGCACCGCGGGGATCCAGTGGCTTAAAACATCCAGTAGATGGTCTGCCTGTTGATTCCAGAGCGACGATCGCATCGAAACCCTACCTTTCTTGTCATTAATCGGTAGAGTTTCCATGGTTCGCACCGGTTATCCAGCGATCCCAGCCCACCCGCATCGCCCTAAAGCCTTACCAACCGATTCATGCTGACACCCTCCATGCCCGTGACGTGGATCACGATAGGCACCAGGTTGGCATGCTATCTTCGGGACAACGACGACCCAAAGGAGAGGATGAACCATAGACTATTCGTGTGCGCTGGTCCTGAACGCCTGGACATTGCCATCCCGTATTCGGCACGAGGTCATATTCCGCGTGCTGGCGGCCCTGCCAGCCCACCATGCCGTTACCCTCATCAACGACCATGACCCCAAGCCCTTGTTCTATCAGTTGGACGCGGAACAACCCGGTTCCTTTACCCGAGAAACGGTGGAAGCGCCCCAACCCAACCTGTTCGCGGTGCGCATTACGCGTCGACCCAAGCCGGGCGACATCCCCCTTCTTTCATAGCAACAGGCCACGGG
Source organism: Bacillota bacterium (assembly GCA_021798975.1). GTDB lineage: Bacteria > Bacillota > Sulfobacillia > Sulfobacillales > Sulfobacillaceae > Sulfobacillus_B. Next base: position 506 of record JAJZBJ010000070.1, on the reverse strand, counting down.
GAGACTGATGATGAAGGCTCCGGTGTTCCAAGGACCGTACAACACATGGCCGCACGGGCTGGAACTCTGCCTTTATGCCCCCTGGCCGGGACCGTCCCGGCCATCAAAAGGTCCCCATAGATAGGGGTCCGAATTCCTGGCGAAAGGAATCCGGACCCAGTTATGGTGATGTCTTAGACCTGGTAGTAGACGTTGGTCGTGAAGGAATCCGCGGTAAATGCCTGCCGTGCTTCATCCGTCAGCCGCTGGTAGGCCGGGTCCTTGCGGATGTCGTTCGCCAAGGTTTCCAACTGGGCCAAACTTTCGAAATCCATGACCGCTTGAAATGTGCCCGGCGCTCCAAAGGCCTGATAGAAGACGTCCAGGGTCTTCTGATGCTGGCTCCGAAAGTATTCTTTCATTTGCCGGAAGAGCTCCATGGCCTTGTCGCCTTCCCCAGGGTTGGCGCGAAATTCGACGACATATCGAGTCATCCTCTTGTCCCCTCTCCTATTGCTTTCTGGTCC
>JAJZBJ010000069.1 GCA_021798975.1 Bacillota bacterium | reverse complement strand
GTGTGCCGACCATGGCGCTGATTCCCGCCTTTATCATTTCGGAGCTCAAGACCGCGTTTGAGATTGGGGTTTACATCTACATCCCCTTTGTGGTCATCGACATGGTGGTCAGTACCATCTTGATGTCGATGGGGATGATGATGGTTCCGCCGACGTTGATTTCGTTGCCCCTCAAACTGTTGCTATTCGTTCTTGCCAATGGCTGGAGCTTGGTGGTTCAGTCGCTGGTGATGTCGTTCCACGGAGGGTAGCCATGTTCGATCACGCACTACAGCTAAGCCAACAGGCGATGATTACATCCGGTATCGTCTTGTTGCCGCTGTTGGCCGCATCGCTCTTGGTGGGTCTTCTGGTGGGGATATTCCAAGCCACGACGCAGATCCAGGAAATGACCCTCTCATTTCTTCCCAAACTGGCGGTTATTGCAGTGATGATGTATCTGGGCGGCCCCTGGTTCCTCCGGATTCTCACATCCTTCATGACGCATGACCTGGCAAATTTCTGGCAGGTCGGGAATCTACCGTGACGGACACGTTTTTCCCCCTAAATGTTGGGAGTGCCAGGCCAGTTTTCCTTAGAATAAAAGGAGATCCGGGTTATATTGGGGGATCTTTCAGGGCGGGTCGGCGATGACACTTTCCTTGCAGTTGACCTCACTCACGACCACCTTCTTTTTGGTGTCAGCGCGGGTGGCCGGTATCATCGTGACCGCTCCCTTGTTCAGTTCCACATACATCCCCGGTATGTTGCGGACGGCGCTGGTGTTTATGCTGGGATTGGTGTTGGCCCCCGGGCTGCATGCGGCGACGGCCATGACGCTGGGGCCGGTCATGGCGCTCGGCATTATTGTGCAGTTTGCCGTCGGAACCATGATGGGGCTGATTTTGGCCCTCTTTCTTAGTTTGTTCGGGATGGCGGGCCAAATCATTACGTATCAGTTGGGCGTTGGATTGGCGGTCGCGGCAAATCCAGGTCTTTTGTCGGAAGGCTCGTTTCTGTCCGAGTGGAACACCCTGCTGGCGTTGTTTGTGTTTGTGGCTGGAGGCGGCCCAGAACTTTTGATCACGGCTCTCCACTATAGTTTTCAGGCCATTTCCATCAACGCTTTGGTGATTCCGGGGGCCTCGTTCGGATTTGTGGCCGGGCTCTTTCAGGCGGCGCTGGAAGTCGCCCTCTTAATGGCGGCGCCGCTCGTGGTGACGGGCCTCATCGTCAACCTGAGCGTGGGGGTCCTAGCCCGGGCGTTCCCGCAGATCAACGCCTACTTTTTCTCCTTGCCGATTAACTTCGGCTTGAGTCTTTTGATTTTCGTGGCGATCCTGCCGCTCATGATGTCGGTAATGCCCACGATTTGGCACCAAGCTTGGACGGATGTGAGCCGGCTATTGGTGTTCTTGGAAGGGAAAGCGTAGATGACCATTGCAGTCGGTGTCGCTGCTCGCGCACCGTGGCTTATGGCCGAACGATCCCAAGCCCCGACGCCCCGGCGTCGGCAACGGGCCCGGGAAGAAGGGCAGGGGTGGTTCAGCCCGGACTTTCAGGCCGCACTGGCACTCTTAGTGGCAGTGCTGATTCTGCGCTGGTATTTGCCCTGGTCAGGACGGCAGCTGGCCAACATGGAGGCTGCCATCCTAGGCATGGTGCCCGGCCCGCACTTTTCGACCACCTGGTATACCGCGGCGGGAACCGCCGCCCATTCGCTCCTCAATGTGCTACTGCCCATTACCCTTCCCATCTTAGGCGTGGGGTTGGTCGCGTCCTTTGGCCAGACCGGGCTCAAGTTCAATTTGAGCCGCTTGACGCCCGACTTCACGCGCTTGGATCCCTTCGCGGGGCTCCAGCGCATGTTTTCCGTGCAAGGGGTTTGGATGCTGGTCAAGGGTCTCCTGAAAATGGCCATCATTGGGGTAGCGGTGGGTCTGGTGATATCGAGCCAGCTCCGCGCCTATGCCCAGCTTATCGTCATGCCGATGGGACAAGCCTTGACGGAATCGGGAAAGCTCCTCATCGCGGTGTTGGAGCGGGCTGCGGCAGCCTTCTTTTTGATGGGCATTGTGGACGCCGTGTATCAGTTCCGGTCCTTTCAAGGCAGCTTGAAGATGTCGCAGCAAGAAGTCCGGGATGAAATGAAGGACTCGGAGGGGGACCCCCGGTTGCGCGGCCGGCGGCGGGAGATGCACCGACGGTTGATTCAAACCGGGATGCGCGAGGTGAAGAACGCATCCGTGGTCATCACCAACCCTACCCACTACGCCGTCGCCTTGAAATGGGATGAGCAGGCCATGCCGGCGCCAGTGGTCGCGGCCAAGGGCACAGATGAAGTGGCGCTGGCAATGCGGGAAATTGCGTATGACAACAGCATTCCCATCGTCGAGAATCCGCCCTTGGCTCGGGCTCTCTACTTAGTGCCGCTGGGCGAGGTTATTAAAGAAGAGCACTATCAGGCTGTGGCCGACATTTTGGCCTTCATCATTCGGCGCAAGCGGGGAGGTCCGCGGGTATGAGGCTGAACATCCGCTCGATTCTCCGTGAAGGGTTTGTGCCGGTCGCCGCCGTCGTCGCCATCTTGATGCTGGTGATTCCGGTGCCGCCCTGGATTTTGGACTTCTTCCTGCTGGTCAACATTGCCCTCTCCGTGACCGTGCTGGTCAGCACCATGTTTATTGACCAGGTGCTGGAGCTGTCGGTGTTCCCGTCGTTGCTGCTGTTGACAACCCTCTTCCGGCTGGCGCTTGAAGTCACCGCCACGCGGCTCATTTTGCTGGAAGGCGACCCCGGGACCGTGATTCAGACCTTTGGCCGGCTGGTCGTGGGCAACAACGTGATCGTCGGAATTATCATCTTTATCATCTTGATCGTGATTCAGTTCATGGTCATCACCCGCGGCGCCGAACGTGTTTCCGAGGTGGCGGCCCGTTTCACCTTGGACGCCATGCCCGGAAAGCAAATGGCGGTCGATGCCGAGCTCAACGCCGGGCTAATCCGGGAAGACGAGGCCAAGCGGCGGCGCCAAGACATCGAGCGCGAGGCCGACTTTTACGGGGCCATGGATGGTGCGTCGAAGTTTGTGCGTGGAGACGCCATGGCCGGTATTGTCATCGTGGTCATCAACATTGTGGGCGGCCTCATCATCGGCATGGTGCAGCGTCACTTGTCTATTGGCACCGCGGCCAGCACCTACACCATCCTCACCGTCGGTGAGGGACTCACGACCCAAATTCCGGCCCTTCTGCTCTCGACGTCCACCGGTATTCTGGTGACCCGCTCAGGCGCCACCGGGAGCACCCTGACGACGGATGTGCTGAGCCAGCTGACGGCGCTTCCCCGAGCGCTCTATATCGTCTCCATCGTGCTGGGCCTCTTAGCCTTATGGCTGCCGCCGCTGGTCCCCCTGCTGCTCGGCGGAATCGTGTTCTACTTAGCTTGGCGCATGGATGAGAGCCAAAAGAAGGAAAAGACCGCTCAGGCAGAGAAGAAGCGTGTCGAAGGCGAAAATCTCAAAAATCGACCAGAATCGGCACTGAACCTCATCGGCAGCGATGCCGTCGAGCTGGAGGTCGGGGTGGGGCTGGTGCCCTTGGTCGGTGGCGAGGCCGGTCAAGATTTGCGGGAACGCATTTCGTCGTTGCGGCGGCAAGTGACGGTGGAATTGGGCGTGATTATTCCCCCCATCCGCGTGCGCGACAATCTTGAACTGCAGTTGAACCAGTACCGCATCCGCATACGCGGGGCGGAGGTGGTGACCGCCGAGGTGCGGCCGGACCGGTTCTTGGCGATGGGGGGCGGCGAATTGGGCATTGACACGGCGGTGGCCACCACCGATCCGGTCTTCGGCCTGCCGGCCTTCTGGATTCGCGAAGATTCGCGGGACCGCGCGGAGATGGCGGGCGCTACGGTGATTGACCCCGGCTCCGTGATGGTGACCCATATGGCCGAAGTGATCCGCCGCCACGCTTACGAGATTATTGGCCGCCAGGATATCAAACTCCTGATTGACCACGTGCGCCAGACGCATCCCGTGGTGGTGCAGGAGCTCATTCCGGATTTGTTAAGTTTGGGCGAGGTCCAGCGGGTCTTGTCGAATCTCCTGCGCGAGCGGGTATCGATCCGCGACTTGCCAACAATTTTAGAAGCCTTAGCGGACAGGGCTCGGATTACCCACGACATTGACGTGCTGACGGAGTCGGCCCGGCAAGCGATTGGGCGGCATATTACCCGGGGCTTGATGCGGCAGGGCACGCTGCATGCCTTAGTGCTGTCGCCAGAGGTGGAAGCGGAGATCCGGAGCTCCATTGAGCAAACCGATCAGGGCAATTTCTTGAACCTGGATCCCGCCAAGGCGCAGCAAATCTTTCAAAGCATTCGCGATTCATTGACCAAGCTGCCGCAGGGGGCTCCGCCCGCCATCATTACCTCGCCGGTGATCCGCATGTACTTAAAGCGGCTCACCGAGCGCATGTGGCGGGATATGGCGGTCCTCTCCTACGCCGAGTTGGGCAGTGATATTTCCGTGAAAACGGTTGGGGTGGTGTCCTTATGATAGTGAAGCGGTTTTCGGGACGGACGGCTGAAGAGGCCCTGGCGATGGCCAAGTGGGAGCTGGGCGAAGATGCGATCATTCTCTCGTCCGGGAAAGCGCGGGAGCAGTGGTGGAAGTTCTGGCAGAACGGATTCCAAGTGCTGGTAGCGACCGACTACCCCCGCCGCAACGGCGCGACCTCGGCGCACGAAGCCGCTCCGACGATGCTGGCCGATCGGGAGCCGGTGGTGCAGGTGAGCACCCGGCCCAATCCGGAACCGCCGGCCCCTTCGCTGTATACCCCGCCGGAGCCTGTCCGCGACCAGCGGCTGGATCACGTCATCGAAATGCTGGAGGGGTTAGGGCAACGGCTGGAGCGCATCGAGGGCCAGCCCGAGGGTGGCGCTGCCGAGGCTTTTGAATGGTTCCAATCCCGCGGCGTGGCGGATGTATGGGCCCGCCGTTTGGCGGAGTCGGCCGTTCAATACCAGGCAGAGAACGCCGTCGACATCGAAGAGGCGGTCTCCAAGAGCCTCTTGGAACGGTTGGGGCCGCCCGCCCCGATTGCGCTGGCCGAGCCTGCCACGGTGCTCTTTGTGGGCCCGACGGGATCCGGGAAAACCACCACCATCGCCAAGTTAGCCGCGTACTGTCATTTGGAGCGGCAGAAGTCGGTGCTGCTCATTTCCACCGACACCTTCCGGGTGGCGGCGGTGGAGCAGTTGAAGACCTACTCCGAGATTATCGGGGTGCCCTTTCAAGTGGCGCTGCGTCCGCAGGATATCCCGCACATCCTGAAGGAGCGGAAGGCGGATGTGGTGCTCATCGACACAGCCGGGCACAGCTTTAATCACGCGCTCTACATGTCGGAAATCCGCACGGTGGCAGAGCTGTCCCGGGCCAATGACATTCAGCTGGTGCTGCCCGCCACGATGGACGCGGAACTCATGTGTGAAACCGCCCTCCGGTTTGGGGAGGGGCTCGACGCCAAAGTCTGCTTCACCAAGATGGATGAGGTCCGGCATCCGGGTGCCGTGCTGACCACAGCCCTGACCTTGGGCTGGCCGCTCTCTTATATCACGGACGGGCAAAATGTTCCCGATGACATTCAAGTCGCATTTCCGGAAACCTTGGTCAACCTGCTAAAGGGCGGTGGGGTGTGATGGCGCACCAAGGGGATGCGCTAAGGAGCTGGGTGAAAGCGAAAACGGATCAAGCGACACGGGAAGTGTTGCATCAGCGGCTGACCGGAGCACGGGTCATGGCAGTAACCTCCGGCAAGGGCGGGGTGGGGAAGTCCAGTTTGGTGCTAAACCTGGCCTTGGCCTTGGCTGCCCGTGAACAGCGGGTGGTTATTCTCGACGCAGATTTGGGTTTGGCCAATATCAATATTATGCTAGGATATGAACCCGTTTATACGTTATGGGATGTCGTGGAACAACGGGTGGCGCTCCGAGACACCTTGCAGGCCGGCCCCAATGGGCTTCGCATCATTCCCGGCGGCTCCGGAATTACAGAATTGGCGCGCTTAGATTCAGTGGATATCGCGCATATCATTGAAGGATTTCAGGAATTGGAAGGCGAGTGTGACTGGCTTCTCATCGATACATCGGCCGGTATCTCGGACAGCGTGCTTGCGTTTGTGCTGGCGGCTGATGAGGCGATTGTGGTGACCAATCCGGAGCCGACCGCGTTGGCTGATGCTTATGGCCTCATCAAAGCGGTGTGGGAACAGGATGGACGGGTGGCCCTGAAGCTGGTCATGAACCGGATTCAGTCCCGCGACCAAGGCGTACGCCTTGGCAATCGACTGACCGACCTGGCCCAAAAGGCGCTGGGCCAGCCGGTGGAGATGCTGGGGCAGGTGGCGGATGATCCGGTGGTGGCGCGTTCGGTGCTGCGGCAGATACCGTTTTACACCGCCTACCCGAACAGCGACGCTACCTTCGATGTCGGCGACTTGGCGGACAAGCTGCTCCATCGGGTACCCCCGCCTCGGCGTGGTGGGTGGGGAGCGTTCGTGAAGAGGCTGGTGGAGAACTGGCCGCGTGAGATTGATCGGGATCCGATTTAAGGAGGGGGGTGCCGGATGAATCCGCTCTATATTGGGGTCTCAGGCATGATTGCCCAAAACCAGTCGCTGCAGCTCTTGGCGGCGAATGTGGCCAACAGCCAGTCCCCCGGTTACTTAGCCGAGTCAGGGACCTTTATGTCGTTTCCCAATGGCACGGTGATGGATACGGGGCAGAAACCGGGCACGCTGGGCTTCAGTTCCAGCGGGGTGGCGTTTGCGTCCAGCATCAATATGGCGGGCAGCGGCGTCGAGTCCACCAATAACTCCAACGATCTGGCGATCTTAGGCAACGGCTTCTTCGTCGTTCGCACCGCGAATGGCTTGGCCTACACCCGCGACGGCCAATTTTCGGTTGATGCCAACGGCAATCTGGTTACTGCCACGGGCGCTTTCGTGCTAAATCAGGGCGGCCAGCCGATTAAACTCCAGTTGGGCATCCCCTTTACCGTGTCCCCGACCGGAGTTATTACCCAAGGCAACACCACCGTGGCGACTCTCGGGTTAACCGACCTGTCGCCGCAGGGGCTGAAGCCGTTGGGCAATGATTTGTACACCAGTCCAACCCGGTTGCCTTTTACGGGACAGGTTATTCAATCATCGCTGAATACATCCAACGTAAATATGTCCCAATCACTGGTGCAGCTCATCGACGCGCAATCATGGTATCAATCGTTGACACAAATGGTGAATGAAGAGTCCAAGCGCCTCTCGACGGCCGCGACCCTCGGGGTTGTGCCATAGGGACGCAGAAAGGAGTATGACATGTTTTCTGTTCTCGGAGTCGCAGCGAACGGGCTCAACACACAGAATGACGTGCTCAGCGCCATTGCCGCCAACATTGCCAATTCCAACACGCCCGGCTACGGTGCGCGCGAAACCGCCATTGCCAGCACCGGCAACGCGGTGGTCCGCCCTTCCGGGGCCCGCTTAATGGGACAAACCCTCAATGCCGCGCTGACGCTTAACGGCGGATCGGCTTTGGTGGGCAACACGCCGTTCTTTAGCGACGGCGTGCAGCCGACCAATTCGCCGTCTAATCTGGCCATTGAGGGCAACGGCTTTTTCATGGTGTCGACGCCGAGTGGCGTGTCGTTCACGCGGGCCGGCATGTTTCAACTGGATTCGGGGGGACAGTTGGTGTTGTCGAATGGTGCCAAGCTCTATCCGCCAGTGAACGTTCCGCTGGGTCAGAAGTTTTCGGTGTCGGCCGAAGGGGTGGTCACGGTGTCCGGCGCCAACGGACCTAAAGTGGTGGGGCAAGTGAAGATTGCCTCCATTCCCAACCCGCAAGGACTGGTGGCGCAGGGGAATAACCTCTATGGTCTTTCGGCCAACTCGGGCCAGCCGACGGTCACCAGGCCCGGGCAGAACGGCACTGGCCCGCTGGCCTCGTCAGCCGTGAACCAGAGTTCGACCAACTTAGCCCAGAGCATGGTGGATCTGGTGCAGGCGGAGACCGCCTATCAGGTCAACGCCAAGGTGATAACGGTCGATCAGCAGGTTATCCAATCGACGACGAGCTTGCAGGCTTAGCACCACCGTAGTTTTGATACGCGTTCAACACGTCTTGGACGTAATTCTGGGTTTGCGCGTAGGGCGGTACGCCGCCGTAGTGTTCTACCGCGCCCGGTCCGGCGTTATAGGCGGCCAAAGCCAGCGACAGGTTCTGGCCGAACTGGTTTAACAGGCCTTTGAGATATTCGGCCCCGCCCAAGGCGTTGGAGGCTGTGTTGTTGGGATTGACGCCCAGCGTGGCGGCCGTGGACGGCATGAGTTGCATGAGACCGACGGCGCCGGCGGAACTGACCGCGGTGGGATTGAGGCCCGACTCGACGGTGGCGACGGCCTTCAAGAGAGCCGGAGAGAGGCCGGTCGCGGCGGCAGCGGCTTGGATGGCGCTCTGTACGCTGGCCGGGGCTCCAGCGTCCGGAATGGGCGCGGCCGTGGCCTGCGGGAGAGTGCTGGCATAGCTCGAAAAACTGCTGGGGCCTTGCGGCAGGGTTCCCGCCATCGACGGCACGTTGGCCGTGGATGAGGTCAACAGGGATTGAAAGAGCGTATTGCTCCCATTCGCATTGGATGTGGACGCCACGGGATCCAAGAGTTCTTGAAATAAGGTGTTTAAGGCCCACAACAAATAGGTATCCAAATGCATGCACCCCTTCCCCGATTAGTGTACTGGATAGGGACCGGGGGTTTCTAAATTAGAGCCATATTTCGCACGCTGAAGAGGGGACCTCGTTGAAGAAGATTCTGTTGTTCGTCATCATCTTTGTAGTGGGCTTGGGAGCTGGAGCCGGAGGCATTATCACGCTGGAACCGTCCATGTTGAGCAAGACTCCCCCGCCCGTCATCCAGTCAGTGCCGTTTGATGCCAAGACGGCCGTGTCGGTCAGCGAGACCAGCATTCAAAGCAATTTGGCGGGCAACAACCACTATGTGAGTTTCGACCTCGAGTTTTCGGTCATGCCGGCGGCCCTGACGTCGGCCGGGGGTACGGTGGCGGGAGCAGCCGGCGGGTCGGGCACCGGATCGGCGCAGCTTGACGCCCAAATCCGGAACCAGCTCATCGCGCTGGCGCGTTCCACACCCTATTCGCTCTTCAGCACGTCCGGGGGGCTCACGGTGTTCAAGGACGAAGTCTCGGAAATCTTGCAGTCCATTTTTGGACCCGGTTCGATTGGCAAGGTTTACTTTTCCAATTTGCTCACCCAATAGACAGGAGATGTCCCCGGTAGGGACGAATAGTGTCGAAGTGTGAATCGATTGGCCGGGGGGATTCGTTATGGGGTTGGTGCGTGAGCATGACGGGGTTCGCCCGTATGACTTTCAACGGCCGCATCAGTTAAGCCGTGCCCAGGCTGACGCTGTGACGGCCGTAGTGGGCACGTTTTGGCGGACGGCCGCCAATTTTTTGTCGGGGTATCTGCGCACCCCGGTCCAGCTTCAGCAGTTGACCGTCAACCAAATCATCTATGAAGAAATGATTCAGTCCATCAAGACGCCCGCCGTTTTAGGGATTGTGTCCACGGAGCCCCTGCCGGGTATTGCACTCATGGAATGTACGCCGAGCATTGCGCTTTCCATGATTGACCGGGCATTGGGGGGCCCCGGTGTGAGTGCGCCGGCGGGCCGCCGTCTCTCGGAGATTGAGCTCACCATCATGCGCCGGATTTTTGAGCGCATCCTCGGCTTCTATGCTGACGTCTGGAAGCCCATGCTGGAGGTAAGCACCCGTCTCACCAGCATGGAGCATAATCCGGCCTTTGCCCAGATTGCCGGGGAAGGGGACTTGGTATTGGTGGCCCGCCAGCAGGTGACGCTGGATGGGAACCGGGGACAGATCAGCATGATTTGGCCTTATATCAATATCGCCCCCTTGGCCGAGGCAGCCGTGCGGTTTCAACTGATGCGGGATGGGTCGCTCGAGAACATCGACCTTCGACCCCACGACATGAAGCGGCATGTGGAAGCGGTGCCGGTGCATGGATCGGTATTGCTGGGCCGGACCGAGCTGACTTTGGGCGAGTTCGACCAATTAAAGGTGGGCGATGCGGTGGTCTTGAAAAACCGGTATGACCAGCCGCTCACGCTCCGGATGTCGAATCGCGACAAATTTTTGGTATTGCCGGGACGCAGCCGCGGCCGCTTGGCGGTGCGCGTCATTTCACGCAAGGAGGACGACTAGCGATGGCGAAGAAGGCGTCACGACTGACGGCGGAAGAAATCCAAGCGCTGGTGGACGCGTCGGAATCGACCGATCCCGAACCGGAACAGGTCGTCGAGGTCAAGAAGGTCGAGTTTGTCGAGCTCGAGGATGGGGGCGTCCGTACTCAGACTAGCGAATCGGTGGACTTCGTGCTGGATGTGCCGATGACGGTGGAAGCGGTGCTGGGGATGACCGATCTCACGGTCCGGGAAGTGCTGGAAGTGGGTCCGGGGTCGGTGATCGAGTTGGACCGCGCGTATGGAGAGCCCGTCGATCTGTTTTTGAACGGCCGGCTGGTGGCCCGCGGCGACGTGGTGATTATCGGCGACAATTTTGGGGTGAAGATTACCGAGATTTTGGTGACGAGCGAGGAGATGGGGCCGGGTTCCCCGGCTTAAACGAGGCCAAGTCGTCCGGTGAAACCGACTGGGCGGCTTCTTGGTTTTGGGTCTGGGCTTGGGCAATCTCCTCCCGCATGATGCTCACCTCGCGGGGGGCTTCGATGCCCAGCTTCACTTGATCGCCCTGCACAGACAAGACGACAACGCGGATGGTGCCCTCCTCAATCAGGAGGGCTTCGTTCACTTTACGGGTGAGTACCAGCATGGCTCGGCTCCTCCGACTGAGTTCCTTCCGTGGGGAACAAGGGATATTGGATCGGATACGGCAAGGATAGCACAAACTGCCCCCCGTGTCGGGTCCGGCGATTGATGATAAGCGGGCTGCGGAGATTCATACTGGGATTATGGCCGTTTCCTATCGTGCATAAACACAGGATCGCCCACTCGGCGGGATCGCCGAGAGACTGCGGCAGTTCCTCCACCGGCAACTGGTACTCGGGGAAACCGAGCAGCGGGTCGATACAGACAAAGGCTAGGCCCGGGGTGATGACGGACTGCAAATACAGAAACGGGCTGTCGCTCTGATGCGGCAGGAGAACAAACTGCCGCTCCCCCGAAAACCCGAGAATTTCATGGTCCAGCGTGACGATGTCAGACTCGTCAATCGTAAGTTCCCCGTGGAACCGGGTCTGGATGTTCGGCATAAGCAGTTCCTTCCCTCTGAGAAATCGAGTTCACCCTATGGGGGTTCGGCCCCGTTACGGGTTAATAAAGTTCAAGAGCGACAACGACAAGATTTTAGAGCCGCTTTGCAGAGCTGCCTGGTATGCGACCTGTTCCTGCGCTAGCTGGGTGGTGACCTGCGCCATATTGGCCCCCGCGACGTTGGCGATACTTTGGCTGAGGTCGGAGGAGGCTTTCTGCAGTTGGCCCAACGTATTCTGCACGCGCTGCATGCGGCCGCCCACCAGGGCTTGGGCGCCGGTGAGATTGCTCAAATCCTGCTGCAATTGCGGCATCAGCGTTTTCACTGCGGCAGGCCCCTGCTTGATGGCCGCAGCCAAGGATCCGAGGTCGTTATACGCCTGCGCCAAGTAGTTTTGTCCGGCCGTCTGTCCCACGGACTCCCAGCCGGTGAGATTGACCGTCACACTGGCGGTGGTGTCGACTTGGAAGGTCTGGGACTGCCCGTTCGTGGTGGTGCTCCAATTCACGGACGGGGGATAACTGTTCCCGGTCACCGGAATCGGTGCGGTCTGGCTCTGAAAACCGTTGAAGATGTAGTTTCCTTCATACTGGCTATTGAGAATTTGACCCAAGTTGGCTTGTAGTTCGCTGATGGCGCTGGCCATGCTGTTGAGGTCGCTTTGGTTATTCGAGCTGTTGGTGGCTTGAGTCGCTGTCTGCAATGCCTGATCCCACAGGGACACCATGCCGCTCAACGATCCGCTGGCTTGCGTCATCCAGCCTTGAGCGTTTTGGGCAGCGGTCGTAAAGGTATTAATTTGCGCCAGACTGTTATTTAAGCCCAGCGTGGTCTCCGCCGCAATGGGGTTGTCCGACGGAAGCTGGAAGCTTTGGCCGGTGGCCACTTCCTGCTGCAATTGGTTAATCTGCGCCTCTTGGTTCTGCAAGGTCTGCAACAGCGAGTTGCTCACGACGATCGGTGTGATTTGCATGGGAGGACTCCTTTCCTCGGACTAGCCGACTGCCGACAAGAGGCTTTGAATGATGCTTTGCTGGGCGGCCACCAGTTTGGCGGCGGCCTCATAACTCTGCTGTTCTTGAATCATTTGGACCGACTGCTGGTTCAGGTCCACGCCGGTTGCGGACTGTAGCGCGTTGTTGAGTGACGTCAGGGCTGACTGGCCGTCAGTCAATTGATTGTTGCCGTTTTGGCCATCCAGCCCCACTTGGCCGACCAGCGATTGGTAGTAGCCGGACAACGTGGTGTTGGCCGCGCCAATCGTCAGACTGCTGTTGGACAAGGCGTTGTAGAGACTTTGGGCGTTAGTGCCGTCTCCCGGGCTATTGGCCGCCGATGCCGCCCCCAATTGGTTCGCCGCCAGACCGGGATTAACCATGATGGTGCCGGCTGTGGTGCCGTTAAAGAACGGGATGGGGTTGCCCTTGGCGTCAACCGACTGGGTGCCGCTCAAGTTGTATCCGGCCGCCTGGGCGGTATTGACCGTGGTCGCCAAGGTTTGGGCCAATTGGTCGAGACTCTGTCCGTAGCCGGTTAAGTAACCGGGCGTCACCGCGCCTCCGGTACTGCCGCTGACCGTTTGACTGTAGACCAAAGCCATGTTGCCAGCCAACGAACCCGACTGGACCTGCACCGGGGCTCCATTGTCAGCCCAGACCGGCTGGTTGGCCGTAAAGGTACTGACCCCGCTGCTGTTGGGCACCGGGACTTGGTTGACGTTAATCTGATAGGTTTGCTCGCCCGTCACCAAGGGGTGGGAGCCGATGTAGACGTCCAGCGAATTGGCCGGTCCTGTCGCGTAGCTGACGTTCGTTAACTGAGTCAGCTGATTCAGGAGCTGGCCCCGCTGGTCGATCAAGTCATTGGGTTGCTGGCCCGAGGTGCTGACCGTAGCGATTTGGTTGTTGATTTGGGCAATTTGCTGGGACAACTGGTTGATTTGCTGGACATTGGTGGTGATGTTGTTGTTGACGCCGTTCTCGATGGTACTGAGGGTCCCGGCCATGTTGTTCAGGGTGGATGCCAGCGTGTGGCCAGCCTGCAGCACCCCTTGCCGTGCCGTCAGGCTGGTGGGACTTTGGGAGAGGGCGAGCCAGCTCTGGTTGAACTGGTTCATCATTTCCGCGAGGCCGCCCTGTTGCGGCTCTTGGAAGATACTTTGGGCTTGTCCGACACCCTGGGTGAGGGATGTGTAATAGCCCACCGCACTGGTCTGGTTGCGCACACTGGACGACAAAAAGGCATTGGTGGCCCGCGTGACGGCCGTCACCGTGACACCGTTGCCGATGAGCGTCGACGGCATGGTGGAATCAGGAGCCGGGGCATTTTCCGTGATGTTGACCGATTCCACGTGGTATCCGGGCGTCGTGGCATTGGCCATGTTGTTGCCGGTCACCTGCATGGCCAACTGCTGGGCGGCAATCGCCTGTGAAGCGATGCCGAGGATGCTGGATCCCATGGTACTTCACCTCCATAGATAAGACTTCTTAGAGTCCTAAGTCCAAACCCGTTTGCTGTTCGCGGTTGCTGAGTCCCATGAGCTCGCGAAGATAGCTGATGTAGCCTAAATTTTTTTGCAAAAGTTCGGTGAGATACTGTTCGCGTCCGTCCCATCGGGTGATGTGGGTTTTGAGCTCCGCCTTCTGGGCGTCGCTCAAGAGGCCCACGTCCAAGGTGTGTGTCTGCAGCCGCACCATCGGGTCGATTTGTTGCTGCAACGCTTGGATGAGGGCCAAGGCATCCCGGCCGATGGCGGCCCGAATCTTGGTCTCCGTGACTCCTTCAAGTTCCCTGAGATCCGCCAGCATTCGCTCGAACACAAGGTCGTTAGCCATCTTTGCACCCCGTCAAATCCACAAATCGACCAGCAGGCCGCGAATCGCGTCTAATCGCTTGGCCAATTGGGTGGCCGGCCGTCGATTCTTGATGTCATCCAATAGGTCGTCCAACGCGCGGTTCACTTCGACAATATGCACCATTTGGCGGAACCGTCCCTTCGGCGACCAATAGGTCGAAGACTTGGCCTGATGCCGTTTCAGGGCCTGATTCAACAGATCGCGCACCGTGTCCAAGTACTGGGTCAGGTGCGGATCCGTGGGTGTTTCCAGTACGGCGCTTTCGCTGGCCGACAAGCGGTTCCACAGGGTTTGTTCCGCCGGCGACAGCGGTATACGGGTCTCTCTGCGAGGCTCGGCCACCGCGGCGGACACCGCACCTCCGGCGGGCGACAGGGTCGATGTAGACACTGAGTTGACGTTGACAGACATAAAACGCACCACCTTATCGCCATTCTATAGCGGGCGGTGCGTCAAGACGTAGGAATAACGGGGATTTGGAGATTCTTGGGTCACCCGATCTGGCTGTCGAACGGCTTGGTCTTCTGCCAGTAGCGCTGAACCAGGACGATGTACTCATCAATTTCCTGGCTAATCCGAATCACATCGGGGTGGAGGTTGCCCTTTTGGGAGGCCAGCATCCACATCCGATGTTTGAGGTCCTTGATGCGATCCATGCTGCTTCGATACTCCCCGACGGTGTGGATTGCTCTCATGGCTGCTTGTCCCCTTTACTAAAAGTACGCACCATTTTACCGCAGGGGACGGCAATGGACAATATTTGCCAGAAAAGGAATTCTCGACTATTTTCGCGCGGGACCTAGTCGTTTGACCTGCTTTCTCATCCAATGCGCCAAGAGTTCCGGGCTGGTGACGCCGGCGCGCCGCGCCTCGGTCCGAAATTGGTCAAACAACTGAAATACCTGCTCCCGTGCAGCGTCATGTTCCGGCGTCGATTCGATGCGGAGGTAATAGCCGCGGTCGGTCTTGTCGAGGCCTACTTCAAAACCTGCAATTCGTGCTTTGCGTTCCATAAAAAGGCACCTCCTTGAGGGTCCACACGCCACATTTTTTCGATGTTTTTAGTGTATCATAGGACGGGCGCGACAGTGCCCGCTGGAGAATTTTTGTCCTTGACACTCATTTGGCCGGCGGATATGATATTTAGTGTTCCCTTTGAGAGAACAACGTTCGCGGGGTAGAGCAGCCAGGTAGCTCGTCGGGCTCATAACCCGGAGGTCGCAGGTTCAAATCCTGTCCCCGCAACCAACGGCGGCGTAGCTCAGCTGGTTAGAGCAC
>JAJZBJ010000001.1 GCA_021798975.1 Bacillota bacterium | reverse complement strand
CAGCGAAGTTTTAACGTGCACGCAGGGCCCCCAGCGACCGAACCACATAGAGTGGAGGTGAAGGAGGCAGCTCCCATGGACATCGCCGTTCGCACCCTCACCGATCCCGCCGAATGGGCACGCATACCGCAACTGGAACAGGCCATCTGGGGCAATGGCGACCCGGTGCCCGCGTCGTGTATCCGTGTCATGGTGTCCTTGGGCGGCCAGGTGGCCGTTGCGTTCGACCGTCGCGAACCCGACTGCTGGCTTGGGTTCACCATGTCTATCGGCGGTTCCGATGCGGAAGGACCCTTCTTGTATTCCCATCAGGCCGGCGTGGTGCCGGCACGTCAAGGACAAGGCATCGGACGCCTTCTTAAGTACCACCAGAACGCCTGGGCGGATCAGGCTGGGTACAAACGGATACGATGGACCTTCGATCCGCTGCGGGCCGGAAATGCCTATTTCAATGTGGGCGTGTTGGGCGCCCGGATCAACGCCTACTATCCCAATTATTACGGCACTATGACGAGTCAGCTCAACCGCGGCCTGCCTAGTGACCGGGTGCTGTGCGAATGGGCTGTGCCCGGCCCGGCGCGGAGACCGGCGTCTGCGGTTGAACCCGCCTTGGCGATCCGCATCCCTCCGGATATCGGTGCCTTAAAGGTACGCGACCCAGAGCGTGCGCTCTACTGGCGGGAGACTGTCAAACGCGCATTCGAGGAGGCATTCCATGCGGGCTACCAGGTGGTGGGTTTCCGCAAAGATCCCGCACCAGTCTATTTGCTGGCCGCGCCGCAGGGCTAGCTGAACCAGCGTCCGCCGAGGACCAGGGGTGCGGATCGGATACTAGCGGCTAATCTCCCTGTCTTCGTGCCAGCCGCTGCAAATCCTCGCCGAAACCGCGCGTCTCAAGCCAATCGCGTACGGCGCCGCGCACCACCACGGGGCGTCTCTGCAACTGATTAACGCGGGTCACGCCCATGAGGGCCATGAGGCGCTTTAGGGTGAGATGGAGTTCATCAATAAAGCGGTCGAGACCGGCATCGTCGCCGTTGGCCGCCAGTCGCAGGAGTGGGCCGGCAATGCCCACGGCGGTCGCTCCCACGGCGAGACTTTTGGCCACATCGTGGCCGCTGCGGATGCCGCCTGAGGAGATCACGGCGGTATCCGGGGGCACGGAGTGCACCACTTCCAGGAGACTCTCAGCAGTCCGCAGTCCCCATTGCTCCCAGTCGGCGCCCGCCGGCTGGCCGCGCCGCCAGGACTCCACGGCAATAAAATTTGTGCCGCCCCGTCCCCCGATGTCTACGCCCCGTGCTCCGAAGCTCAAAAACCGTGCGGCAGCCGGGCCCGTCATACCCTGGCCGACTTCTTTAGCAATGACGGGGACCGAGACGCTATCGGCTGTTTGTTGGAGGCGGTCCAACAGCCCGCGAAAACGGCGATCCCCCTCCGGCATGAAGAGTTCTTGGGCGGTGTTCCAATGAATCTGGAGAAAGTCCGCCCGAATCAGATCGACAGCGGCTTGGGCCTGCTCTGGGTCCGTGCCCATGCCGACATTGGCGATGACAATCCCTTGGGGGTGCTCGTCGCGCACCACGGTGTAGGTTGAGGCAAGCCGGGGATTCCTGAGGGCGGCGGTTTCGGATCCCACAGCCATCGCGAGTCCATGCCGCCGCGCAACACGGGCCAGCCGTGCGTTGATGCGCTCCGCTTGGGCCGTCCCGCCGGTCATGGCGTTGATGATAATCGGCGACATAAGATCCCGGCCTAAGAACCGGGTCTCCAGCCCGACGTCGTCCCAATCAATCTCACTGGCGCTTTCAGGCAACAGCACCACGTCTTCCAGGCCGGTAACATGGGTGTCCGACAATTGCCGGACGGCCTGAATATGTTCGTCCTTGCGGTTCTCGCGGGTCCCGGGAGTTTGGTCTGACACCTCGGATCCTTTCCGGCGCTTTGCCCGTGTTTTCCCTGATGGTAGCGGTTCTGGGCCTCGAGTACAAACCTGGCCCCTGGGGCAAGTGGTCGTCAGCTGCCCGTATAAGTCGGCAACTGAATGGACGCGCGGGACGCAGTGGGCGAAACGACCAGGCGATCCCACATGCCCATTTCGGCATGGGTGGCGATTCCGCAGACAATCGCATAGTGGCCCGCTTTGGACGCCGCAAACCGGAATGATTGATGCACCCCTTGGGTTGTCCCTTGATTGGGGAAGGGGGTGGAGGCCTTGGGGAAGGCCAGCATGGCGGTCGTAATAAGCGGGAGGCTGTGGTCTTTGAACGGCACAATCATCGCGGAGTGTGCCTGCGAATTGTCGGTGTTGACGAAGTCGACCTTCACGTTCCATCCCACCGGAATCGTAACTTTCATGGAGCCATTGCCGTATCCGTCAAAATTCATGTCGTTATTGTTCCCGTTTTCAGCGGCATACAGGTGCAGGACCACCGTGTTCCGGGACGGGTTCTGGGACAGAAAGTGACGCGGTGTCTGACTGCTGATTTGATGCCAACCGCACCCCGATACCGCGCTGGCTATGGCCATTAGGCCGGCCGCGGCGGCAAAGCGGACCTGCATAGAAGCCCTCCTCGATCTGCTTACTACCCAGCATTATAACGAACCAGGGCCGGCTTCCACGGGAGTGGGAGGCGGCAGAACTCCCTTACGTTTGCCGTAATCTCTTCCACGGACATGCCCTGAGTTTCCGGGAGCCAAATGGCCACAAAGCCTACGGCCAGAATCGAAGACAAGGTGGCAACCATGACCATCAAACCCGTTAGGCCCAGTCCCTGCTACCAGTCGGAAGGTTGTTTCACGTATGCTGCCTCCTTGACCGTTATGGCTCCTAGTGTGCCCGAGAGCGCCAAGATTCTGTGCCCTCGCACGGAACTGAACCGGGGGAGCCCGGTCGAATGCGGCTGCAAAATACGCGAGAGGACCGCGTCGCAGAGGTAATTTTGTGGGTCTTGCGGGGCATGAACAAATATTTGTGGAAATCGAACAATCACAGCAGGAATTAGACGCAAAGTGTCGAAATACTCGCAACTATATTTCCTGCTTATCTATCTGGCATTGCCAAAGGAGAGAACTCGATGAAAGCACACCGTATGGCGTTGGCAGGCGGCCTGGCCGTCAGCATGGCAGCCATCGTTGCCGGTTGCGGGGTTTCCACAGCGGCCTCGCATCACACAGCGCTGAAACCGGTGCGGGGCGGAACGATTGTCGTTGCGCTTCCGCCGCAAACTAACCTGACGTGGTATTTTCCACTGTCTAACTCGTCCAACAATACCTTGTACAACGGCCAGTTGAACGCGGCAATGTATCTGCCGTTGTTGTACACCAACAATAAGTACAACATTCAGTACCAAAACTCCGTTGCCGACAAGGTGACCTACAACTCAGCCGGAACCGTATTTCACGTGTTCTTGAACCACAAGTGGCATTGGTCTGACGGAAAGCCGGTTACGAGCGCGGACGTGCTCTGGACGTGGAAGATCATTCAGGCGATTTCCGCGAAGAATGCCCCGGCTCCGTGGCCGTACACCGGCGCGGGCACCGGCGACATTCCCCAGGGCGTGAAGAGCGTAGTGGCCAACGGCCAGTACGAGTTCACGGTGACGCTGAAGCAGCCTGCCAACCAGCAATGGTTCATTTACAACGGCTTGGGCCAATTGCAGCCGTTGCCGATGCAGGCTTGGAACAAGTATCCGAAGAATATCCACCAGGAAATCGTGTACTTGGGCAAGCAGGCGACCAATCCCAAATTCGACACGGTCGTAGACGGCCCGTACAAGTTGGCCAGCGCCGTGTCCAGCCAGTCGTGGAAATTGGTTCCGAACAACGCGTACAGCGGCCCGCACGCGCTGTCCAACATCATCCTGGCGTACCAAGGGTCGAACTCCTCGGAGTTCGCGGCTCTGAAGACGGGAAGTGTGCAGGTTGGATATGTGGACCTGTCTGAATTTGGTGCCCGCGGCGAGCTGAAGAGCGTTGACAACCTGTGGGCCGGTTACAATTTCGGTTACCAGTTCCTATCGTTGAACTTGAACAGCAACGCTGAAGGCGGGATGGGTCCGGTCTTCCAGCAACTGTACGTCCGGCAGGCTCTGGAAATGGCTATTCCGCAGCCGGCCATCGACAAGTCCATTTACTTTGGATATGCGCCGCCGCAATATGGGCCGATTCCGTCCAAGCCGGCGACTTCGTTCCTCGACCCGGCGTTGCAGAAGCCGACGTATCCGTACAACTTGGCCAAGGCCAAGAAGCTCTTGACCTCGAATGGTTGGAAGGAAACCGGCGGCGTCATGACCAAGAACGGCCAGAAGCTGGCGTTCACCATCATGTACTCCTCCGGCAGCCAGGCGACCACCGACGAGATGGCCTTAATCCAGAGTGACTTCGCCCAAATCGGCGTGAAGGTCACGCTTGACCCGCAACCGTTTGCTAGCATGGTGGGTATCATCACCAACCCGGCTGACGAAGGCAAGTGGGACGCCGTGTCGGGTATCGGCATCACCTACGGCGGCTCCTACCCCTCTGGTGAAGAGGTGTTCAAGAACGGCGGCGGACTCGACTTCTTCGGGTACAACGACCCGACTGAGAACGCCCTCATCACTAAGACCACCCAGCCTGCGGCCAACGCTGCGGCTAACTTGAGGACCTTCTTCCAGTTCGAGTCCTACACGGCAAAGCAGTTGCCGGTGTTGTTCATTAACAACCCCGGTACCATCGAAGCGGTGGCCAAGAACGTTCACGGCGTCAACCAGGCGACCCTGAACCCGGTTACCGGCTACCCGCTGTGGCAGTACTGGTGGATTGGCAAGTAGCCTAATCCCGCACTACACAGAAACCCCCGACCCATTCTGGGCCGGGGGGTTTCTGTGTACCATCGCCCGGGGGGCTCTCTGCAGGCAATTTGCTAAGAAGCGGCGGTCGGCTTTCTTGGGGACCGGTGCGATGCAACACCGACGCGCGGACTGCGGCGGCGCTTGGTGCCAATGATATATTCCGAGAATGGGAGCAATCGGATAATCCAAACCACCGCCACGCTGAGCACAACGCCCGCCACCACGGTAATCCCGGTGTTGAGAATGGGATTGATGCCCCAGTGCATGTCCCGCGCGAGGTCGAGCCATCCATGGACGAAGAGGGGATGGACCAGATATATCCCAAACGATGCATCGGCCACGATTCCAATCCCCCAAGCCAGTCTAGGCCGCTCCGGGCGGACCTCCTCGAACCAGGTTCCGCCTGCCAAGAGGGTCAGCGTGATGAATAAGCCGAAAATGACACTGGAAGGCTGGAACATAGTCGTGGACAACCCGAGTCCGCCCAGGAATCGGTCATCGACGAAAAAGGCTGCAGCCACCATCAGCATGGCTGGGATGAGCAGGTTGCGAAAAAGCGCGCGACGGGCGGCCAGTCGCTCACGCCAAACCGGCCAGTTGTATCCCAAATACCCGCCGACAATGAAATATCCAATGTACGTGGTTACCCACAGCGGGGGAGCCCATGGCTGACCAAAGTATCCCATCATCACCCACGACACGATCTGCCACATGACGGCTGCCAGTACAATCCAGCGCATGTGCTGCTTGGTCTTGCGCAGGGTCCAGATGAGGAGCGGGGTCAATAGGTACATTTGAAAGGTAATAATCATGTAGTACAAGTGGCCGTTGCCGTTCGGCAGGACGTGAAGATATTGACTCAAATAGGGGCCGAGCGGCCATAGGGATACTGTCTCTAGCAGGAAGATGGCCAGCCACAGCACATATGGGGCTCCGGCACTCCGCGCGCGGCGGCCAAAGAACGACCACCAACGAGGACTTCGGTCACGATATTGATAGGCTACGATGAAGCCGGTGACAATCATGAATGAGATGCGGCCCCATTGAAAGAATAGCTGGGTGAGGCCGCCCGTTGCCGGATGCGCGGGAACCAAGCCAAATCGAACCGCGTGCACGGCGACGACGCCCACGATGGTGAGGGCTCGTACGAAGTCTAAGGGATATACATAGGTGCGTCCGTTCGTCTTGGCCATCGATGATTCACCCCATTACGCATTTTAGCGTCCCTGCCTGAGGGACGCCTGAAGTGTGGGATCCAAATTCTGGGTTTGCCGGGAGAACACCAGGCGGCAGGGATGTCACGAAGTGCGGCTTACAACGTTGTCCAAGGAAGCTTGGAGCCATTCGCCCAGGTCGCGGCCAATGAGATCCTGCGTGCGCAAAATGTCATCGTGGTAAAAACATTCCAATTCCCGACGGGTTTGGGCCCGCATCTCCGGCGGCTTGTCGGTGAGTTGGCTGCGAAGGCGCGAACGCATGGGGGCGGGTAAGATGCGTCGTGCAATAAGCTTCAACGGATTGCGGCTCTGCAGGATCCAAGAAGCCATGGAGCCCTTGGAGACGCCCGATTGGTTCACCTTACCTTCTAATGCCACTGGGACCGAGTTGTCCAATCCCAAAAAATCGAATACACGCTCCAGCACTTTCGTCTGGTCCCGGAAATCCTCGGTCAACAGGATGAGCAGCTGTTCTTTGCCAAACAACTCAAAGTAACGGGCCAGTTGTCTGCTGTAGAGTCCTGCTTCCCGGTACCTCCATTGGATATTCCAGTTGTTCCGCGACCGGTTGGCCTCATCTGCCAAGGCATCTTCGAAACGCTCCGCGGGTTCGGTATTCAGCATACGGTGATATATGTAGTGGGAATAGGCGCGATCCACCGGATTTCGCAAAATGGCCACCATGCGCGGAGGTTCGGTCAAGCGTTCTTTAATGCGCTGGGCGGCATGGCCGTCAGCGAGATAGGTGGTCGACGCCTCGCCGCGCAGGGCATAATCTTCGCTGCCGTCGAACAAGTGCAAATACTCATCCCACGATCGGATGTGATTCGACACCCCCATGGGCGATATCCAATCGGGCGTACGCTGGTCGTGGGTAAAAAATCCCGGTTCTTTGAAAGAGCTCATGAAGATTTGCGGATGTTCATTGACTGCACGATACAGGAAGGTCGTGGCAGAGCGCGGCGCTCCAAGAATCAGGAAGTTCGGCTGAGTCACGCAAAAACCCCTCTCTGGAGTGTGTTCCGCGATCCAAATGCCCAAAGCAAAGACGCTCGAGACTGCCGCGGGAAGCTCGTCATGGTCATCGTAACATGGGACAAGAGCCGCGAAATTGAAGATCTCCTGACGGATCCTAAAGGTTTGCTGAGAATTTCCAAACCATGGGCATACTAAGTGCAGAATATGGAGGTGGATACGTGTGCGCCAAATTAAATGGCTGCTCTTGGCAGCTGCGTTGGTGGTATTGGCTGTCACTAATCCGCCCATGCCGCTCTATACCGCGTGGGCCGTTCAAGAAATCCAGGCCCATGCTTCCGGTGTGCTGGGAGCCTTGTCGTCCGTCTTTCCGGGCAGTCTGGCCTCCGCCGTGGCGTCCAGCACAGTCCGCGACAACTATCTTCTATTTAGCATCTATCGCACGAACGCCCTAGGATACCATGTCAGGGTCCTAGGGCTTGTCAACCACTTCATCCCGTTGTCAAAGTTGCCTTAAAGCGCCTGGGCGCCGATTTCAGCAATCCCCCGGGCTACTGTATCCACCAAGATCTCGCATTCGTCGTCATTGATGATAAGGGGCGGGGCGAACATGAGAACATTATTGTGGGAAGCCTCCACATCGGTGGCTTTCCCGGCTAGGATGCCATGGTCGATTAAGAAACGCGCCATAGAGCGCATGAATGGATTGGACACGGGCTCCTTAGTGCTCCGGTCGCGGACGAGTTCGATGCCGACTAAGAGTCCGCGCCCCCGAATGTCCCCGACCCATGGCAGGCCGGACAGCGCTTCCTTGAGTTGGCGCAAGAGGATGCCGCCCTGCTCACGGCTCCTTCCCACCAGTTCTTCCTGTTCAATCACGTCAATGTTTGCGAGAGATACAGCGGCGGCAACCGGGTGTCCGCCGAAGGTGTTGACGTGCCGGAAGTGACGTCCGCTGTCGGGGTCGCCCATAAAGGCTTGGAAGATGTCCTCGCTGACCGCTGTGGCCCCAATCGGCATGTAACCGCTGGCCAACCCTTTGGCCATGGTCACGATATCGGGCTTGATGCCGTAGCCGACATGCGCAAACATATCGCCGGTCCGGCCGAATCCGGTCACCACCTCGTCCACGATTAACTTGACGTCGTATTTCCGGGCGATGCCGGCCACCTGCGCCAGGTAGTCGTCGGGCGCCACCAGCACCCCGCCTCCGGCCACGACCGGCTCCACAATAATGGCTGCGACCGTGTCGGGGTCTTCCATGCGGATACGCCGCTCGAAATCGAGGGCGCATTGGTGTGGAGCCTGGGGGGCGCTTTCATCAAACGGGCAGCGATAGCAGTAGGCGGCCGCTACCTGGATGAACCCTGGGGCGAGCGGACCGTAATCGCGTCGACGCTCGCCTTGTCCCGTGGCAGACAAAGCCCCGAGGGTTGAGCCGTGATAGGCGCGATGGCGGGATAAAATTTTCACTTTGTCGGGCCGCCCTTGCTGCCGCCAGTACTGACGTACCAGTTTAAAGGCGACTTCATTAGCCTCGGAACCCGAATTCGAAAAATAGAAGTGGGGTGTGTGGGGCAGGAGGTCGCCCAGACGTTCTCCCAATTGAATAGCGGCCGGATGGCTTTGGGTCAAGGGATAATACGCCAGTTCGCTGAGTTGGCGGGCGCCGGCGTCAATCAACTCTTGGCGTCCGTAGCCCACATTCACGCACCACAGACCGGCGGCCGCATCGAGGAAGGGGCGTCCATCCACATCGTATACCCAGGACTTATTGCCGCGGGCAATGATGAGCGGTCGCGCTCCTTGATGCTGGGTTAAGGGATGCCATACATGGTCGAAATCGGAGGATTCTAATGAAAGACGCTCTGAGGACGGGTCAAGCTGGCTTATGATAATTCACGTCCTATCCCGTGTGAATTTTCGAACCAATCCTGTCGATCCAATATTGGGCCTCGAGGCCTCGTTGTCAAGCAGTTTTCGTTAGCGGGGCTCTCTGGGCGCTGGTTCTTGCGCGGGGAGGAAAGCGCCGAGAGGTCGTCGAAGCAAGAGGCATCGCAACTTCTAAGGAGTGGCCCGACTATGCGCAGCTACTGGCATGCCAAGACGCTGTTCGTCCCACACCGGCTCCCAGGCCGGATCACGGCTGACGTGGCGGTGATTGGGGCAGGGTTTGCCGGGCTGTGGTTTGCCCACATGGCGTCTCGGCGCGGTATCCGGGTAGTGGTGTTGGATGCTGAAGCCCCCGGTTATGGTGCCAGCGGACGAAACGGCGGCCTGATGACGGGCGGATTGGCCCTGTCCCCCAGCGATGCGGTACAGCAGTGGGGGGAAGCCTTGGCCCTGAATCTTTACCACCGCGTTGTGCGCGCTCAGCAGGCGATTCAAGAGGCAGCCGCACAGGCGATGGGGGTCAGCGACTTCAAGCAGGATGGGTGTTTGGTTCTGCCAGCTGATGAGACGGAATGGCAGAAGCTGAAGGAGAGCGCCGCTTGGTTGGCACGGCATGGATTTCCGGGCGGTATCGTTTCCGGCCAGGACCTACCCCAGAGTCTAAAAAATTATTGGCCCGGGGGCCTGGTCTACCCGACGGATGGCAGCTGGCAGCCCATGAAGTTGGTACAGTGGCTGGTGCGCGCCATCCAAAGCCGCGGCGGTGAAATTTATGGACGTACCGCTGTCCGGAGCATCCAGGAGGAGTCCGGAGGGGTGGAGGTGCGCACCGATCAAGGCCAAGTTGCCGCCGACTATGCGGTGCTGGCGGTCAATGCGTCCCTGGGGCGGCTCGTTCCTGCGCTGGCAGACGCGGTCGTCCCCACGCGCGGACAGATGCTGGTCTCGGAGCCGGTCGATCCACTGCCCTACACCTGGGCTGTCAGTGCTGATTGGGGCTACCTATACTGGCACCAGCGCCCGGATGGACGCATTGCCTTGGGAGGATTTCGAAACTTGGACATCGACGGCGAGGGGTCGGATGAATTAGCGCTGAACCCCCGCATCCAAGAAGAGCTTAGCCGGTGGCTCGCGGAGCGGATCGTCGGCAGACCCGTGGCTGTCGACTACCGATGGGCAGGCATCATGGGATTCACGCCGGACCGTCTGCCCCTTGTGGGGCCATGGACCGCCCGCCAGTTGGTGCTGGCGGGATTCAACGGGCATGGCAGTACGAATACCTATATGGCCGCCGAGCATCTGATGCGCGCCATGGCAGGCGATGAAGACTGGTTGGCACCGCTCAGCCCGCGGCGGTTTAGTCGGACGAAGGGGGATAACCCATGCAAGCGTTGACGTTGCCCACGGTGGGGGAAGTGCGGGTGGAAGCCGTTGTCGAACCAGCGCTCGTGAGCCCTCACGATGCCATCATCAAAGTATCCGCTTCGGCCATTTGCGGGTCCGACTTACACGCCTATCGGGGGCGCATCGCGAACATTTCCCCGGGCATCCCCATTGGCCACGAGTATGTGGGGGTCGTAACCGAGGCGGGGCCTGAGGTTCGCCGATTCAAGGCCGGGGACCGCGTCACCGGCTCCTTCTTCACGGTGTGTGGACGGTGCTGGGCGTGTCAGCACGGTTTGTTCCCGCAATGCGCGGACTCGGCCATGTTCGGGTTTGGTCCCGACCTTGGCGACCTGGCGGGCACGCAAGCCGAGTATGCCCGCATTCCACATGCGGACCACACGCTTCTCCGGATTCCGGAGGGCGTCAGCGACGAGGCCGCCATCCTGGTGGGAGATGTGCTGTCCACCGCGTACTTTGCCGTGGAGCGAAGCGGGGTTAAACCTGGGGATACGGCAGCGGTTGTGGGTTTGGGGCCGGTCGGACTGCTGGCCGTGGAAATTTTCTTCCTCATGGGTGCGGCCCAGGTGGCGGCTCTGGATGTGGTGCCGGAACGGCTCCAAGGGGCCCAAGAACGGGGAGCGATTCCGGTGATGGCTGACGCATCGGCGGTGCGTGCGATCCGGGATGTGACTGAAGGGCGCGGGGCTGATGCCGTCGTCGAGGCGGTCGGCAGCGAAGCTGGCCTCGCTCTGGCCCTGCAGGTGGTGCGAGGGTTTGGGAGTGTGTCATCGGCGGGCGTGTACACCGAGCGGGCCATCCCTGTCTCGATGGCCCGCGTTTTTGCCAAGGACTTGACGTTCCGGGCGGGCAAAGCCAACATCCCGGCCGTGGCGCCCCGTGTTATGGAATTGTTGAAACATGGGCGCCTGCATCCGGAACGCCTCTTCACCCACCGACTGCCGCTCTCGGAAGGCCCGCGCGGCTATCAATTGTTTGCGGATCGCCAAGCATTGAAAATACTCCTCATTCCGTAATCTCCTGGCTTGACACCGCTCTTCGAGCGGTGTACGGTCTTGGTGTACCGCTTGTAATAGTACACACGGACACGCTGGAGGTTTGCTATGTGGTTTCCCATCGATCCCCGCTCTCCCACGCCGATTTATCAGCAGATCGTGGACGGGGTTAAAGAGGCGGTGGCCAAAAACATCCTGCAAGGCGGTGAACGGCTGCCGTCGGTGCGGGAGTTGGCCGGCCTGATGACGCTGAATCACAACACGGTCGCTAAGGCCTATCAAGAATTGGAGCGGGAGCGCGTCATTGACGTGGTGCGCGGCCGGGGCACCTTTGTCGCGGCGCCAGGTTCCAGGCCTGATCGAGCCGAGCGCATCGTACGCATGAAGGACATTATGAAGCAATTATGGGTTGAGGCTCACCACCTTCAGATAACGAGCCAAGACCTGATGACGATGATGCAGGATGCGGTCCTGGAGTGGGACCAGGAGAGGGGACAGGAGGAGTCATGAGTCCGGCAATCGCCATGTCAGGTGTCACGAAGGTATACGGTGGCAAGATCGCATTGGACCACGTCGACTGGCAGGTCCAGGCGGGCAGCATACACGGATTGATTGGCGCCAACGGGGCTGGCAAGACCACCTTGCTGCGCCTGGCGCTCGGCACGCTGTGGCCCGATCGAGGGCGCATCGAGGTCTTGGGCCAACAGCTTGGCATCGAAAATGCAGCCCTTCGCCAAAAAGTTCACTATGTGGCCACAGGGCGCCCCTTGCCGGTTCATTTTCGGGTCGGCGAATGGCTTCACTACATGGAGCGCCTTTATAAACGATGGGACGCGGAGCGCGCCAAGCGCTTGCTGGGTGCTATGGAAATGGATGTGAAGGCCCTGATTCGGTCCTTGTCCTCCGGTCAGCAGGCTAGCTTGCAGTTGGCCGGTGCTATCGCGGCGCGGCCCGAGTTGCTGTTGTTGGACGAGCCGACCAACGGCATGGATTTGGTGGTCAAGCGCCAGGTGCTGCAACTCATGATGGACATGGCCGCGGCTGAGGGCACCACCATGGTGCTGGCCACCCACAATATTGAGGACGTGGAGCGCCTAGCCGACAGCTTGTCTATTCTTTACCGGGGGCGGTTTGTATTGGACGGCAGCGTGGACAGCCTCAAGACCCATATGCACCGGTTGCAGGTGGTCACAGGTTCCCGGTGGTCGGATACCCTTTTCGACAATCCGCAAATTGCTCACGTCGAGAACCGCGGACAAGTTGCCTTGGTGACCGTCGAAGGACCTGCCGAGCCCCTGATGGCGCACTTTCGCGCAGCTGGCGCGTTGCTGGTGGAGCCCATTGACATCGATTTGGCTGAAATCTTCCGCCTAGTGTTGGAGAAGGAGGGCTATTCGCGTGAAGCCGTGGCTTGGGATGCCTAAGGGGCAGTGGATGCGGGATGCGGTGAGCTTTCGCGAATGGCGCGTCAACCGATCCCTCTATATTGCGGCGGCCGCCGTGATGTTGTTTCCGTGGGTCCTCATGTTATTGACCAGTATCGGAGGCCCTGGCGGCGAACTAATTGAACTACGGGCCGTCATCGGGGACAACGCGGGCCTCGGTCCCACGAACGGCTGGATTACCGTGTTAGGAGGACTGTTGGCTTTGGGCGTGTTTTGGAACGATCGCAGCCGGGGCGGATTGGATGGCGCTTTGGAAGGGCCGGTGTCGCGCCGTGCTCTGCTGATGGCCAAAATGCGATGGGGAATTCTCACAATCACCGCGGTTTGGGTGCTTCTCTTCGTGATTCTGGCACTCGTTGCGGTGGGCATAGGCCATGCAGGATTTATTGGGCCGCTAGTGATCGCCGGGGTATGGTCGGTCTCGTCGGCAGTCGCGTTGTATGTGGCCGCGGTAGCCTTCGGAGCGGCCATGGGCAGTGCGTTTTTCACTGCCCTGGCATCGGTGCTATGGGTGACGTTGCCGCGTATTGTGGAGTCGGTGGCCTTTCAACTAACCTTGGGATCCGGCCGCCGGCTGCCCCTGGCAACGGCCGAGCGGTGGCAAACGACGCTCACAGATATCCATTGGTTCTCGGTGGCGACGGATGGGCACCCGGCGGGCTGGGCAGCGGTGTTGTATGCCGCCTACTTCGCCGCCTGGGCCGTGTTTTTGGGCTGGCGGGCGCTCGTATGGTGGGAGCGGACTCCCATGGAACGGTTTCACGACCCCTTCTACTATCCACAACTATGGAACTTCTGGTATGCGTTTCTCGCCATCCTGTCAGGGATGTTCGTGGCAGCCCTCGCCATTCCGAATGTCGGTTCGCAAGGCCGTCTCGATATCGCGGCACTGGTGTTCGGCGTGCCGTTATGGTTCCTATGGCGCTGGACCTGGCGTCGACTCAGCCGGAGTGCGCTCAGTTGGGGACATCAGACGTAAGCCGTGAGACAATCCCTGCGGCTCGCAGCTTCTACGCGGCGTTGAGGACCCCGGTGTAGGAGTCATGGTGAAGAGCGCGGTCTCCCGTCTGGGCTGTGGTAGGATGGGAAAGACAGGAGGCCGCGTATGCCGAAGGATAGAGATGACAGCAAAAGACCCCGAATTTTGACTGCGCTTCGCGATATGTTGGGCTTGCCCGGCGATGCGTTTTTAGGAGCCATGAAAGAGGCTGTCTGGGTACCCGGCGGGGTCGACCAGTTGGCCGACATCGTGGTGCGGAGTTTTTCCGGCGAAGATTTGGTGCGGTTAATGGATGAGTTGCCCGACGATCCGGAGATGATGGCGCTCATTGGCCGAATTTTGGTGACCTTAAGCGAGCATCCCGACCGTGAGGCGTTGGGGCAAGCGGTCATGGAGCGGGCCCGCGCAGCGGGCCCCAAGGCTGTGCAGTATTTGTCCCCCTATTCATGGTATCCGCCTAAAGATCAGATTGAGGAAATCTTAGTTTCCCGGCATCGCCTGCATGATTCGCATGTCACCCTGCGTATGCGGTGGGGTGGGGAGTACCAGGGCATTGAGGCCATCTGGCACATTTCCTATGCCATTGGCGACGTGGGCGAGGTCTATTTTGTGACTGAGGAAGCCAGCTCATCCGGCTATGATGAGTCGGCTTGGCAGATCATCGATCTCGACCACGCGTTGGGTCTCATCACTGCGGCAGGCATGGTGCAGTCGGCGGTCAACAATCGGTTTCCCTTCGACGGGATGACGGGGGTCGGCCTGTGGATGGTGCTGGCCGGCGGACGGGAGGTCATCCCCTGGATTGATGCAGCCTACGCATTGGAACACGATGGGACCACAGCCCGGGAAACAGTCCTGGCCGAAGGCAACGCCCTGAGCGCCGGGGACTTGTTGCTGGCGTACGACTTATTGGATCCGTCGCTGCGGCCCGCCGATGTCTTGGATTATATTGACGAGCAAATGGCGCGCCGTCCGGAGCTTGGCCGGCTGTGGCGACTGGATGTGGAACCCAATATTGATGAGGACCGGGCTGCCCGGATGACGCTGTACGGATGGTATCTCCGCGACGGCGCGATATGGGACCGCGTGATGGCGGTGGAGACTGCGCGGGATGCCGACAGCCATTGGCGGATCCGGCGCTGGGATGTGACGTCGGAACGCCCGCTGCCCGATGCCGATTTGGACCAGTACTTGACCATGCACCCGCGGTACTTTGCGGTATTGCCGGTGTACGACTTGGAGTCCTTGGCGGAGCTTTTGCCCGAGACGTCAGAACAGCTCCATGACGGGGTGCTGGCCTTTGCCTCGGGCAACGCGGCCGATTACCTCAAACCCTATGACGTGGCGACCTCGCAGGCCATATTGTGGATGGTGATGTTGGAAGACGACGGGCAGGTGGTGGTTGTCGCCAGTGACGAATTGAGCCTTCGACGGGAAGTCCAGCACCTGGCGGAGCAAGGGGCGGCTGGCGAGCCATATCAAACCGGCATGATGAATTTAATGGACGTGGAACAGCTCAAGGCGGCCGCCAAGGAGGGACCGGAGGCTCTGGCGTCTCTGCTTGACGGCCTGCCGCGCTAATCCATGGCTAAGACGTTTGAGAGGCAAGGATTTCGCGCGCGGGTTGGGCCGATCCCGTTTCTCGGAGCGGCGACGCTGTCCCAAACCGGGATGTCCTTTGTCCAGCAGGGGATCGTGGTGATGGGGGTCTTCTTTGCCCAGTTGTATAACCTGACGTTGGCCCAAATGGGTTTAGTCACCACCGCCCTTTCGCTGGGCGTTACCACCTCGATGGTGGTCATGGGTGCGGTCGCCGACCGCATCGGGCCTCGCCGGCTCCTGTTCTTCGGCACAGGGATCATGGCCCTGCTCAGTTTGGGCCTGCTTAAGGTCTCCGGCTTTGTGGCACTGTTAATCCTGCTGTATGCGCTGGGCGCCGCATTGGCGGTCGCGCCGGCCTCCGGAACCAAAGCCGTCTTTACCGCCTTTCAGGACCGCCCCCGCGGATTGGTTATGGGCATTCGCCAAACGGGCGTGCCACTCGGGGCGTTGCTGGCGGCCAGCCTGTTGCCGCGGTTGGTGCGGGGCTTTGGATTTCACACCGTATTTTGGGTCTTTTTTGTTGAACTGTTGGTTGTCGGTTGGACCTTCAGCGCCGTCATGCGCCCCCATCTTCGTCTGCCCCAGACCCTGCCGGCCCACCGGGGGAGGAATTGGAGCGTCCTGGAAGGAATCTGGCGTCCTGCCCTGATCGCGGTGCTGCTGGTGTCCGGCCAATATCTATTGCTGGGGTTTAGCCTCAGCGACTTGCACCAGGTTCATCATGTGGGTCTGGCGGACGCTGGATTGGTTGTGGCGGCGGCCCAGTTGGGGGGCGGGGTCGGCCGCATTCTGACCGGGACGATTAGTGACCGGCTGGGCGGGAGCAAGACGCTGGTCCTTGTCGGGTGTGCGGCCACCGGTGCCGTGATGTCCTGGGTGGTCGCCGCCCTGCCCGTGTCCGTTCCCATCCTTCTGTTGGCGGTGATCTGGTTCTTCTTCGGCGCCGGCGCGGTTGGCTGGAACGCCCTGACCATGACTTGGGCTGGCGAATCCGTCCCGCCCGAACATTCGGGCTTTGCTATGAGCAGTGTCGGTACGGCAGCTTTTTTGGGATCGGCCATCTTTCCCCCGCTTTTTGGCGCCTTCGTGGATACCACCCATCATTTTAACTGGGGATGGGGGTTTCTTGGCATCCTGTTGGCTATGACGGGGATCTTGATCTGGCGGTTTGGGCGGGGCTCCACCCAGTCTGCCCAGACGCCGTTATCGGGCGCCGGGTCCTGACGTCTCCCGGTTTCGCAATTCCACCCGCCGAATCTTGCCGCTGGCGGTTTTCGGCAAGCTCGTCACGTATTCGATGGCCCGTGGATATTTGTACGGCGCCGTGGTGCGCTTTACGAATTCTTGCAGTTCGTGAGTCAACTGCGGGTCCTCTGCATCGCTGGGATTGCGGAGAATGACGAAGGCCTTGACGATATGGCCGCGCTCCGGGTCTGGACTGGCCACCGCCGCACATTCGGCCACCTTGGGGTGCTTGACGAGCGCGTCTTCGACCTCGAACGGCCCAATGGTGTATCCAGCCGAGATAATGATGTCGTCGGCACGCCCTTCGAACCAGATATAACCGTCATCATCGAGACGCCCCTGGTCGCCTGTCACGTACCAATCGCCGCGGAAGGAGGCCCGGGTGCGTTCGGGATCGTTGAGGTACCCATGAAAGAGGGCGGGATGGTTCTTGTGCACGGCAATGTCGCCGACAAGCCCTGGGGCGGCCGGGCGGCCATCCGGTGTGATGACGGTGACGGGGGCGCCGGGAAAGGGCTTTCCCATCGAGCCGGGTCGGGCCGGCATGTTTTTGAGCGTACCGGCCAAGAGGGTGCTTTCCGTCTGTCCGTAACCATCCCGCACGGTGACGCCGAATTGCCGGCGAAATGTCTCGATTACTTCCCGGTTTAACGGTTCCCCCGCCGACGCGGCGGACCGCAGCGCCAGCCGGTATTGGCTGAGACTGGGCACCTTGGCCATGAGGCGATATTCCGTCGGCGTGGCGCACAGCAGGCTGACCCGGTAATCCTGCATCAAGCGGAGATAGACTTCGGGATCGAAACGGCCCGTGTAGACAAACCCGGTCGCGCCGTTGCCCAGCACGGATACGAATGGACTCCATACCCACTTGGCCCAGCCCGGCCCGGCGGTCGCCCAGGCCAAATCGCGCGGTTCCGCGTCAAACCAATGGGTGCCGGCCGACTTTAGGTGTTCAAAAGGCCACCGATAGGTATGAATGACCCCTTTGGGCCCGCCGGTCGTTCCGCTGGTGTAGGACAGAAACGCCATGTCGTCGGGCCGGACATCGACGGAGATTGGCCGAGTGCTGCCGGCCGTCATGAGCTGCGTGAGAGAAATCCAGGTCTCGGACGGATGGGCGCCGGCTGCGACGTAGTGGGCGACGTGCGGAAGCTTGGGCCGCACTTCATCGACAATCGGTTGCAACGCGGGATCGGCAATAATCACGCGCGCTTCGCCATGCTGGGCGCGATATAAAATATCGGACGCACGGAGAAGGTCAGACCCGGGCATAATCACAGCCCCGCATTTAAGCAAGGCCAGATAGACCCGGTAGGGCCACGAACCCCGGCCCAACAGCACTAGAACACGGGAACCGGCCGCTACTCCCAAATCGCGAAATCCGTGCGCCAGCTGGTTAGACTCTTCGCGGAGCTGACGGTAGGGGATTTTCTCCTCGGTTCCGTCTGCGTGAACTACGAAAAGCGCCTGGCGGTCGGGCGCCGCTTCGGCGATGCCGTCGACCAAATGGGCAAAGTTCATCAGTGTCCCTCCTTTGATCCTGGTTGTTGCACTTTACAGAAAGGTTTGTCAACAAGCAAAATCATGGCATTCATTTAATGTAGTGCCGCTTTGCTCGTGGCGTTCGTATCGTATGGGTAAGGGAGGAGGTGAGCCGATGCCGCAGGCAGTGCATCACGCAGCAGGGTTGTCCGTTTGGTGGCTGGTCGCTGCCGCTTGGGCGGTCGTGGGGGCTTTGGCGTTGGCGGTATGGCTTGTGGAACGGCGTCAAGAGTCCACGACATGCTCCCGCATTCGACGTCTCTCTCCCACAGTGTTGGTGTTCCCGGGACGGTGGAGTCGGCGGAAGTGGAGGCGACATTGGATTCAGTCGGGTCGGGATGGCCAGGCCAGAACCCGCGGTAAAGGATCCGCCCTCACAAAAAACGGACGGAAGCCAAGAATTGGTTAGGGGCCTCGCAAGAGGCCCTTCCTCTTTGCGTGGATTCAATTGATTCAAGGATTCAACATTGTTATACTCCAGGTTAAGTGATCTAACGATTACTTGGCCGTAAAAGTTACCAAGTATTAAATAACTTTTCCGTAGCGTCGGTATATTCCGACAATGGAGAGAGTGTCGGGCGAGCCGTCAGCATCGCAGAATCTTCATAGAGGTGGTTTTTATGTTGCCGATGCGATTCAAGAAACCCTATCGCAAACTGATGCTCGTCGCCATGGTGGCCGGTCTGTTGAGTGCAGGCTGCGGACAGCAGTACGTGATGCTGAACCCAGCCGGTCCAGTGGGTCAGAAGGAATTGCACTTAATGATTTTGGCCTCGGTTGCGATGGCGATTGTGATTGCGGTGGTCTTTGTTTTGTTCTTTTATGCCATCATTCGTTTTCGTGACAAACCGGGCAACACGGCGCCCTACCGCCCGGACTGGCACAGCCATAAGTGGCTGGAGATTCTGTGGTGGGTGTTGCCGGCCGTGTTGCTAACGGTCATCGCCATTCCGACCGTGAAGACGACGTACGCCTTGGACCGTCTTCCGAAGAGCAAGCAAAAGCCCGTGGTCATCGATGTGACCTCCTTGACCTGGAAGTGGCTTTTCCAGTATCCCGGACAGCAGGTCGCCACGGTCAACTACGCGGTTATTCCAACCGGCGTGCCGGTGCTCTTTGAGTTGACCGCCGACTCGCCTATGAATGCCTTCTGGGTACCCCAACTGGGCGGCATGGAGTACACGATGCCGAACCGCGTCTTGCCGTTGTGGCTGGAAGCCAGCAAATCAGGTATCTATGCGGGACGCAGCGGCCAGTATTCGGGTACCGGATTTGAAAAGATGACCTTTAACATCAAGGCGGTGTCGCCTCAGGCCTTTCAGACGTGGGCCCATGAGACCCACAGCACGGCGCGCCCCATGAGTATGTACGACTATAACCAGCTGCTGAAGTTCAACACCGTCGGTACGGCAACGTACAGCAACTATCCGTTGGATACGTTCCCGACTATTGCGAGCGGGTTCACGCTCAACGGAACCGGCATGTACATGACGATGCGGAACAAGAACAGCATTACTTACATGCCCATGAGCGCCAAGCCCTGATTTGTGGCCTTGAGTCATAGACACTGAAAGGTGGATCAGTATGTCGTTTTCCCATTTAGCTCACACCCTGTTTCCGCCCTCTGTGCGGCTTCCCGACATCTTGCTCATCGATGTGGGCTTAGTCTTGGCGGGACTGGGAATTCTGGGGCTGTTGACCAAGACACGCCGCTGGGGTTGGTTGTGGCGTGAATGGCTTACCACGGTTGATCACAAGAAAATCGCCGTAATGTACATGATCGCCGCATTAGTCATGTTGCTTCGCGGCGGTATCGACGCGGAGATGTTGAGAGCTCAGTTGGCAGCACCCGGTGCTCACTTTATGCCGGCTTCCCAGTACGATGAGGTATTCACCACGCACGGTACCATCATGATTTTCTTCATGGCCATGCCGTTTATCTTCGCCCTCTTCAATGCTGTGGTACCGCTGATGATCGGAGCCCGCGACGTCGCTTTCCCGCGCTTGAACGCGATGAGTTACTGGCTATTCGCAGCCGGCGCGATTTTGTTCAACCTCTCCTTCATTATTGGGGGGTCGCCGAATGCCGGTTGGACCGGGTATCCGCCCTATTCCGAGTTGCTGTTCAACCCCGGGCCAGGCGAAAACTATTACTTTCTGTCGCTGTTAATTGCCGGTATGGGAACGACCATGACGGGCATCAACTTTTTGGTCACCATCGTCCGGATGCGGGCGCCGGGTATGACCTTGATGCGCATGCCGCTCTTCATCTGGTCGGCGATGGTCACGTCGGCCCTGGTGCTGTTCGCCTTCCCGCCGTTGACGGTGGCGCTGGCCATGAGTTTGTTTGACCGGGTCTTTGGGTCCTCGTTCTTTACCTTAGCCCACGGCGGCATGCCCATGATGTATGTCAACCTCTTCTGGCTATTCGGTCACCCCGAGGTGTACATTCTCGTCATTCCGCTGTTTGGGGTGTTCTCTGAGGTTGTGGCCACCTTCTCCAAGAAGCAGCTTTTTGGTTACCCCATCATGGTCGTGTCGATTTTAGCGATCATGTTTCTCTCTTATGGCACATGGGTGCACCACTTCTTCACGATGGGTGCGGGACCGGGCGTCAACGTCTTCTTCGGTCTATCCACGATGCTAATCGCCATCCCCACCGGGGTGAAGATTTTCAACTGGATCTTCACGATGTGGGGTGGACGGGTGCAATATACGGTGGCGATGCTGTACCAGCTGGCTTTCATTCCGACCTTCGTCATCGGCGGTGCAACGGGGGTGTTGTTGGCCGTCGTGCCGGCAGACTACCAGTTCCACAACAGCTACTTCCTGATTGCCCACTTCCACAACGTCATTATCGGCGGGACGTTGTTCGGCCTCCTGTCAGCGCTGTACTACTGGTGGCCCAAGATGTTCGGCATGAAGCTCAACGAGCAGCAAGGCAAATGGGCGTTTTGGCTGTTCTTTATCGGCTTTTGGGTGACCTTTACGCCGCAGTACCTGCTCGGGCTGAAGGGCATGACGCGGCGTATTTACACCTATCCCAGCGGGTTGGGCTGGCACAATTTGAACGTCATTTCCACTGTCGGAGCTCTTATCATGGGAGCCGGATTCGTGGTGTTGGTCTTCAACTTGGTTTGGAGCTACGTATACGGGGAGCGGGATCTCACCGGGGACCCGTGGGATGGCCGCACGTTGGAATGGTCATTGCCTTCGCCGGTCCCGGAATACAATTTCGCCCGCATCCCGGTGGTTCACAGCCGCGATGCCTGGTGGGACATGAAGCAAAAGGGACAGAGCCTGGCAGCCTTGCGGCCTGAGGACGTCCACGACATTGAGATGCCGAAGAACAGTCCGATTCCCTTCCTGCTGGGCGTCGCCTTCTTCGTTGTGGGCTTCGGAATGACGTTCAAGTGGTGGCCCATCGTCATTGTGGGCGGCCTCGGGATTGTGCTGTGCCTCTTGTTTACGGGTTTTGACTACGACGACCATCATCACCTGCAGGCGGATACCGTGCGGCAGAGTGAGGCATCGCTAGGGAGGTTGCAAGGATGAGCATGCCAGCGGCCGACGAACACGTTCAGCATCTGCCTATCGAGTTTGCTAACGAGAAGGAAAGCATCAAGATCACAGGATTTTGGATGTTCCTAGTGACCGACATTCTCATCTTCGCGAGTCTGTTCTCGACCTACGCGGTGATGCACAACGCGGTGGCCATGGGACCCAGCTCGCAGCAGTTGTTCCAGATGGGCCCTGTGATGCTGGAAACCTTGCTGCTTCTCACCAGTAGCTTCACGATAGGGCTTGGCATCTACGCGATGCGCAAGGGCCAAGCCCGTGCTCTCATCTACTGGATTCTTCTGACCATCTTGCTGGGTGCGGGCTTCGTGTTTACGGAGATTCACGACTTCGTGAGCTTCGCCGCCATTCATGCGACGTGGCACACCAGTGCATTCCTCTCGGCCTTTGACATTTTGGTCGGCACCCACGGAGCGCACGTAACGTTCGGGATTTTCTGGGCTGTCACGCTGCTCTTTCAGCTGAAAAAGCGGGGTATCACAGCGCAGACGGCTCGGAAGGTGTTTACGTTCTCACTGTACTGGCACTTTCTAGACATTGTGTGGATCTTCATTTACACCTTCGTGTACTTGAACGGCCGCATTGGATGATCTCGGGAGGGGGGAGATTTCATGTCTGAGACCAATCAAGCCTTGACGGCTGAACAAGCCTATCAAGAAGATAATGACAGCGCCCTGGGATTCCTCAAACCGCAATTCCATGAGGAGAAGTTTCCGACCGTTCAAATCTGGGGATACATTGGCTCGCTCGTACTCACCTTTGCCGCCTATCTGCTGGTGATGAACCACGTACTGCCCCCGGTGGCGCTGTTGTCGGTCATTCTGACTCTCGCGGTCATTCAGGCCGGGCTGCAGCTGGGTGTGTTCATGCATTTGAAGGAAGGCCGGGGCTTGGCCTGGCAGTTGATTCCGCTGTACTTGGTCTTCTTAATCGCCATTGGCATGGTCGGCATGTCGATTTGGATTATGCTCTTCAAGTCCGGGGTGTCGTAGGACTGCGCCAAACCAAGCGAAGCGAAGCAGAGACCCGCCCACGCGGGTCTCTGCTTTTTGAGGCGGTGTAGTTCTCACAAATTTGCCGAGATTTGGGCATGCTAGCCTCAACAACGCGGGAGGGTTCGGCGAATGACAGTGGGCAAGGGCGCCTGGGCTAAGGGACTGGTGACGATAGCGGTTGTGGCAGCTTGGGGAGGCGCGGCGGGAGCAGAAGGATTCCCTGCCAGCGGGCCTGGCATTACGCTGAGTATTCACGCCGGGCCGCTCCAGGGCCACCCCGGCCCCTACTTCTTTCCCGGCAACTGGGTCATGCCGGCAGGCCAGTCGGTTCGGATTACCATTGTTAATCGCGACGACGGGGTGTCGCCGCTCCCGGCGCAGTCCCAAGACATCCGTGTGGTGGGAACGGTGCATGACGTGGAATGGGTGAACGACAAAAAGGTGGTGGGCGTGTCCGCCGACCACCTAAGCCACACCCTGACGGTTCCCGATTTGCACCTCAATTTGCCCATTCCGGCCGCCCCGCCGCACGGGGCTGTCATCGTAACGGCCTGGGTGCGGGTGAACCGGTTGGGCCAATTTGCTTGGTATTGCGCGGCCCCCTGCGGATCCGGGGCGGGCGGATGGGGTGGAGCGATGGCCCGCCCTGGGTACATGCAGGGGCAGATGACGGTGGTCCGCCCTCTGGCCTTAACCCATCAACCGCGGCGAACGGTGATGTCGTAACTGCGTCCGTCGTGGCTCAACGTGAAGCGGTCGAATAGTTCGCGAGCTTCCCGGAGGCTCTTTTCCGCTCCGCATAGAAAGGTGTTGCCGTCCGCCGACATTAAGCTCCAATGCACGACCACGCCTTCATAGAGGTCGTGCTTGATAATCCAGTCCACCCGTACAGCCCCGTCGCGGCCCAGGCTGCCCTGGTCGAAGATGTCGCTCCTGCGCGTGTCGGGTTCACGAATAAAGGCTTCCAACGCGTCGACTTGTTCAGGCTGAAGTGTCAGCGTGCCGGACCAATCTGCCATGGTGTCGCCTCCCTGATGATGCCCAGCATGGCGGGCTTTAGTAAATGCCGAGACTCTGCTTTAACCGATGGCGGTCAAATCCGACGGCGACCTGCCCATTCATCAGAATGACCGGAATGCCGCGCTCGTCACCCCGCAATTTCCGCATGGTTTCGACATTCTCGGGCTCGCTTAACGTGTGGTCTCGATAGATGAACCCATTTTCCGAAAGAAACTCTTTCGTCCCATTGCACACGCTTCACGGCGGAACCGTGTACAGGTCGATGGAGGGAAGCCATACGCGATCGGCGAGGCCGACTTCCAGCGTCTTGGCCGGGGTTTGGATACGCATCCGATAGAGGACAAAAAACGCGTCTTCGGCGCCCCCCAGCCACTCGCTCCGCAACACGCCGGTATCCCCAACGGCACTGTCAATGTCAAAGAGAGCCCAGTTGTCGGCCGTTTGATGGTCCAGGATCTGGACATCATCCCGCTGCCGGGGTGAAACGGAATCCGGCAGGCGGACGCGATAGGAAAAGGTGAGGCGGCCCGCACGGTATTGTGCGCGAAGAGTCTCAGCCATTTCGTCCGATTTGGCGACGAGGACCAAGCCGCGGTCTTCCTGCTCGAGTGTGTGAACCACGCCTGGGGTGTGGCTCGTCTCCATTTCCGCCAGCCACCGGTTCGCTTGCAATAACCGGTTGACCAAGCTGTCCGGGCCTTCCAGGCTATCCGGATGCACCGCAAGTCCTGGCGGTTTCTCAGCCACCAGAAAGGTGGGGCCTTCGTACCACAGCGTCACCGGTTCTGGGCTCACGCTGAGTAAAGGGGTTTTCTCCACGGTTCATTCACCTCCCGTTGCGATCGTGGATTCCCAGTTATTGTCTCTCCAATCGAGCCTGGCATCAAGTCGACGGACAATCATCCGACCGTTGAACCAAGCGCGCTTCCTATTCGGCGCCTAAATCCGACTATTCGCCGGGAATCTTGTTCGGGTGCCTTTGGCCCTCGATATCATGAGCATATAGTCGCGTGATGGTCATCGAAGGAGGCGGATTCCATGGCAGTGAAGGTGCTCGGCCCCGTCACGGACCGACAGCAGTGGCTTGTGTCTGGCAAGGCGTTGGCTTTTTTGGAGGCCTTGCATCAACAGTTTGATGCCCAAAGACAGCATCTCCTGACCAGAAGACAGGAGACACAGCTTCGCTTGAACAGGGGCGGATCCCTAAACTTTTTACCGGAAACCGAAAGCGTCCGGCATGACGGGACGTGGCAGGTCGATCCGATTCCCGAAGATTTGATGGACCGACGCGTGGAGATTACCGGCCCAACCGACGCCAAAATGGTCATCAACGCCCTCAACTCGGGAGCCCGTGTGTTTATGGCCGATTTCGAGGATGCCTCAAGTCCCACATGGGAGAACTTGTTGGAGGGGCAGGCCAACTTGGCGCAAGCCATCGACGGGACGCTGCACTATACGACCGACGCAGGCAAGGAATACCAGTTGAAGCCCAACCGGGCCGTGCTGGTGGTGCGGCCGCGGGGCTGGCACCTTCCTGAAGCGCACGTGTTGGTAGACAGCCGACCGCTCGCGGGGGCTTTGTTTGACTTCGGCATGTACCTATTTCACAACCATGCCCGCCTGCAGCGGCATGGTACGGGACCCTATTTCTACTTGCCCAAGTTGGAATCCTACGCGGAGGCGCACCTCTGGAATGCGGTCTTCGATTACGCCGAACAGGCGTTGGGCATGGAGCCGGGCACCATCAAGGCCACGGTCCTCATTGAGACCATAACGGCCGCCCTGCAGATGGAGGAGATTCTCTACGTGCTGCGTCGCCATATCGTGGGTCTCAACGCGGGGCGGTGGGACTATCTGTTCAGCATTATTAAGCGGTTTCGGGAGCATCCTGACGCTGTTTTGCCGGATCGCGCCCAGGTGACCATGGAGGTCCCTTTTATGCGCGCCTATGCCGAGCTGCTGGTGGACACCTGTCACAAACGCGGGGCCCACGCCATTGGCGGAATGGCCGCGTTCATTCCCAGCCGTCGGGACCCGGAGGTCAATCGACTGGCGCTCAGCCGGGTTCGGGATGACAAGCGCCGGGAGGCGGAGCAGGGATTTGACGGAACCTGGGTCGCCCATCCTGACTTGGTGGAAACCGCTCAAGCCGCGTTCGATGACGTCTTGGGGCCCAACCCCCATCAAAAACATCGGCGCAATCGCACGACCCCTCCCCAAGCCGCCGCGTTGCTTCGTTTCGAGGTTCCCGGCGGAGCCGTCACCGAAGCGGGCGTCCGCAACAATTTGGCGGTCAGCTTGCAATACCTGACCGCGTGGCTAAAAGGGCAAGGCGCAGTGGGTCTGTATAACTTGATGGAGGATGCTGCCACGGCGGAAATCGCCCGGGCCCAGCTCTATCAATGGCGGTACCACCGGGTCACCTTAACCGATGGCCGCTTAGTGACGGGGCCGCTGTTGGACCAGTGGCTGGATGCGGCCGCGCAGGACCTCGCCGGATCACGCGAGGCGGCTGTGGCCCGGGACATTTTGCGGGCCGCCATCTTAGATGACCAGTTCCTCGAGTTTATCACCGAGCCCGCGTACCGGGCGCTGATCGATCGTTCCGTGATATCGACACCACAAGGGAGGCAGATGAATGGATAAGCGCCGAATTCATGAGGATTGGCAGACAAACCCCCGTTGGCACGGGATACACCGACCGTACAGTCCTGAAGATGTGGACCGGCTGCAAGGCTCTCTGGTGGTTGAGCATACGTTGGCGCGGCATGGGGCGGAGAGGCTGTATGGACTCTTGTCCGAACGGCCCTATGTCCGCACGCTGGGGGCCATCACCGGGAATCAAGCGGTTCAAGAAGTCAAGGCCGGGCTGGAAGCCATCTATCTCAGCGGATGGCAAGTGGCGGCGGATGGCAATGCATCGTTGGAAACGTATCCGGACCAATCTCTCTATCCCGTGAATAGTGTTCCGCAGATGGTACGGCGCATCAACCGCGCCCTGATGCGGGCCGACCAGATCGACCGGCTGGAACATGACAACCCCATCGACTGGTTTGTCCCTATCGTAGCTGACGCCGAGGCGGGATTTGGGGGACCGCTGAATGTATTTGAGCTGGTCAAGGCCCTTATCGAAGCGGGTGCCGCGGGGGTGCACCTTGAAGACCAACTATCCTCCGAGAAGAAGTGCGGCCACATGGGCGGCAAGGTGCTCATTCCGACCAGCCAAGCGGTCCGAAACTTGGTGGCGGCGCGGTTGGCCATGGATGTCATGGGGGTGCCGACACTGCTCATCGCCCGAACCGATGCACAGGCCGCCACCTTGCTGACGTCCGACATTGATGTCCGCGATGCGGCTTTCCTGACCGGCCAGCGGACGCCGGAGGGCTTCTTCCGCATACGTGCCGGGCTGGAGTCGGCCATCCACCGGGCGTTGGCGTACGCCCCGTACGCAGACTTGATTTGGTGCGAGACATCCACACCCGACCTCGGGGAAGCCCGGGAGTTTGCCGAAGCGATTCATGCCCAATTTCCCGGGAAATGGCTGGCGTACAACTGCTCGCCCTCCTTCAACTGGCAAAACAAGCTCACGGAGCACGATTTGGCGACTTTCCAAGACCAATTAGGGATGATGGGCTACAAGTTCCAATTCATCACGTTGGCCGGCTTCCATGCCCTGAATTGGTCCATGTTCGAACTGGCCCGGAGCTACCGGGAGACGGGCATGCAAGCCTACTCGAAACTGCAGCAGGCGGAGTTCCAGGGAGAGCGGGACGGCTACACCGCGGTCCGCCATCAACAAGAGGTGGGGGCTGGGTACTTCGATGCGGTGTCCTTGACTATTAGTAGCGGCCAATCGTCGACAACTGCGCTGACCGGCTCTACGGAAGAGGCGCAGTTCCAGCGGTCATAAGGAGGAGCACCATGCCTCGCTGCATGCATTGCGGTTGTGAAGCCCATTCGACTCCCATGATGGACGCATTCTTTTGCCGCGCGTGCCGGATGTTCTGGTGCGTTTGCTGCACGACGGCGGATGCCTCCTGCCCGACCTGTCAGGGCCATGACGTGTGGGGGTTCACGTTAACAGAGGATGCCTATCTTTAAGGTAGATGGCGATGCAGCAGGGCTTGCCCCCAGTGTTGGTACTGGTGCATGCCCTGCTGTAATGACGTCCAGGTGAGATGCCCGAATAGGCCTAATAGCAGTTGAAAGGATTGCAGGCTGGGATTGTGGAGCGGAATTTTTCCCACCACGACCAGGGCCACGGCGGCCGCGGCCAGGATCCAAAACAACTTCCGCATCAGCCGGAAGAAGACTAAGCTGACCAGGAACGCGGCGCCGACCGTCAGCAATATCATCTCGGATCCTCCCTTCAAGGTACTCCCAGATTAGGGAACTGTGGGCGAGGGAGGCAACATTTGACCGCTATTTTGAGGTGTAGCTGCGAATTTCAACCACATGTCCATCGGGATCTTGCACATAGACGCTGTCCCCG
This sequence comes from Bacillota bacterium, assembly GCA_021798975.1. GTDB lineage: Bacteria > Bacillota > Sulfobacillia > Sulfobacillales > Sulfobacillaceae > Sulfobacillus_B. The sequence continues at coordinate 39,632 of JAJZBJ010000001.1, read as the reverse complement.
GCTCCTTGGGCTCCATAACGGGATTCCGGGGGCTCGACTTGCAGGCCGCGTGCGGCAAGTGCCTGCACAATAGCGTCGATGGGCTCTAAAAACGCGAGGCAGAAGTGGGGCGGGCCGTCACTGGGATTTTCAGCCGGAAAGAGGTCGATCAGCGCTCCGCCCGCACGGGCGGAGGCGAAGGGGACTCGGCCCTCACGGAATAAGTCAGCCCGTTCCGGGGTGAGACCCAAGATGCCGCAATAAAAGGCTAAACTGCGTTCCACGTCATGGACTTCCAAGACGACATGATCGACACCGGTGGGAGTCATGTTGTAACCCTGCCCTTTCGTGCCCATTTGTCCTGGTACATGGCTTGCTCAGCGAAGAACAGCAATTCCCACAGCGGACGTCCTGGTTCGTACGGTGCGGCTCCCAAGCTCAGGTTGGGAACCTTGCGGTCCCGCTCTTCGCGGAGTATCTGACGCAGCTGCGAAATGGGGGCGGCTCCGCGGCGAATCAGGACTACAAACTCGTCGCCATGCAGGCGGAACACCGTGCCATGGCGCCCCAGCACCGTTCGCACCATTTCCTCAAGCCCCTGCGCGGTTTCTTGAATGAGGCGATCCCCCGCCGCATGGCCATTCTGGTCGTTAATCTGCTTGAGGTTGTCCATATCCAAGAACAAAAGGCCGGACAATTGGTTCGACGAGGCCAATTGCGCCAGCTCATCACGGAAGAACGGCCCGTTGAAGCAAGACGTGAGCGTGTCGCGGCGGCGTTCCAAGGCTTGCTCCACTAACAGTGAGGCGATGGCCAGGAACGGCGTCATCAACGCGGCGGTGGCTTCGGTCGGAATGCGCCCGTTAAACGGCTCATCAGCGGTCAGGTTGCCAAGTGGTGTGCCGCCTGCGGCCAGCAAAGGCGCAAATAGCATGTCGTCGGGGTGCCAGAACCCGGGCCCGTTCCACGCCGCTTGAGATGAGAGCAGATACGAATCATAATCCTCCACGACGTTGATGAGCTGGTCGTGGGGAACAAAGTAGAGGTTGCCCAAGTCCACGCCGAATTCGCGGACGCGATCGTATTCGGAGGCACTCAGCGTGTCATGTTCCGCCATCCACCGTTCCTCATCGGCGCTGAGCCCGGCGCAGCCGAACAGTTTCTCGCCGTACTGGTCCGAGTAGAGCTGGACCGCGACTCGCCGAAAAAGCCCAGCCTCCACCACCGCCTCGGCGATGGCGCGCAGTTTTTCGCGCAGGCTGGGTTGTTGAATGACCTCACGGCTTCGGTGTAGAAAGACCTGCAGCACGTCTTCAGGGTTATGGTCCATGAGCGCCTCCATTCCCTTAATTGAGCCGCTGTTACGAGATTAAGAAATTTCTCGCTCGACGCCACAATTTCCTGCTTTTAGGGTCGGCAAATTTGAAGGATGGGAATGTTTGGCGCACAAAGGAGTTCGCCGCTCAGTCCCGAATTTTTCATTAGGTGATGTGTCATGGGCGTTCTGTATGTCATAGGCGGGGCCGAGGACAAGTCGGCTGCAGGACCAGTGCTGGAGCGGTTTCTTGCCCTGGCTGGGGGCGGATTGACCGCCATCATAACCGCCGCGTCCGCCGACCCCGACGAGAGTTACCGGCGGTACCAGGCGGTGTTGGAGCCGCATGTGGACACCGCCCACTTGGACCTTCGGCACCCGGGGGACTGGGAGGCGCTCGTCATGCGAGCGCGTGCGGTATTCATGACGGGTGGCGACCAGGCTATACTGGCTAACTACGTACATGCCGCCGGCATTCTGCCCCTGATGGTTTCGCGCCTAGCGGATACGTTAGTGGTGGCGGGGACCTCGGCCGGCGCGGCCGCGATGTCCGAGCACATGATTGCTGCGGGCGAAGGGGCCACGCCCTGGAATCGTCCGCAGGTGATTCAGTGGGGCCGCGGATTGGGGTTGTGGCCCGATACCGTGGTCGACCAGCATTTTAGCCAGCGGGGCCGGTTTCCGCGTCTGGTTCGCGCCCTCATGGAGAGACCCGGGCTGGTGGGGGTGGGGATTGACGAGGATACGGCCGTGGAAGTGAACTTGACCCTCCAGACGGCCGCCATTTGGGGTACAGGAACCGTGACCCGGCTTACCGCGGAGGGCAGGCAACACTTCGCCGTCTGGTCAGGCCAAGCGGGAGATCAGTGGAATTTCCGCTAGAAAATCATGTGCACAATCAGGTCGGGCAGATAGCCGGCCTGCTCGATGCGCTCAACCATGTCTGGGGTGATCACATCCCCGGCCCGCGCGATAGTTTTGCCATGGGCATCGACAATATCTTGGCCAACCCGTTTGCCATAGAGAAAGGTGCGAACGTCCAAGGCGCCCGATTCCTCGAGGGAGGGCGATTGGGCCGGTGACTCGCGTATCTCCGGAGTTCGCGCCGGGGGACGCTCGACAGGCGCAGGCGGCATGAACGTTTCGGAGCTCCGGGACCCGACCGGCGCCTCGTCCGCCCAACTCGGGGACGGCAAGACCTCCACCGAATCGACAATGCCCGGAAGCGGGTCATCTTCGACCGCCGCCTGTGCCCGCGGTACACGGCGCACGGGATCGAGGTGCGGGGGCCGCGCTTCGGCAATCCCTGGCAGCGTCAGCGCCGTGTCCTCACGATGGGGATCGGCCAATTGATGATGCCAACTCGGAGTATCCAACATCTCTTCTGCGTCTTCAATCGCCAAGTCCGGGACATCTACGCTCTCGGGCGTCAAGCTGACTTCCGCCTCCCCCCGGGATAGCGGAGGCGTCTGGGTAGGGGGCGGGGTAGTTTCTGGAGACGGACTGCGCAGCGGGACCGCTCCGATTAACGGGACGGTGGGAACATCGACGGATGCGGGTATGGCAAGGGCCGCTTCGGCGGTGGGTTCCAATGGGATTTGGGCCACCGGTCTGTCCGGTTCCTCGTTGGAGGGTGCGGACCTTGTTTCTGCATCGGCGGTTCGGGTGTCGTCGGCTGGGCGCGCCCCGGAGGGCTCGGGCACCGCCCGGGCCCCTTGGCGTTCGTGCTCCACCGGGGCGGGCTCCATCACGATGTCCGGGCTGGCGTCCTCAGCGGCAGGGAGAGATTCTGGGTGGGAGGCTGAGGCCGGCTCAGAGGGAAGCTCATCGCGCATGCCAACACGCGGCCCATTGGAATTGCGGCTGGGATCATGGGGAGCGGGCGGCTCACTGTCCGGATCGAATGGCATTCCCGCATACGAGTCCACCACGAGGTCTTCTGGCACCAGTTCATACTGCGATTGCACCATGATGTGGTGGGGACGCAAAACCCTTACATCATCGGACGGGATGACCCCAAGCCCCTCGACCACATAGCCGACAATGCCCATCGGCACGGTTCCTATCAAGAGGGCACTCAAGAAGCCCAGGTCCTCTCCCTGCCGTGCCGATATGCGGATGGTTCGTTGTGGCACCGCGTACCGGATTAAGAGCCCGTGGGCCAGCGACTCCACCGGCTCGGAGGGTGCGGAGTGTCCCAAGACTGTATGGCAAAAGTCCTGCCACACGCCATCGGGGGTTTCGTTGGACAACTGTTTCATGGCGACCGTTTGCGAGTCCTGGAGAACACGGGTTAAGCTTTCGGACAACTGCCACAGCTGCTTCTCGTAAGCTTCTGCCTCCGCTTGGACACGGGACTGTGTGGATTGTATGACAGTCATCCGGTCGCGGTATTCCGATTCCAGACGGTGGAGTTCTTCACGCACTCCGTGTTCGGCCAGCCGGGAATTGATTTTTTCCCGCTCAAGCTGGAGCTTCAGACGCTCACACTCCAGACGCATGTGGCTCGCCAAGTCCTCTAAGGTTTTTTGACGTTCCGTGTTGCGCGCGGTTTCAATGGTGAGCCGCTGAACTTCATTGGACCAGGAGCGGCTCTCGGCGTCCTCACTGCGCTGAAGTTGGCGGATATAGTGTTCGAGTGTCCGCATGCGATAGCCAAACAGGCCCCGCGGAAGAGTGTCGGCGGCATCGTCGACTATCGCGGGAAATTCATCCACGGGACCTGCCTCCAGCCTCGGGGGAACCGGGGTTTGGGTCTCGCTCCCGGCTCATCGTCCCGCGGGGAAAGCGCGACTCGGAGCGGGGCGCGGCATGCACAATGGAGGCAGCAATCGATTCAATAATCGAGCGGATTTGATCCGGAATCTGTTGAATGGTGGTATTGAGGTTCTGGGCGTAGTGCCGATCTGTCTCGACATCGGTCCACAACGCGGTTTCCCGGTCTCTGAGTTCCTGCTGGGATCGCTCCAACTGTTCCTGCGAGCGGGCGGCCAGCGTGTTCAACTCGCCGCTCAAGCGGAAATACTCGGCCTCCAACGATTTCAGTTGGGCCTCTTTGTCATGGATCCCTTCTTCCGAAGATTGGAGAGATGCGCGCAACTCCGCCAGGCGGGCTTCACGCTCCTGCCGACGCTGCTGCAGGGCGGTGTTCAGGGCCGCGATATACTGGTCGGCATCTCGCCTGCGGTATCCCCACAAGGCTCGACGCATGGGCCGCAACATCGGCATCCTCCTTTCCATGGCAAAGCTTGGCCAAAGTTTGGTTATTCTTCATAGTAAACGCCGCCCCGGGAAACCACAAGGTCCTAGTTGGCCTTTGGCAGACTGGTGCGGAACCACTCTTCGAGAAGGCGGGATTTCAGCAGGTGCTCATGGGCTGACGCGGGCTGGCCCTCCCGCATTTCCAGCGCTGCCAGTTCGACGAGCAGGGGCACGGCGGCCGCATGGTTGCCCAGCTCTCTAATCGCGGACTCCAATTCCGCGTGGGCCATGCGGATCTCTCCCATCTGTTTGAGGAGGAGAGCCCGCGTGACATGGATGAGGGGAGCGGGCGCGGTGCCGGGCGAGGTCTCGGCGGGCAATGTCCCCTGCCAGTACCGGTATAAGTCAAAGAAAGACTGCATGGTTTGGGAGATCTCGAAATACTGCAAGGCCCGCTCACGGGCCGACCGGCCCAGTTTGCGCCGCAGATCCTCATCCTGTGCCAAGAGCGCAATGCCCATGGCCAGCTTGCCTGGATCCCGCGAAGGCACCAAGATTCCCGCGGATCCCAAGGCTTCCCGAGTTCCTCCGACATCGGTGGCGACCATGGGAGTGCCGGACATCATCGATTCGAGCACGGAGTACGGGAAGGCTTCGGTGACGCTCGACTGCACCGCCAGATCGGCATCGCGATAAGCGCTGCTGATGTCTTCGGAATGGCCCGCCAGTTCCACGATGTCTTCCAGACCCAACTCCCGCCGCAAAGCGATGATCCGCTCGTGGTAGTCGGGCACCGACACAGAGCCCAGCACTCGCACATGTACCGGGATCTTAAAGGACTGCACCAAATGCACGGCCCGCAGCAGCGTTTCCAAGTCTTTGTTGGGATCGATACGGGCTACCGACAGAATTTCTATCGGGGAGGTTTCGCTTCGCGCTGCGGGCCGGGGGGTTGGGTGCGGATAGAACACATCTTGGCTAACCCCGTTGTAGATGACCCGGATCTTATCGCCGTCCGCCCCCAAGACGCGCTCCCAGCGGCCGTTGAAAGCGCACACCGGGGCTAGTTCATCAGCAAAATAGAAGTTCTCTCGACTGATGGCTTTGACGAGGGCAATCAGGAAGCGCTTCGAAAACGGGGTCATGTTGCTGCGGCCGATGGCCAGGTATTGTTCGCGCAGGTATACCCCGTGCTCCGTCAGGATATAAGGGGTGCCGAATTCGATTTTGGCCACCATGCCCACCATGCCGCAAAAGGCCGCGGCGGAGGAATGCACAACATCCGCCGATGGGATGGCCGTATTTAGTACGGTTAAAAAGTGGTAAATCCAGCCAAGGCCCTGCACCGATTCAAAAATGCTGGGCTCGTGCCATAAGCCGCGGCGGGATGCTCCCAGCACCCAGGCTTTGTACAAGTCCCAGACCGCTTGGGCTTTGAACGTGGTGTGATAGTCAAAGGTGCGAAAGAACCGGTACATGCTGGCTAACGATTCGCCGAGTCCGCCGGGCTCGGCGCCGGCGATGCCATCCAAAAATTGTTGAAAAGACGGAAGAAACAAGGTATGCACTTCGTGTGACGTGGTCCGCTGCTTTTGCAGAAAGATTTCCGAATAGGCCAATTCGTCACGATGCTCGGAGGGATCCTGCATGCCCCACAAGGGCACCGCCACGATTCGGTCGACGTTGGATGGGAGGTCGAACTGCACGGATACGTAGGGATTCATGGCAATTGCAAAGATGGTGAAATCCACATCGGACAAGCGGTGCACCAAGGCGTCGCACCACGTGCTCACACCGCCCTGATGAAAGGGGTAGGTCCCTTCGGTTGCCAAGAGCACGTGCGGCCTCGCCACTTTAGGCCCTCCTTTCCGTCACGTTGTGTTGTCCCATGCAAATTTACTTGAATCAGGGATCAGTTTATGATGAATATGCATGAATTGTCCATTATTGTAGGATCTTGGGGAGGTTTGGCTGTGGGCGTGTCGCAAAGCGCCTTTCGCGAAGTGAATTGGAGCCGGCTTCGCACCCAAGTGCAAGAAACCAACCCCGACGTCCAGGATCCTCTCGATGTGGCCGCGATCCTAGAATCGCTGGGCTGGACGGACCGCCGCGTGGAAGAGTCCTTCGGGTATCCGGATATTTTCCATGCCGCGGAGGACTTGTACAACGACATTCGCAGGAATTTGGAACAGTCCCCGCTGCCCATTAAGGTGACCATTACAGCTCGGGCCTTGCTCTTGTCCGTGATCCGCGATATCGGGCATGGGCTGACCTTTACGCTGCCGATGATTGTTTCGGTGGCTGCCATGATTACCTTGCATATTTCGTTTGCCTCGTATCAGTTCTTTTCGGTAGCCAATGCGACGGCGATCGCGCTCGCCACCTTTCTGAGCTTTCTCACGACGGGTGGATTTACCCAAGCGATGACCAACATCTATTACGTCTTAAGCGGCATGCAGAAGGTGCAGGAAATCGAAGCCACCGTCTTCTTGGTCATGCGCTGGGCCATGGGCGTGACGTTCGCGTTTGCGGCACTGGTTGTGGTCGGCGATTTTGTATTCCCTATCATGCCCGAGAGTCTCGTTATCCTCATGATTCTGTACATGGTGCTCTTGTCCATGATGTGGCTCGCGTTTACGGGTTTGTATATCCTGCGCCGGGAATACTTCTTGACCTTCATCACGGCGGCTGCGATCGCCGTCGCCTACTTCCTGCATCGCCGCGGTTTACCGGTGGAATGGGCCCAGGCGGTCGCTATGGGATTGGCGTCGCTTCTCGGGCTGGGCACCTCTCTGGTTTTGTTTCGGCGCCGCACCCGCGGGTTTCAGGCGCTCACCGGGGTCTTCAAGACCCGACTGGCCCAACTGGCACATGGAGCCAGTCCTTATTTCATCTACGGCTTGTTGTACTTTGTCTACATTTATATCGACCGTCTGGTCGCCTGGTCCTCGCAAACCACATATCTGCCGTACAATATTTGGTTTCGGGGGCAGTATGAGCTCGGCATGGACTGGTCTTTGATGGCGCTGTTCTTGCCGCTCAGCGTGGCCGAGGTGCTGATTTCGAGCGTGATGCGAAGGCTGGAGGCCATGGAACACCGCTTGCGGCTCCGCAGTCGCGAGGAGATGGTGGCCGAACTGCGCCAGGTCTATTTCATTCGACTCGGCATCTTCGTGGCCGTGTCGGTGCTGGGCGTGCTCTTGACCCAACTTTTGGTCAAATTTGTGGCGCCCCTGCCCCTATTCCGAACCAGCGTCCCGGTACGGGGCGTTGAGCCGTTTGTTTTTGCTTGGTCCAGCTGGGCGTACGTGTTGTTGTCGGTTGGCATCTTCAACATTCTGTTACTGTTCACCCTGTCGCATCCCCGTCCCGCGTTGCGGGTGCTGGGCTACGGCATTATCGGGGACTTGGTAATCGGGGTGCTGGCCACCCAATTCCTGAATGGCTATCAGTTTGCAGTCATGGGATTGGTAGGCAGCGCCGTATTTCTGGCTGCCTACAGCACCCAAGTGGTGCTCAGACTGTTGCCGCAGATGGACTATTTCTTGTACAGGTTGACGTGATGGCACTGCCGCAGGGATTGCTGCTCTTGACGGTTGTGCAGTTGGCGCTGGGGATTGGGTTGGTGTTTGGGGTGGCCGCCCGCTGGTTTTTGCCCCGTTTTGATGTGGAGGCGGAGGACCAGGCGGTGGCCCAAGCGCTTTCCATGTTGACGGTGCTGATGATGGCGGGCTATGTACTGGCCGCCGCCCGGGTTCTGAATTTAGCGGTGTTGACCGCAGTTCTCTGGGGAATTCGATGGTTCTTTTACCGCCGCGAGCGACAAGACACCCACATGCTGTGGGTGGCGGAAGATCTGTACAGTACCGTGGAGCGGATTGGGCATCAACTGCGCGCATGGGCCGGACGCAGCCGAAGCGGGTCGTGGCGCCCCACCGTGGGGATGCTGCTGACCGCGGCGGTATTGGGCCTATCGGCCTGGATCCGGTTTGATTTCAACTGGACGCATGCCGCCCTCCCGTTTTCCGACGCCTATGAAACATTGTCGTGGATGAAGAGCATCGAGCACGGCATGCTGTTTCCCAATGGCCTGTACCCACAAGGCGAGTACCTTGTGATGGCGATCCTGCACCGGGTCACCCGGACCAGCGCGATTCCGTTCGATAAGTTCTTTGGGTCGACCGTGGGCTTGGCCATGGTCGCGTCGGTTATGTGGACGAGCTGGCGGTTCACCGGGCGAAAGGCGGCGGGACTGGCGGCCGGTCTCTTATATGGCGTGTTTGGGCATTTCCTGCCCTATACCGAGGCCCGCCAAATTGCGACGGAAGCCCAGGAGTTTGGCAATATGCTGGTGTTGCCGACCGCCTATTTTGTCTATCAAGCGTGGACGGTCCGCCGTATGGGCTACGTAACCGTTTCGGGATTGCTATTGGCGGCCGTCGGACTCATCCATCCGATTGCTCTCTTGAACGCCGCGATTGCGGCGGTGGCGGCCACGGTGGCGGCGCTGCTGACCCGCCAAGCCACGCTTCCCGTTTTTCGCCGGTTTGTGCCGGCCGTCTCCGTGGCAGCGCTGGCGACGGTGGCTCCCTATGCCATGGGACTATTGGCGGGGATCCCGTTTCTAGCCACGACGATTCCCTTTCTGACCGCGTCCTCAGGGGTGTCCGGGGCGTCCGGCCTGCCTGTGGAGGACTGGCTGGGCTGGGCTGCCGCGGCTGCCTATTGGCTCGTGGCGGCGCTGCGCCGTGATGCGGTCAAGGCGGGACTGGCGATGACGGCCGCCGGACTGCTCTTGGGAGCTGTCGGAGTTCAGGAACTGCCCTCGATCGGTGTCCGGTCGCTGGCGCTGTCGGTGCGGAGCGGCGAGCTGGTGGCCTTGGCGCTGGCTCTTGCCGCCGGCTTGGGAGCAGCCGCTCTGGAAGACAGTATGGCTGGGCTGGGGGTAGCGGAGCGGGTCCGCAGTGCGGCCATGGCAGCGGCGGTCTCCTTGGCCGGATTGGCTCTGGGGTGGGGGGAGCCCCCCGCCCCGCTGGCTTCCTATACCATGGACCCCGACGTCACCGTGGCCGAGTTTGAGCATATTGTGCGCACCTTTCCCAGAAACAGCTGGCTGGTGGTGTCGGCTGACGACTATGCGTTAGCCGCCAATCAAGGCTATCAGATCAATCCCTCAGTCTGGGTCAAACACGTGCCCGCACGCGCGCGCTGGCCGGTGTATCGCTACACCCCGCACCGGGCCGCGCCTATCTATCAGCACCGCGTGTTCATTTTTGTGCCGCGCCGGCTGTCCTTGATGTACGGGGAGATGTTTGCCCAATGGCAGATTCCCGACCAACGCCAGCTTGCCGACGAGCGGGGTTGGGTCCGTCATTGGCAAGCACGGCACGGGCCCTTGCCAGTCTATTTTGCCAACCGCCAACTGGTCGTGTATGAACTCGTAAATCCGTCTGGAGGTGAGGAGTAGTGGGCCTGACAGCATCCATTGTGGGCGAAATCCATGTGCTGCTGGCGGCGGCTCTGATGTTTGTGATTCTTCCTTGGTGGGCCCTGTCCCGCGTGCGGAAAAAGGCCGGCACCGGTGCGTCGACTCTGGCAGCCGGGTTTTCCTTTTGGATTGTGGCGGTTACCGTCCTGGCCTACGTGAACTCACTCCGATATTCGGTACTATTCGTGACCGTCTTGCTGGCGTTCGTGGCTGCTTGGCGCGTCGGCGCCCGTGCTCCAGTTGAAGCGCCGGCTGAGCCGGGCGGCCGGGTCTGGGATGTTTTTGAACGGCCCCGTCAAGCGCTGGATAACCAGATGGTACGCTTGCGGGAGTCGTGGAAACAGGCTTGGCGGGCGATGCACAGTGATTACGGGACGGTTGGCATGGTGTTGGCTGGGGCGGCCATGCTGTGGGCGCTCGTCTATGGGTCATGGCCCTGGCTCCATCAAGCGGATCCCGGTACGCCGCAAGGCTATGCCAACCTGCTTCGCATTGCCAGCTTTACCGCGAACACGGGCGTATACCCTGGCGGCGCGGCGCCGGTCGGCCTGCCGGCCCTGGGGGCTGCGATCTCGACCGCATTCTTCCTGCCATCGATGGAAGTGTTGCGATTTTTGTACCCCTTGGCGGGTGTGTTTACGGTGATTGCCGTCGGGGCATTGGCCCATCAGTTGACGCGTTCGGGCCGCATGACGGCGCTGATTATGTTTTTGGCTAGTGTGTCGTCCATTGCCCACCTGGGCTTTCCGGACAACTTTCAAAGTCCGCTCGCCATGCGGTGGGCGATGGTGCTGGTCCTCATCGCGTGGGCGGAAGCTGTAGCTTGGTCTCAAAGCCCGGAGAATCACCATGCGATTCTTGTCGGATTCACGTTGCTGGGGGCGTCTTTGATTAGCCCCCCGGAAGGGTTGCTGGGGGCGGTGGTGGCCGCCGGGATTGTGTGGGGGCGGGAAGGCCAGGTCGTGCGTGTTGTGACCGGCGGGTTTAGCGCCGTGATTTTGGGCGTGGTTCCGGTGGCGGTTGGACTGGTGACGGGTCATGCCTGGAATCCGGAGGGGTGGCTGGTGGTTCCGTTTGCGCGGCTCAGCCACATATGGGTCACTCCGGGTCTCAGCGCCTATGCGTCTGTCTGGCTCGGACTGGGCATTGCCGCGTTGAATGTGCTGCGGTCAACCGATCCGGTACGCAAGCGCCTGTCCTGGTTGACCGGGGCGATGGCGCTCGCGGCGGCGCTGCTGGGCCACATCAATACCGTAGCGTCCACGATGCTTTGGAGCGATGCCTTAGGTCTCATGGTTTTGTTGTTAGGCCTCGATTTGCTTCTAGTGCCGGCCGTAACCCGCCCCCAATACCGTTTGGGCGTGAATGTGGTACTAATTGCGGTGGCGGTCGTCGGGGCCCTGCGCCCAGCTAATTCGGTGACGCTGATGCGGTTCGACCCGCCGTTGGCGGGGCACGTGACGCTCCAGATTGAGCAGACCTTGCCGCCGTACCAATGGACGATTGTATCGCCGACCGAGCAGTACAGTGAAATCCTGGGGCGCGGCTGGCATGAGGAGTTGGCGAGCTTTGTCACAACCTATAGCATCCAAGATGCCATGAATCCGCATTATTTGCTGAGGACCGACAGCCGCAACCCCATTTTGTCGCCTGACGTGTTCATCTTCGTCGAGCCTCGCTTGTATCCGGACAACCAGCGGGTCAGCCCCGCTGCGGCGCAGCTCCCGATGGCTTCGGGGCCTAATGTGTACAGCGGGCGCTCGTTGCAGGCGATCGAATCCCGGGCCTATTACTGGGTTGTCGCGTACCATCGCTCCCATCCCCACAGCAGTACGATTTATGCCCGGGACAAAAACCTCATGGTATTATGGATTCGACAATAACGACCTTCGTGCAACATCAATCAGCCTGGAAGTATGACATCTGGCGCTGCCGCCAACGTATGCGAAGGAGGATGCATGGGACTTCTCAACCGGAAGTCGCCTAGTGCCGCGCCGTTAGGCGGCATCGGGCAGATTTTGTCGAAGTTGACGACTCCGTATTCGCAAAAGGACATGCTGTTGGCCGTACTCGACCAGCTGTCGGAAGCTATTCCCGCCGAGGGTTATTACGCCTATGCGTCCGATGGGGATGGCACCCATTTGACCCTCAAGGTCACCCGCGCGGCAACAGGCATCGCCACGGTCGGTCCCAATTATGCCGGATTGGTGCTGGGGGCAGGCCTTCGTACGGTGCCGTTGGAGATTATCCCGCTGCGCGACTCTTGGAGTTTTGAGGTTGGCGCTGATGGCGTGTTGGAAATCGGGTTCGGCCCCCGGGCGGCGTTTCGCCTGGCGGTGGACCCGAAGGCCCGCTTTACGGAAGCCGATCGGGCGCGGATACACAGTTGGCTGAAGCCGCTTGAAGCCGTATTGGATTTGGTCAGCATGGCTGAGCACCGCACCGTGGCGTCGGAAACGCGCCTCTCGCCTGACGTGCGTCGGTCCAGGCAAGATTTGTTGCTGCAGATCCCGCACTTGATGGGGATGCTCTCCCAACTGGGGACTAGTGTCGTGAAAGGCACCGATGGATATCTGGCATTATGGCACGACGAATCGTCGGCATCGGATCTCATCTGGGAATCGGGCCTAGGCCGCCAACTGGCCGAACGTCTTTCGCCGCGCCACCTGTATCGGTCCGCCCGTCCGCACCGGTTTGCCGTCTGGGACGGAGCGAAACTGCCCGCGGTGATACAAGATATGGGCTTTCACACGCTGATGGCACTGCCGCTGGAGGGCGGCGATGCCTCGGCCGGCGTACTTGTGTTTGCGGTGGCGGAGACGCTGAAACCCTCACGAAGTTTGGCGGACAGTCTGGGTTTCTTGGCCACAAGCCTCGGGAACTCGCTGGCCAGCCGCGGCGCATCGATGACCATGGCCGAGAATTATTTAGATTCGCTGTTCACGGCGGCTTTGCTATTGGATGAGGCCGATCCCTTCAACAAGAATCACCATCGCCAGGTGGCCCAGTTGGCAGCGCGCTTGGCGCTGAAGGCCGGTTGGCCGGAATCCCGGGTTCGCGCGGTGGAAACCGCAGGCCGTCTGCATGATATCGGTATGGTGGGAGTGGCGCTGGAAGTGACGACTCAGCGTGGAAATTTGGCGGAACAGGCTCGGGAAATTATCCAACAGCATCCTACGGTCGGCGCCGAGCTTTTGGCTGGGTTGCCGGAGACGTTACTGCCCCCGATTGTAGTCCGATCGGTCCGCGAGCACCATGAGCGCTGGGATGGACAGGGGTACCCGCATGGACTGCGCGGCACAGAGCTCAGTGAGGAAGGCCGCGTCTTAGCTTGTGCGGAACAGTTTGTGGCGCGCATCTCTAATCGCAGCTACCGCCAGGGGCTCAGTGTGGAACGCGCCTTGTATGACGTACGGCATCTAGCAGGAGGCCAGTTGGATCCCGAGGTGGTAGAGCTGTTGATGAGGGTATACGCGGAGGCAGGCGTCGTGCCGGGTGCGCCGGCATGAAGATGCGCATCCCGGGACGTTCTTTCGTGGTCTATTACGGACGCGGCCCCCTGCCGGGCATTGAGTCGTACGACATCGCCATCTTAGAGCCCGACGGGTGGACGACGCCCATGCATCGCCAGTTGAAAGCCGCGCATGTCAACACCTTGGCCTACCTGAGCGCTTTCGAGGTGCCGCCCTGGCGGTTCGAACAAACGGGACTCCTGCCGGGCGATTTGGTTCACGTCGGTGGGCAACGCTGGGTCAAGGAGCCCTTCGGCAACTGGTTGGCCCGGCCGGATTCGCCCCGGTGGCGCGAATACTTGGAGCGGCGGGTGGAATTTTTGTACCGGCAAGGATGGGACGGGCTCTTTGTCGATACCCTGGGCGACGTGGAAGACGAGCACTTGGCGGGTCAGGCGGGATGGCTGGTGCCCGCCATGGCCGACTTGGTGCGCCACCTGCGTGTGCGGTTTCCTGAACGGCCTCTGGTGGTCAACAACGGGCTCTTCCAACTCGTTCCCTTAATCGCCCCGTACATTGACGGCGTGTGCTGGGAAGGTGATTTGACGCCGGACACACTCCGGCAGCCTTGGGCTCAGGCCGTATTGGAGTACCTGGGCCGCGCCCATCAGGAACAGGGATGGGTCAACTTTATGCTCACCCATATCACCGGAACAGCTCTCTCCGTGGCTCAACGTCTGCTGCGATTCTCCGAGGATGCCGACCGCTATGGCTTCCTCTCCTACGCGGCCCCCACTGACTACGCGGCCGGCATCCGGCTCCGTGATGGGCGCGTTGTCAGTGCCAAACCTAATTAACCTCCACGGTTAATTTACCCCTAATATGATCGGTGCGCGAGCCATGGTGATTAGCATGGAGACGGGGGCAAGGCTTCGGTAGCGGAAGAGAGGATACTATGGCTCAGCGCATCGTCTTGTTGTTGCCGGTCTACAACGAGTCGGACACCATCCTGGAGGTTTTGGACAAGTCCGAGCCATTCGTGGATCAGATTTTAGTGGTCGACGATGGGTCCACCGACCGGACCCAAGACCTGTTGCACGCCTATGCGGCTGCACATCCCAAACTGTTTTTTGTCAGCCATCAGACCAACCGCGGCATGTCGGGGGCCTTGTTGACTGGCTTCTTGATCTTAGATGAGGCACGCCAACGGGGACGGTTGGAGCGCGATGACCTGGTGGTCACGATGGATTCCGACGGACAACATGATGCCGTTGATATCCTCAAACTGACGGAGCCCATTTCCCAGGGCCGGGTGGACATGGTCGTGGGCAAACGGTCCTTTGAAGCCTATCCGATGGTCAAGCGGGCAGGCAACTGGTTTCTGACACGGTGGGCAACGCTCTGGAGCGGGTTTCGATACCAGGACGTGGAATGCGGATTCCGGTCCATGTCAGTCCGGGTCATGGCGGACTTCCTTCCCTATTTCAATCCCGTATCGTATGGGTGTGCGCAAGAGATGTCTGTGATTGTGTCGCGCCGCGGATGGCGGGTATCTAATGATGTGCCCATTCATGTAGCGCGATATCGAGCGGGGGCCAAGGTTCGGCACGGATTCAACAACGCCCTGGCAGCCGTGCGGGCGTGGGATCGGGTACGGCGAGACCGCCCGGTGGAACGGCAGGCCTGGCCGACCCAGCTTCTTCCCTACGACAGCGAGGCCTACCGACAACGTTACGAATAAAAACACTTTATATGTTTGAATAATGGATATCCAAACCTTATACTTCTGGTGCCCAAGGAAAGGTGGACGAAAAATCGTGTTCAATTTTGTACGTCGGTTCGGGTGGGTCAGCGTAGGCCTTGGCTTGGTACTGGCACTTGTGCCCATGGGTGCGGCCAACGCTGCTTCAGCCGGGTCGCATGTGGTACTCGCGGACGGGGGCCACCATGGCAGCCACAGTGGCGGTGGCGACCAGGGAAGTCAGGGTGGCAACCAGGGAAGTCAGGGTGGCAACCAAGGAAATCAGGGTGGCAACCAAGGAAATCAGGGCGGCAACCAAGGAAATCAGGGCGGGTCCGGCAGCGGCGCCAACCCGACTCCGACGCCCGAGACGCCGTATGCGGCGCTATTTCCAATTGCCATAGCGGGCGGTGCCCTGTGGGTGTATCGCAAGCGTCGGGCTGCCGTCTGGTCGTAACCACCCGGCTATGGCTTGAACCGTCGTCAAGCGCGGCGGTGAGAGCACGGATGGCGGCAGCGTATTGAATGGGGGGATTACCCCTATGGCGGAAACGGGGATGGCTGTGACGTGCCGGGAGACCCAACGTCCGACAAGGAAGGTTCTATGAAGGGCAGCGCCAGCCGTTGGACGCGTGATGTGTGGGGCCTTGTCGCGGCGACGTTGCCCTTTTTGTGGTTTGCGGGAAAGTTAGTTCGCGATTCCCTTTCTGATGTACCCGAGGCCTACCTGGCGTGGGTTCCTCTGGTCGCGTTCTTTTGGATTGGTTGGGAACTCAGACAGCGAGCGCTGCCGGACTCCCCAGCTTCGGGGCGGGACGGTTTGCCGACCATGGCGATCGTTGTGGCGATGGGCCTTATCCTGGCCGGGCTGCTGGCGGGCCACGAGCCCGGGCGCTTCCCCAGTTGGCCCCTTCTTCTCTGGCCCACGTGGCTCGGCTTGGTGGTCTGGGTACTGTATGGCCCGGCGGCGGTGCGGCTAGTGCGAGGCCCTCTGCTGTATCTCTATCTCGTATGGGCGCCCCTCTATATCTGGATTATCCATCAGATAAATCCCGCACTTGAGCACTCCGCCTACCGCGTATTTGACGCGGCAGCCCGGCACACGGCCTGGCTGACACCGGATCCGCACTATCGCGGAGCATATCTCATCTTGCACGCCGGCAGGGGGCTCGCCGTCAGTATTACGGCCGCCTGCAGCGGTTCAGACAGCATTTTAGCCCTGCTGGTCGTGTTCCCAGTGACGCTGCTCATTTTCGACATGTCCCGCCTTCAGAAGATCGTACTGATTCTGGTGGGCTGTGTACTGGCCTATGTCGGCAATTTGCTCCGCATCGCCGCGATTTTTGGGGCGGCGCATGTGTGGGGACGGTATTGGGCTTTTACCATCATCCACCCGCTGCTGGGCCCCTTGCTGTTTGCTGTCTTAGTCCTCGGACTGCTGTGGTATGGCGGGCAGCGGGTGCGCATGCCAGGTCCATGGACCACGGCAGCGGTTGCTTCGACCGGTCGCACCCTGACCCTCTTGGCATCGGCGGCGGCCCTAGGCGCATTGTTGGTTGGGGTGGCGCATTGAACGGTTGGGAGGCGAGAACATGAACCTAGCGGTTTCCATGCCAGAATGGCTCATGATCGTCTCCATTGCGTCTGTGGTTATCGGCAGTGCCACTGTCTTTTGGTTGGCTCCCGCCTTCGTGTTCCCCCGACTCGCGGTGGATCCCGAAGATTTGGCCATGGTGCGGGGCGCTCTGATGGTGCTGTGGGTCATGGGTTTCGGATATCTTATGGCGTGGGCGCACGTGTTCAGCGCTCCCGTCGCAGTGGTACTATTGCTGCTGACCGCCTGGTTTCTTCACCGCCGGGTCCGGAGCCGCTATGTGCTGACCTCGGGGAACCAACTGAGTGCCGCCGTCTATGATGCGCTGGCCCAACAACCCCAATGGCGGGCCGCCCTCGCTGCTTGGATGGCTGCTCGCAAGGTGGGCTGGGGCTGGGTTCCGCGGAAGTTTTCGTCGTATGTATTTCTTTTGTGTGCTCTAGGAGTCCTGGCATTTAGCGCCTGGCTGCGGTTTGCCGGCAATTGGCAGCATGCGGGGCTGTTCTATTCCGACGCCTATGAGACTGTGGCATGGGTCAAAGGCATCGACGTCGGAACGTTGTTTCCCAACGGCATCTATCCCCAAGGGTTCTATTTGGCCGAAGCGTTCGTGCAAACGCTGACGCATGCCAATGTGATCGCGTTCGTAAAATTCTGGGGCGCTTTCATCGGCACCCTGCTCACCGCTTCGGTCATGTGGTCCACGTACCGCTTTACCGGCCGCGCGGTGCCCGCCCTGCTGGCGGGAGCCGCCTATGGATTGTTTCCGCATTTCCTGCCTGACCAAGCGATGCGCCAAATCGCCGCCGAGGGCCAGGAGTTCGGCAACTTGTTTGTCCTGCCCATCGCGTGGCTGGTCTTTCAGTCCTGGGTGACGCGCAAACGCGGATACACGATCGGGGCCTCGGCTGCACTGGCGGTGGTGGGCCTGACGCATCCCATTGCCCTGTTGAATGCGGTCCTGGCCGCCTTGGCCGCTACAGTGGGCGGTTGGGCAGTATCCGGTATCTCCGGGAAGGTTTTAAAACAATATTTGTGGATGGTGCCTCTGGCGGCCGCAATCGATGTGCTGCCGTTGGGGATCGCCTACGCGCTAGGGAAACCTCTCTTGGCCTCCGGTGTAAGTTTCGCGACAGAGAACGCTGCCAGCGTAGGGGTGCCGGTGGCGAGTGCCGGGCCCGAGGCCATACATGTCGGGGGACTCGTGTGGGCGTCGCTCGGGGGCATTGGAGCTCTCTTTGTCACGAAGCTGCTGTGGTACGACGACCTCTGGGAAATGGGGCTCCCGGCGGTGGGATTCCTCCTGCTGCTCTTCGCTGAAGTGGTGGTCAAACTGCCCCACTTTGGCATTGCCTTTGCTCCCCTAGTGGCCCGGTCGGGGGAGTTTCTCGCCCTGGCGGAGGCCCTCGCCCTAGGCATGGGGGCGGCTGGCATTCAAGAGGCGGTGGAGCGGGTCGGCGTTCATCGAACCGGGGCCGCCATGGGGGCCTTGGCGGTATTGGTGGCGGCGACGGGTTATCGCCTGAAAACGGCCTTTCCCCGCCCCATGACCGCCTATACGATGAACAGCGATACCTTTGTGAACACGTTCATTCGGTTGGAACGAACCTTTCCGAATTTCAGTTGGGTCGCCGTAGCCAACAATGGCTATGCCTTGGCGGTCAATGACGGGTATCAATACAACCCCAGCTTCTGGGCACAGCACGTGAGTCCCGACGCCAAGTGGCCTCACTTCCAGACGGCAGGCCAAAAACCCTATCCCTTCTCACAGCGCTACATTTTCTTGTTTGTGCCCAGCCGTGTGAGGGTGCCGGAGGTGCCTGGGCGGGCGCAACTGCTGGCGCAGGATCGCCGCCAGTACCAGGATTTGAAGCAATGGGTGGGCGCCTGGCAACACCGGTACGGGCCCCTGCCAGTGTACTTCCACAATCGCGACATGACCGTCTATTGGATTGTCAACAAACAGAATCCGGCGCTATAGGGGCGGCTCGTCATCTTGGAAAATTTCCCGTAGAAAGCGATCGGGACTCTCGAGAAAGGCCCGGGTCAGTTGGTAGGGTGCGGACTCGCGGTAGGTGATGGGCTGGAGCGGCGATGAGTCGAACGAATAGAGGGAAGCGCCAGGAAGGGCTAGCAGAATGGGCGAATGGGTGGCGGCGATAACCTGTATCCGCCGGGAATCGGCCCACTCCTTTAGTAGACGCAAAAAGGCCAGTTGACCGGTTGTCGAGAGCGCGGCTTCGGGTTCATCAAAGAGGTATAGCGCCGATTCCGGTCCCCGGCGTTCTTTCCCGCGCAGCCGATGCTTAAACAAGGCTAAAAATGATTCGCCATGGGACCATGCATGGAGCGATTGTCCACCATACGGATCTGTGCCGCCCGGCCCCAGGTCGTCCACATAGCCAGCATAGGAAAAGAAGCTTTCGGCTCGAAAGAAGAAGCCGTTCCGGGTCTTGCGATTCCAAATGAGCCGCATGGCACCGTGCAGGGCTGTATTCGTATGCGATGCCGCATAGTTGGCGTGCTGACTGCCTCCTTCGGGATTAAAACCGGCAGCCTCTGCCAGAGACTCGAGCAACGTGGACTTGCCGCTGCCGTTGTCCCCCACCAAGAACGTAACGGGACTGTGAAGGTCCAGCGACTCCAGCCCGTGAAACGCCGGGACCGTCCAGGGAAACTGACGCGGTCGCGGGGTGGGCCAGGTAAATTGGATGGAGCGCAATGGCAACACATCGCAACCCTCCCGAGAGGTTGGTTCCTGTAAAGGATAATCCACCCGGGAGGGCGAAGTCCAATGGCGCGAAAGGGGGCGGATTATGCGCACAATCATTGTCGGCGGAGGGCTGATGGGGGCGACAGCGGCCCACCTTTTGGCGCGACGCGGGGAAGTGGTCGAGATCTTGGATGTGAAGCAGCCCGGCAACGCCACTTGGGCGGGGGCTGGCATCATCTGTCCTGAGATTAGCGCGGTCACCGACCCCGATTATGTGGCGTTGGCCATGGCCGCCGGCCGGTACTATCCCGGATTGGTGGATGCGTTGTCCGGCTACGATATTGGCTTCGGCCGCACGGCTATTGCTAAGGTGCGGATGGCCGGCGAGGAGCCGGGGGCCTTTAATCGGTCCCGAGATATCTTATACGCCCGGCAGAACAGCGGCGCCTTTCCTACCCGCCACGCGGTGAGCGCCGTCGACCCGGCGTGGTTAAGAGAGCAGCATCCGTTGTTGGGCGACGTGGCGGAGGCGTTGTATTACCCGGAAGCTGCCCGTGTGGACGGGCGGAAACTGGTCGAGGCGCTTCGCTGGGACAGTGAAGCCCATGGGGCCCTTTGGGCAGACGCGTTGGTCGGAAGGATTATTCGTGAGTCGGGCCGTATCGCGGGCATCGAGACGGTAGACGGGGAGTTTCGTCCAGGCGAACGCGTGATCGTGGCCGCAGGATTTTGGTCGCGGGCTCTCGTGGCGCCTTTTGGCATAGACTTAGGCCTCACCCCTCACCGCGGACAGATTGTGCACCTGCGCACGTCCGTCGCCGGTGCGGGACAGTGGCCCATCTTGGAGGGACTGCGGGGACACTACATTCTGTCCTGGCCAGACGGCCGCGTCGTGGCCGGTGCCACACGGGAAACGGATACGGGCGATGCGCCGTTTTTCACCGCCGAAGGGCAGCACCAAGTACTGGACGAAGCGTTCCGCGTGGCGCCGGGTCTTCGACCCGCTGAAGTGCGTGAGTGGCGGGTGGGCCTTCGGCCTGCGTCGACGGATGGACTTCCCATTTTGGGAGCCGTTCCGGGGGTCGAGGACTTATGGGTGATTACCGGCCATGGGGCCGGAGGGCTTCTCTGCGGTCCCTATTCGGCCCATCTGGTGATCGCAGCGATGCTTGACGGGGAGGCGGTGCCGACCGCATTCTCCCCGCGCCGCTTCGTGTAGCACGGGTCGGGTCCCCATTTCCGGAGATCCGTGCAGAGGGACGGGACTGCCTGCACGCACAACGCCCTGGGATGGCTGGTTAACCACCGCTTACGGGGCTGTCCATGGCATCCGGGAGATGCGGCTCCAGATCTTCCGATTTAAACCAGTAGGTTTTTTCGACGGCTGGCGTACGGCGCCGGCGCACGTTTCGTTGCATCGGGTATCCCAGACATAAGGCGCCGACAAAAATCGCTCCGGGCCGGGCGCGAAGCGCGCTTCGAACGCCGGGCAGCTCGTAGATGGCGCTCGTTCGCCATATCCCCGCCAAGCCAGTGCTGTGTGCCAACAGCAACACGTTTTGGGCCGCGGCCGCGCTGGCAGCGAAGTTTTCGCGGGTTGCACGATCGTCCGGGCCAGCGTCGGAATATATGGCCACGATAACAGGAGCACTCAAGAGCTTTTGGCGTTCCTTTAAAGCTTTCGCTTGCACGATTGCCGCATCAATCCCGGACGCGTGCGCCAGCATCTCAGTGCGGACAACACGGGCAAAAGCCTCCCGGTCCGCGCCGGATACGATAGAAAAGTGCCAGGGTTCGGTTAAATGATGATTGGGGGCCCATACGGCAGCATCCAACAGAGCGGCGACCAGGGAGTCGACAACCGCCTCGCCCGAAAACACTTTGATGCTTGGTCGTGTACGTATTGCTTCTTCTACTAACATGATCGACAGACTCCTTTAGGGGGACAGTGTCCCCAACTGGTTTTGCGCTTGACATGACTGCCAGACATAGCCGCGCCGGCGTGACGTGACGATGTGCCCGGGGACCCGGAAGCGGGCCGCTCGTATCATGCCACGAAAATTCTTGGGCGGTACAGGGGGCTGATTCCAGAAGACGAGTCGCCGATTGAGGTCGTCCAACTGCATCGGGGCATCTGGGGCACCTGTGCTCAGGGCGCGGAGCACCCACGAAATCCGGGGACTGATGGGGAGCATCGCCCCATGGTGCTCTACTTCCCACCAATTGGCTCCCCACATGAGACAACTGCCCGCCTCGTCGATGACGCCCGCCGCCACGGACGGACTGGAATCCTTCACCATCAGCTCGACCGGCAGGTGGTAGGCCCTGGACAGCCATAATAGCAAAGCCCAGTCCGGCGCGGCGACTTGGGTGGGATCGAGGACCAGACGGTCGACTCGACCGCTCACCGCAGCTATCCAGATATCCACGACAAAAGGACTCTTGAGACGTTCGCTGACCACCGGCAACTCGATGGGCACCTCTATCCCTCCTTCGCTTATTTGGGGCAGGCTGCCCCCCCCCGGCGGCAGAACAGCTGCCGGGGGAGAACCGCCGACGCGCCATTACAGCGCGCTTTGCCCGCTGAGGTACTGATCCGCCTGCTGTTGCAACTGTTGCAATGCCGCCTTAACCGACTGCGTTCCGGTTACGGCGTTGTAGAATTCGGTGTCCAGAACACTCTGCACTTCCTTGTAGGCGGTGTTCGTGGGACGGGCGATGGTGTACGGCGAGGCTAGTGTTTGGGCCGAGACCGCTACCCCTGGGTTCTTGGTCAAAAAGCTCTGGGAAATCATCGCCAGGCCAGACCGCGTTTCCGGGGGGTAGCCCGAGTGGGTGCCCCAATACGCTTGCACTTTGGGGCTGAAGAACCACGACAGGAACTCGGCCGCAGCTTTGTCTTGGGCTTGGGAGTGGTGAATCATCAGCACGAAGCCGAGTCCCTGAATCAAATTTGCTGTGTGGCCGGTCGTTCCCTTGGGATAGGGCATGACGCCCACCGGGAACTTGTTATTTACGGCATCTACTTTGAGGAAGTAGCCAGCCGACGTGCCATCCGCAATGGCGATTTTGCCGGCCCCGAAGTCCGCTGCGATGGAGCTCCCGTGAGAGAAAATCATTTCTTTCTTTTGGTACATGTTACGGAAATAGGTGAAGGTCTGGACAGCCGCGGGGGTCAAAAAGTCGACCTTCTTCTGGTGACTGCCGGGCTTGAACAACAGCCCTCCGTTGGACAAGAAGGGCGGCAAAATGTGAGCCGAGGAGTCCTTCCAGGCTAGCGGGATGACGCCTGGAACCTTTTGTTTTATAATCGACACATCTTGAGCAAGCTGAGCCCAGGTGGCCGGGGGAGCCGTGATGCCGGCTTTCGCGAAGATCGCTTTGTTGTACACCAGCTCAGAAATCTTGGCGTTGGCCTGGATGCGGTAGTGCTGGCCATTGACCTCGCCGTTCTGCCAAACGGACGGGAAAATGGAGTGTATCTCAGCGGCCGGGATCAGCCTAAAGTATTTGTTCCACGAGATTAGGGCGTGTGCCGCCAAGAAGTTCCCATCATAGTGGCTGATCCACGCCATGACGGGCGCATCGCCTACGGCTAAAGCTCCCAGCGCCTTGTGGCTGGCCTTGGTGACGGTCATGTCGACGTGAATCGTCTTGTGAGTCCGGTTGAACTCCCGAATTAAATACGTCAGCGCGTGACCCGGCGGCCGGCTAGGGGAGTGGGACTGCCAAA
Organism: Bacillota bacterium; assembly: GCA_021798975.1. GTDB lineage: Bacteria > Bacillota > Sulfobacillia > Sulfobacillales > Sulfobacillaceae > Sulfobacillus_B. Next base: position 16,416 of record JAJZBJ010000001.1, on the reverse strand, counting down.
AGGAAACGTCTACCGTCTTGACCTTTACCGCAGGCGCCGGGGTCGACTTAGACGCAGCTTGGGCGTATCCGGCAATCCCCATGGCGCCGATCGCCAGCGCCGACACCAAGCCGACCGTTCGGCGCAACGACACATTCTGTTTCTCCATGAACCTTTGTCCTCCTTTTGATGAGCACGTCTCGTATGGTCGCTGTCAGCAATCACCCAGCATTACATAGGAATCACATCCTTTCCGGCAGGAGGGCCTATTCCTTTTGCGGCGTCTCACCGCCGGCCACGGCCCGCACGATGTGGCGCTGAGTGAAGGCAAAGACCACCAGAATGGGCAATAGCGCAATGAGGGCTGCCGATGTCAATTCCCGCCAATTCGACTGATAGGTTTGCATGTAGTGGCTGAGCGCCAGCTCGATCGGTTGCAGGCGAAGACTATTGGTCATAATCAAGGGCCATTGAAATTGGTTCCAGGAGGAGATGAAGGTCAACAGGACCGTAGTGGCGACGGCGGGCCGAGCCAGAGGCACTGCGACGCGGCGCAGGTAGGTCAGTGTACTGACGCCCTCCAAGCGCGCGATTTCCCGATAGCTGGCGGGAAGCTTCATGAAAAACTGCCGGAACAGGAAGATACCCGAGGTGCTGGCTGCGAACGGCAAGATGAGCCCCGCGTAAGTGTTCAGCAGGTGCAGATGAAACATGACGACATATTGAGGAACCAAGAGCGCCTGCTGGGGCAGCATCATGACACCCAAGCTGGCATAGAAGTACGCGGAATTGCCGGGGAACTTCAGCTCGGCCAGTGCATATCCGGCAAAGGCGCTCGTCACCACCACCAAGATAATGGTGGAGCTTGAGATAAAGACACTATTGAGCACGTAACGCTCCCAATGGGTGTGGGTCCAGACGTACAGGAACGGATGCCAATGGAACAGCGGCCGCATCACCGGCGGCAGCGCATAGGCGGCTCCGTGGTATCCGGTGGCGATGACGAACACCCAGTAAATGGGCGAGGCCATGAGTGCTGCGGCCACAGCGCGAAGCAAGTACTTGCTGACTTTCACCATCAACTGTCCCCCCTATGGATCAAAACTAGGCCGTGCCGTGCTATCGATAGAAGACCATGCGGTCAGCGATAAACTTTTGCACCAGCGTGACCGCCAGTATCAGCACAAACAGCACGAAACTCATGGCCGACGCTAGAGAAAAGTGCAGGTACAGAAAAGCTGTTTGGTAAATGAGCAGTGAATCGGTGGTCGTGGAGAACGCGGGACCTCCCGCACCGCCATGCGGTCCGCCCGTCAATGTGTAAATCTGCGAAAACGTCTGCATGGTGGTAATGGTGGCGAGCAGGATAACGAAGAAGGTAATGGGGCTAATTAGCGGCAAAACGATGCGGCGAAAAGCCAGCCATCCGCGGGCGCCATCCATCTGGGCCGCTTCTAATACCTGTTTGGGCAACGTGGATAGGCCGGCCAAGAACAGGACCGTATAGAGCCCGACGGAATGCCATACGGTGTAAATCATCACGGACGGCAGTGCCCAGTGGGCGCTGGCCAGCCACCCGATTTGGGGCAGGTGAAGCCACCGCAGGACCGCGTTGGCCAAACCAAAGTTGGGGTCAAAAATCCAAGCCCAGATAATCGAGGTGGCCACAACCGGGGTGACGTGCGGTAAAAACACCAGGGCCTGCGATAACCCTCCGCCCCGGATGTTGCGAGCTTCTCGCAGCAGCAAGGCCAATCCCAGAGCTAAAAGGGTCGTTACCGGGACCACGAGCAGCACATAGTAGCCCGTATTGAGGAGAGATTGCCAAAACAACGGTTGATTGGCTAGGACGAGGAAGTTGTGAATTCCAACGAAGGTGCTGCGATTGGCGAAGATGTTCCAGTGGAAGAAGCTGATATACAGCAGAAAGATAGCCGGTCCGTAATAAAAAACCAGAAAGACCAGCAAGCTGGGCAGAATCAGCCCATACCCGACCAACGTCTCCGTGAGGGCGTAATGCTGCAGCCGGCCTAGGCGAGATAAGATGTTGGGACGCGCGGTACCACGCGGAGCTCCCGCAGAAAGATCCCCATCCATCATCGGATGCCACCCGCTTCAACCGGGAAGTCGAGGGCTGCGTCTTCCGGAACACGCTGTTCAGTGTCGCGATGAAACCAATGCACGTGATTCCATGACACCGTCAGAGCCACTTGCGACCCCGGCATCAAGCCCGGTGCCTCTGGGGTCACCCAGGTAATCGGGAACCGACCCCAGTTGGCATGAACATGGTAACGGGAACCCAAAGTCTCTATGGCGCGTATCGATGCCGTCATAGCCAATCCGGACGCCCCGCCATGGCTGCGTATGATGCGTTCGGGACGGAATCCCATCCACCATGCGCTGTCCGTGGCGCGGCGGATGCCATCGGGTGCGGGAAAGGCCGTTCCCTCAGACCCCTCCAGGACCAGCGATGCCTCCGACCTTCGCTCCACCCGGACCAGATTCATGGGCGGTGATCCGAGAAATTGCGCCACGAACACCGAATTAGGCCGGCTATAGACCTCATCCGGCGTGCCCACCTGCAAGATTCGCCCATCTCTCATAACAACGATGCGGTCGGCCATGGTCATGGCCTCCGTTTGGTCGTGGGTGACATACAAGGTGGGAATCCGCACTCGGTCGTGGAGACGCCGAAGCTCAACCCGCATCCGCTCTCGCAACAGGGCATCGAGATTCGATAGGGGCTCATCCATGAGAAACATATAGGGGTTCCTCACCAACGCGCGCCCCACAGCTACGCGCTGGCGTTGTCCACCCGACAGCGCGCCGGGCTTAGATTTGAGCAGCGATCCAATTTCCAGCAAATCCGCCACTTCGCTAATACGCTGCTGGATCTCTTGCCGGGAGCTCTTGCGTGCGGTCATCCCGAAGGCGAGGTTATCGAACACCGTCATGTGAGGGTAGAGGGCGTAATTCTGGAAAACCATCCCGATGTTGCGTGCATGCGCAGGCATATGGGTGGCCGCGCGTCCGTCGAACTCCAGGTCACCTGACGAGGGGGACTCCAGTCCCGCCACGATCCGTAGAAGGGTTGATTTACCGCAGCCTGACGGACCCACGACAACCACAAATTCGCCGTCCTGAATTTCCATGTTGATGTCGTGCAACACCTGCCGTTGGCCGAACTTTTTACTGATGGTGTGAAGTTTAATCGATCCCATGGCTGGCTCCTTTCGTGATTGGAGCCATCATAGAAAGACGGTCTAAGAGTTCCTTAAGAACCCCATCAAACCCTGATGATGATTGTGTTAACGTTTCTTAATGTGGCGCGGAGATGCGTCACGGATGTGTGTTCGGTCCATTCGGATGCATCCCGGACACGGCTTCAACTATTACTGTTCACGTGTCGGTTGTCGCAATAGCCGGGGGACGATACGGGGGACAAGCTGCAGCGGTGTCCATGCCGGGGTCTGTTGGCCAAATCGGAATCAACCCGCAGTAGGCCACGCCGCCGCTCCCGCGGGAACGACGGCACTGGCCGTTCGATGCCGTTTTGGATTCAAACGCTTTGGGGTGCTCTCCGCCAAGAACGCCTGAGTTTGGTGCGGCATGCTCCTTTGTTCCATTTTGGCGCACGTCATCTAAGAAAGGCTTAAAGGAACGGTGAGGTTTAGAGGATCATTGCGGGAACTTTTCGTGAAGAGCCTCATAGTGGGATCCCACCGACCGGAACCACAAGGTTACCTGCGTCCAGGACGCGTTGGAGACAATGCCTATTGTGCCGCCTTGGGCCCGCATCAACGATTGGGCCAGCGACAGCCCCAGGCCGCTCCCGGCAGCCAATGACCGGCCCGTTTCTCCACGGTAGAAGCGACTCAACACGTTGGGCAATTCCTCGGGGGCAATGCCGGACCCGTTGTTTCCGACGGTGATGCCTGCAAATCCGCTGTGCGGATCCTCGATAACGCGCACCGCCACCTGCCCAGCGTCCGGGGCACAGTACTGAAGGGCGTTTTCCATTACTGCCCACAAAGCCCGGCGCGCGAAGGCCGGGTAGGCGGCGACGGAGGGCAGACCGTGTCTCGGCGAGGAGGCATCCAACACCAGGGTTGGGCGGTCTGATGTGAGCGCCCGTACGTCATCGACGACTTCCGAAACCAGCCCGTCGAGAGACATAGGGATGAGCAGGGTATGCGGCAAATGGGCGGCGTGCTCCATCGCCAGTAGATCTTCGATCAGGCGGGCCATATCGTCTAGAGTTCGATACAGCGCCGTTACGGACTCGTCATGCAGTGAACCGGTAGTACGGTCCCCTCGTAGTACGATGTCCAAGTTTCCGCGGATGACGGCTAGCGGCGTGCGCAGATGATGAGTGGCGTCGGCCAATAGCGCTTGGTCGTGTTGCCGTCGCTCTTCCAAGTCGGACAAGAGACGGTTTAAGAGTCCCGCTAAGTCATGAAATTCATCGCGTCCGTCCGGCAGAGGCATGGGACGCATCCGCCCCGTGTTGAGCATGTGCTGGACGCCGTCGGTCATCGCCTTGACTGGCCCCAACGTACGGCGGGTGGCCCATCGCGCCACCACTAGACTCGCCGCGGCGCCCAGCAAGGTTACGACCAGGACGACACTCGACAATTCTTGGAGCAAAGCCCAGTCCGAACCGAGGGGCCAGTCAATCACGAATTGGTTCCTCCGTACCTGGGCGTCCAGTTGATAGACGGCAGGGCGCCATAGGAGGCCGCTGTAGGGATTTTTTCTCAGCATGGGTTGGGTATTGGGCGAGCGGGCGATCACGTGGCCGTGGCGCAGCATCCAAATGCGCGGATCGGTAGGGCGATTATAAGCCTGGATGACTTCTCCAACCGCCTCCTGATGCTGCGACGACAGGTTGTTGAGAATGGTATGGGTATCGCGGCGGGCATCGTGGTACAAGTGGGCGGCGATGGCCGCCAATGTCAAGGTCGAAAACGACGTGAGCAATATGGTAATGACCACAACAATCTGCCGCACCAGCTGGACTTTGAGTGAGGCGCGCGCCCTCATCAGCCCCGTATCCTCAACGTGTACCCAACCCCGCGCACCGTCGTCAGATAAACCTCTGCTTGGTGCCAGTCTATCTTATGGCGCAGGTAGCCAACGTACACATCGACAACTGCCGCTGAGCCGCCGTAGCCCCAGCCCCAGACGCGTTCGAGGATCATGTCCCGTGTCACCACGACGCCGGCATTTTGCATGAGATAGTACAAGAGGGAGAACTCCCGCCCCGTCAGTTCAACGGGACTATCCTGCACCCACACTTCGTGCCGCGTTTCGGAAACGCGGAGCCGGCCCACGATGAGCCAATCTCCGGGAGAAACCGGCCGGCGGCGAGTCAACGCCCGCATGCGGGCCAGCAACTCGGTTACGGCGAAGGGCTTGACCAAGTAATCGTCGGCGCCCGCGTCCAATCCTTTGACGCGATCTGTGATGGCATCGCGCGCGGTCAGCATTAAGAGCGGGGAATCCGTGGTTTGGCGAATCATGTGGCAGACGGCGATACCGTCGATGTCCGGCAGCATTAAATCCAATAGCACGATGTCAAAGGCTCGAGACGCGCACGCTTGAGAGCCTTCGCGACCGGTGGATCGCCATTCGGTCTCCCAGCCGGCACGCCCCAATTCGAGCAGAAGCAATCGAGCGATCCGCACATCATCTTCTATCACGAGAGTTGAAGGCATGACAAAGTAGAATTTGGCGGCTTCGCGCCAGAATTCTCGACCCCCCTCACCTAGTGGAGCGGGGCATGCCGTAATGAGTTAGACCTTCGATTGACGGAGAGCATGTCTATTATAACAGGTGCGGGTGGCATCCATCGCGCCGGAACGCAGCGGAATGGCGACTAAACCGGCCAGGATGCCCCATGGGCTGCCGCCGACCGAGTGTTTCGGTCGGGGAGCTATTGGCCGGGACCGCGGCGGTGTTGGCGGTGCGCTGTCAAGAGCTGCGGATTCTTGAGCAAGCGCATCTCCGTGTGGCGCCGCAATTCGTTGTATGGCAGGGCGCCCATGGCTACGTCCAGGTAGTCCGACAACAGATCCGGGCTTTGGGTGAACACATCGGACCAGTACCCCGCCAACGGGTAGAACAGGAGTCCCATTTTTATCGCCGATTTGAGGGAAGGCCAGAACTCTTCATAGAGCGCGCTGCTGTATTGGCTCAAGGGATGGCCCGACTCCGCCGCGGCCGTGATGGCCTGGGCTGCCAGATGGCCCGACCGCAGGGCAGAATAAATGCCTTCAGCGGAGAAGGCATCCATGTAGCCGGCCGCGTCTCCGGCGAAGAGCACCGGTCCTGCGACGGGCGCAACGAATCGCAGCCGATATGGCAGAGGGTACGCCAAAGGCCGGACGTCGGCCGTTCCTGTAATCGCTTCAACAAATTCGAAGAACCGGCGCTTTAAGGGAAAGGTGTGCGGCCGGAAAGATCCGACGCCGATGTTCAGGATATCGTGCCGGGGGATGACCCACGCGTATCCCCAGGGATAGGAGCCAACGTGAATCTCCACCCGTCGGCGGTAGCGATCCCGCAAGGACTGGTCGACCGGCACCTCGGCCTCTATGGCGGCTCCGTTAAGCGGGCGCGGAAACCGCACCGCGCGGGCAGCCATGCCGTGAGCCCCGTCCGCTGCGACAACATACCGGACGTTGTACTGATCGTGGTCGGTGTCCAGCGTCACGGCGCCGGATCCGACACTCAAGCGCACGACCGCTTCCTGGTCGTGTACGGCCGCGCCGGCGCGCTCGGCAGCCTCGCTCAAGAATAAGTCAAAGAACTGCCGTTCGACCACATGGCAATACGGGTCGGTTCGGATCACCGTGACGGCTTGGCCGCGACGACCTTGAAAGGTCCAATCTGTGGGATGGGATTTCAGCTGCGCCTGGTAACCGTCGGGCAAGAGCCCCAGGGCTCGATGGGTCAGGGCGCCGCCGCAGGGTTTCACGCGCGGCATGCGGGCCTTCTCGAGGAGAATGACCGAGATGCCCGCCTCTGCTAACCGGCGGGCCGCTGTCGCCCCTGCCGGTCCCGCCCCGATGACCGCGGCCATGTAGGATTTCACCCGTTTCCGCCTCCCCAAAGGATATCAATACTCTATGATTACACGCTATGTCGCCTAATCCCTCCTCAGTCGCATCCAGACGCGCGCATAACGCGGAAAAAACTTTCGTACGACAAAGATCTCCGAATCAAAATGATTTAGGGGGAATGAGCGGAGTTCTTGACTCAATTTGTCGGATCGCCTCGACACATGGGTTCCAGCCAAGGTTGGCCCCTCTTCAGGGCTTTGCTAGACTTAAAAATGTATATTCCAAAATTTGGGAAGGTGGGATCCGATGGGTTGTCGTGGAGTGTGGATTTTGGATCCATCGGGGGACATCGTGGCCTCGAGCGCGCGGGCGGACCGAGACATAGTGGAGCGGCTGTGCGACGAAGCCAAACGCTTGTGCGAAGACGATCGCCTGCAGGCGCAATTCTATCCGGGCAGCAACCAGTGGGTGCAGCTCTTCCGTATGGGATCGCCCGGGTTTTCCGGTGTGGTAGCGGTTTGGGAGGACCGCGTGGTGGAAGAGAACCTAAGGCTGGAAATGCAGAGTTTGGGCCATGACATCAATAATATGCTGGCTGTCGCCCAAGGACATTTAGAATTGCTGCAGAAGGACCAAGAAACGGTGCCGGCTTCGTTGACGGAGGCGCTGTGGATGTTGGAGCGAGCCGAGGATTTGGTGCGGCGCTTAGGCCGATCGGCTGTGGTGGACGAGGCCGCCGATGGCGGCTGGGCCGACGTGTGGGAAACGCTCAACCATCTGACCACGCTGCTGCGCCGTACCACTTGCCACGTGGAGGTGGTCGGGCCGGGCAACATCCCGCCGGTCGCCGTTGATCGGGCCGATTTGACCGAGATTTTTCAAAATCTATTGCAAAATGCATGCGATGCGATGCCGGAGGGTGGTGCGATAAGCATTCAGGTGTCATCAGACGACGAAATGATCAGTGTGTCTGTGCGGGATCACGGCGACGGTATTCGCTCTGAGCAGCTGGACGAGATTTTTTCGCCATATTTTACTACCAAACCCACCGGCCATGGCTTGGGACTCTACCGCACGCGATATTTGATTGAGCGCGCGGGCGGCCGCATTCGCGTCATATCCGCGCCGGGCGCAGGTTCGACATTTATTGTGAGCTTGCCGCAAGCAAAGAATTCTGGTAAAATATCGTGTTCGCCCAACACTGGATTACGCTAAAACCGGAGATACTTACCGTTGCGCCGATGTGACGGATTTGATATCCTGTGTAAGGCGCAAATGCACGCCTGACAACAATGGCAGCCGTTACGCGCCCGTAGCTCAGGGGATAGAGCAGAGGTTTCCTAAACCTTGTGTCGGTGGTTCGAGTCCTCCCGGGCGCACCATTACTTTTCGACAGGTTAGGGCTGGGCGACGATGTATCAAGCCAGCATGCAGATGGCGCTTGACGAGGCCTTCTTAGCCGCCCAAAGCGGTGACGTGCCCGTCGGTGCCGTATTACTGGATGGGCATGGAGCGGTTTTGGCACATAACCACAACCGCCGCGAAGTCAACCACGATCCGACCGCGCACGCCGAGATTCTGGTGTTGCGCGAAGCCGCCGAACGGCTGGGAGGGTGGCGGCTGGCAGGCAGCACGCTGGTCGTGACGCTGGAGCCTTGTGCCATGTGTGCGGGTGCCATCGTATTGGCCCGTGTTCAGAGGTTGGTGATTGGAGCTTTGGACCCGAAGGCTGGTGCCGTTGAGAGCGTGTTTCAGCTCACCAACAACAGCCGGCTCAATCATCAGGTCGAGGTGGTGTCGGGTATCATGGCCGACACGGCATCGGAACAATTAAAGCAATTTTTTCGGGCTCGGCGTTAGTCAACTGAATAGCTTGTTCTACGGAGAGGTGTCTGAGCTGGTCGAAGGAGCCCGACTCGAAATCGGGTAGGCGGCTTAACCCCGTCTCGTGGGTTCGAATCCCACCCTCTCCGCCATTGATGATTGATACTTGGAGGGGTGGCCGAGCGGTTTAAGGCGCACGCCTGGAAAGCGTGTTGGTGGGCCAAATCCTGCCTCGAGGGTTCGAATCCCTCCTCCTCCGCCATTTTTTCTTTGATTGAGCCATGGAGCTGCATCGATTGGGTCCCGCGCGGACAACTCCTGTGAACCCCGTCAGGCCCGGAAGGGAGCAGCGGTAAGCAGAATGGTTGTGGCGCCGCGGGAGTGCCTGATCGGTGCAGCCCTATGGCTTAATTTTTTGGACTGAAGACGGTACAATGTTGGCATCAGGAGGTGCGCCGTGGCTCATCAGGCTTCATACCGGGTTTATCGTCCCCGCCGTTTCAGTGAAGTCATGGGGCAGGCCCGCACCATCACTACGCTCCGCGAAGCGGTCCGCCAGGGCCGCCTGACCCATGCCTATCTATTCTCCGGGCCCCGGGGCACCGGGAAGACCAGTGTGGCGCGCATTCTGGCCAAAGCCGTGAACTGCGAGAATTTGGAGGCCGACGGCGATCCGTGTTTAACGTGCGCCTCGTGCCGCAGCATTGAGTCAGGCCAGCATCTGGACGTCATTGAAATTGACGCCGCTTCCAACCGCGGCATCGATGAGATTCGGGACATCAAGGAACGGATTACCCACCAAACGGCCATGAGCCGCTTCAAGGTCTACATTATCGACGAGGTGCACATGTTGACGCAGGACGCCTTCAATGCCTTGCTGAAGACGTTGGAGGAGCCGCCGGCCCATGTGCTGTTCGTGCTGGCCACCACGGAGGCCCATAAACTGCCCGTCACGGTGCTCTCCCGCTGCCAGCGCTATGAATTTAAGCGCCTGACGCTGTCCGTCATTGAGGAGCGGCTCCGCTATGTAGCGCAGCAGGAAGGCGTCGAATGCCAGCCTGAGGGCCTGGAACTGTTGGCCGAAGCCGCCGACGGTGCGCTGCGCGACGCCTTAAGCCTGTTTGACCAGGTTGTGGCCAGCGACGGCGCCATCACCAGTGACGGCGTGGCTCGGGTCGCGGGTCTGGTGGGGCATCGCCAGATGCAGCGATTGGTCGAGGCGCTGGCGACCGGGATTGAACCTGTCGTCCAGGTGCTGGCAGAACTGCGCCACGACGGCATCGATGAAAAGCTCATCCTGCGCGATTTGGCCCGGCAATTCCGGGACATCCTCCTATATCGGACCGCTGGTGCCGACCTATTCCCGCCGTATCGCCGGGATGGGATCGCGGCGCTGAACCAAGAGATGCCGGACGGTATTGCGCCCAGTTGGTGGATTGAATCCGCTAATCAGCTGGCGGAAGCCGAGTTTCGGCTGAAGGGCGGGTTTCCCGCGGACTTGGCGGTGGAACTTGCCATCCTAAAAGTCCAAAACCAGCTCCTGCACCCGGCGGCCGCGGAACGCCCCGTGGAGGCGCATAGCGGTCCCCAGCGGCTAGCCGCCGGGCCACCCGTCAGTGCTCCAGTCCCAGCTCCAGCGCCGCCATCCCCATCTGAACCGGAAGAGAAAACGCCGGTTCCAGAGCCGCTGACCGCGTCGCATGGGCCAAGTTTCGCGGCGGTTTTGGAAGCGGTTAAACGCGATCGTCCCAGTACCCACGCGTTGTTGGAAAAGGCAGAAGGTGAAGTGCTGTCGCCCGATGTCTTAAGAATTTGGTTTGAATTCCCGGCTCATCGCGAAATCGCTCAGCAGACGCACAACCGGGACGTGGTGGAACGGGCTGTGAAGGCGGTTTTCGGGTCTCGGATGCGGGTCGAGTACGGGGTGGGGAAACCCACACCCGCCGCTGAGGCCGGCGAATCGCGCGCTATAGCGTCCTCGTCCCAACCGCCCTTGGCGGATGCGGTGCGGGATTGGTTTGGACCGGACATCCAGCTTAAAGGTTTTTGAACACCACTCAGAGGAGGATGAGGCGTCATGGGGATGAACCCGCAGAACATGCAAAAGATGATGAAGCAAGTGCAAAAGATGCAGGAAGACATGGTGCGTGTGCAGGAGGAGCTTAAGCAGGAGACGGTGACCGTGGCATCCGGAGGCGTCGTGAAAGCAGTGTTTAACGGGCACGGCGAGATGCAATCCATTGAAATTGCCCCCGAGGCGGTCGATCCCAACGATGTTGACATGCTGCAGGATCTCATCTTGACGGCCGTACGGGAAGGGCAAGCGAAGGCCCAGGAATTGGCGCAGGAGCGGATGGGCCGTGTGACGGGCAATATGCGAATTCCGGGCATGCCGGGATTGTTCTAAATGCTGTATCCAGAGCCTATTCAAGACTTAGTGCAGGAACTGGCCAAACTACCGGGGGTCGGACCCAAGACAGCCCAGCGGCTGGCCTTTTTCTTGCTCAATATGCCGAAGGGCGAGGCTGAACTGCTGGCACAGGCCATTGTGAATGCCCGGAGCCGGATTCGCTACTGTTCGGAGTGCTTTAACTTCACCGACGCCGATCCTTGTTCGATTTGCAAGAATCCGTCCCGGGATCCGGCGTGGATTATGGTGGTCGAGCATCCCAAGGATGTTGTGGCGATGGAGAAGACGCGGGAATTCAAAGGCCGGTACCATGTCCTGCATGGGGCCATCTCGCCCATGGAGGGCGTTGGTCCGGAGGACCTCAAGGTTCGTGAATTGCTGCTGCGGCTGGAATCGACCAGCCCCCGGGAAATTGTGCTGGCCACCAGCTCCAGTTTGGAAGGCGAGGCCACCGCGCTGTACCTGTCGCGGCTCCTGAAGCCGATGGGCGCTAAAGTGACCCGTATTGCCCGGGGACTGCCCATGGGCGGCGACCTCGATTATACCGACGAGATGACGCTGGCCAAAGCGTTGGAAGGCCGCCACGATCTCTAGATATCATGCCCCCGGCGATGCCGGGGTTTTTTTATGTCCGGAGCTCTATGGGCCTCTCTGGTCCGGTTTAGGCGGTACCGGAATAGATTGGTAATTGGGGTGAGGCAGATGGACTTTTTATTGGTATTCGCAGAATGGCTGGATTTAGGTCTAACAGGTATGGGTGTGGTGTTGGGGGCGATTCTGTATCGCCGGCGGGCTCTCTTGACAGACACTCTGTGGTGGATGCGGGAGCATTATCGCCAGCAAACCCTCCAGCAAGTCTTGTACGCGTTGGACTCGTCCGGCCGTGTATCTGCCGAAGAAGCCCTGGCTGAGTTGTCGCGGCAGTGGAAACGACCCCTGACCGAACTAGACCGCCAGATGGCGCAATCGCTGCTGGCCGGAGGGAATAGGCATAATCGTGCTGAAGGAAAGGAGGATCACCGTGAAGCGCGTTAGACCGTTTTCGAGCCGCCTGCGGGTGCGCTCGGATGACGGTTGGGAACCCCCGGGCTGGGACCCGGACCACTGGCATCAAGTCTACCAACTATGGCATGACGGCCGCCCGTTCGCCGACCGGATGGCGGAAATACGGGCCTGGTGCCGACACTTGCCTGTAAAAAACCCGGGCGGACGGGTCTAGAGTTGTCCCCGTGTCCATAAGGTTACAGTGGGGGGACACGGGATGGATCCACGCAATTTTCTTGCGATCGTCTTTGGCGGCGTGCTGCTGTACATCGTAATCCGGGTATTTCAGTCTCCGGTGCGCTGGGCAGTGCGCGTTTTCATCAACGGGGCGTTGGGGCTGGTGGCCTTGGCCATTTGGAACCACCTCTTCGTCCACCACGGGTGGACGATCGGCCTGAACCCGGTGACGGGGGCCACGGTAGGCGTGTTAGGGGCCCCCGGCTTTCTGATGTTGCTGGCCATCAAAGTCCTGGTGTTGTGACACGCCTTGATTCACGTCAACCTCTTCGATACACTTGCAAAGATAAGGTATCGAGAGGAGGATGCGCGTGGTCAGGGTGCGCTATGCGCCAAGTCCCACCGGAACACTGCACATCGGGGGTGCCCGTACCGCACTGTTCAATTACTTGTTCGCCCGGCACGAGGGCGGACGCTTTATTCTGCGTGTTGAAGATACCGACCAGTCGCGCCAAATTGAGGGTTCGGAAGAGGCCATGATGCGGGGGCTCCGCAGTCTCGGCATTGTCTGGGACGAGGGCCCAGACCAAGATGGCGGATACGGCCCCTACCGCCAGTCGGAGCGTCTTCATCGGCATCAGGCTATGGCGGACCAACTGTTGGCCGAGCACAAGGCGTACCGGTGTTTCTGCACGCCGGAGCAGTTGGAGCAGGACCGGGCGCAATTACAGGCGCAGGGGCTGCCGCCGCGGTACAGCGGCCGTTGCCGCGGACTGAGCGAGGACGAAGTCCGGGCACGGGCGGGAGAACGGTCCGTGGTGCGCTTTAAGGCTCCCGTTGAGGGAGACACGGTGGTCCATGACATCATCCGTGGCCAGGTGCGGTTTGACAATCGGGTCTTTGATGACTTCGTGATTATGAAGCCGGACTACACCCCGGTCTACAATTTTGCGGTGGTGATTGACGACCACGATATGGGCATCACCCACGTCATTCGCGGCGAGGAGCACCTCCCCAACACCCCCAAGCAGATCTTCATTTTCGAGGCCTTAGGTTTTGAGGTACCTGCGTTCGCGCATCTTCCCATGATTTTGGCGCCGGACCGCTCGAAGCTCTCTAAGCGCCACGGAGCGACATCCGTGGAAGAGTATCGGGACCAAGGCATCGTACTGGGAGCGCTGGCAAACTATTTGCTGCTGTTGGGTTGGTCGTCGCCGGACGGGCGCGAAATTTTGACGATCGATGAGGCGGCGCAGGAGTTTACCTTGGAGCGCGTCCAGCATACCGCAGCCATCTATGACCAAAAGAAACTGGAATGGATGAGCCACGAGTACATGATCGCGCTGCCGGTGGAACAAGTGGCGGAAGCGGTTCGCCCCTTCATCAGATATAGCACGGACCACGGGCCGGACTTTTTGTCCGTGGTAGGACTCTCGCGTGAGCGGGCCTTCACTTTGGTACAGCTCGCCGAGCAAATGCACTTTTTCTATGAAGCGCCTGAGACTTATGAGGCCAAAGGGGTCGCCAAGCACTTTGGCGCGGGGGCGGTGGAGCGGCTCGAAGCCTTGGCGGAACGACTGTCCCAGCAGGCGGATTGGAATCACGATGCCTTGTTGGCTACCTACGACCAACTGAGTGAAGAGCTTGGGGTGAAACGCGCCGAACTGATTCACCCGACGCGTTTGGCGGTCAGCGGACGCACGGTGGGTCCGGGTTTGTTCGAATTGGTGGAGCTGCTGGGTCCGACAGCCACCGTGGATCGGTTGCGTCAAGCAGCGGACCGGATACGTGCCGGCAGCATATAATCAGGAAACCCGCAGGGCACAGGCCCTGCGGGTTTTTCAACTCGGGTTGGGGCAGGGATTTCTAGGGAAGCGTGCCCCCCAGCGTTTGGTAAATCAGGAGGAGGTTTAGGACCACAATGGTTGCGGCGCACGCGATTGCTGTCCAGGTCACGTAGCGCCGGTTGACCAGAACGCCCATGATGTGGGGTTTGCTGGCAAAGTAAATTAAGGTCAGGATAGGGACCGGCAGTACCAAGCTCAACAGTACTTGGCTTAAGACTAGCGTCTCTGTCGGATTGATGCCCAGGGCCACGATAATCACGGTCGGCAGCATGGTGACCACCCGGCGGATCCAGACCGGGATTTTGAATCCGACAAACCCCTGCATAATGACCTGGCCGGCCATCGTGCCAACGGCGGAGCTGGAAACACCGGACGCCAGCAAGGATGTCAGGAAGACCGCCGCGGCAGCTGGGCCGAGAATGGGGGTCAGCGTGCGAAAGGCGGATTGAATGGTGGCGATTTGGGAGTGGCCGGTGGCATGAAATGCGGCGGCCGACATGTACATCATGGCCAGGTTAATCAGCCCTGCCAGCGACATGGCAATGATGACTTCCTTCTTGCTAAACCCGTAAATTTTCTTGCGCTCGTCGTCATTGCGCGGAACAATGCGGCGCTGCGTCAGCCCTGAGTGGAGGTAGACCACGTGCGGCATGACGGTAGCGCCAATGACACCCACAACCAGCAGGATGGCGCTGGATCCATGTACCCAGGGGACGACGCTGTGGTATAGCACTTGCCCCCAGGCGGGGCGCGACAACATCGTTTCGGTGCCATAACAGCCGCCAATCAAGAGCACGAGGGCGCTGATGAAAATCTCCAACGGACGGAATCCATATCGGTCCAACATCAAGATGATGTAGGTAACCACGCCGGTAATGACCGTAGCAATCAACAGCGGGACTCCGAAGAGCAGGTTCAGTGCTAGGGTCGCCCCGAGAAATTCCGCAATGTCCGTGGCCATGGCGGCAATTTCCGACACGATCCACAGCATCATCGAAACCCAGGGAGCGAACGTTTGGCGGCAGAGCTCGGGCAGATTCTTGCCGGTAGCGATGCCGAGTTTGGCGGACATGTTTTGTATGAGCATAGCCATGAGGTTCGCCAACACGACGACCCACAACAGCTTATATCCGAATTCCGAGCCGCTTTGAATGTTTGTGGCGTAATTTCCGGGATCAATATAGGCGACGGCAGCGATGAACGCTGGCCCCAAGAAAGGCAGCAGGGCACGGAACCCCGTCCGCTGGGATGAGAGTGCGGATCGGGCTGCCAGTTCCGCGCGGGACTCTTTTTGCAATGCGCTCACGAAGGAACACCTCTTCCTGACATTGGAGAATTTTTTAGAGCACGCCCAAACACTTGCCCTCGGCTCACTTTCTACGGCATCGTACGGTGCCAGCATGCGAAAGGTGATTGAGCCAGGTTGAATTCGCAAAATTCTTCGTGTGAGACCGGGATTCGCCCCCGGAGCGGCGGCGGACTCGCCGCATATCATGGCCGTGGGGGTGGGCGAAATGGTGAACGGCATGCGATCGCCGCGTCTTCTGGCGTGGGGGATCCGAGTCGAGTGGTTCAGTCTTTGCTGGATGGTCGTGGAAGGGGTGGTTGGACTCCTGGCCGGATTGCGTGCGCACTCGTTGGCGCTGACAGCCTTCGGGGCTGACAGCGCGGTGGAACTGGTCGCCGGCTGGCTGGTCATTCGACATCTGTATGCCGAGGTAGGTGCAGGCCCTGACACGGGGCTCTCGCGGGCAGCCGATGCGCGGGCAGAGGGCCGCGTGGGCCTCACGCTGTTAGTCTTGGCGGCTTTAATTTTGGCGGGAGCGGCATGGGATGTGGCGGTCCGCACGGTCCCGCAGGTGACGATGGCAGGGTTGGTGCTGGCCATGGGCTCAGCTGTCCTCATGCCCTTGTTGGCGGCAGCTAAGAAGCGCCTCGGGAAGCATCTTGACCTCGCGTCTCTCCAAGCGGACGGCTCCTGCAGCACGGCCTGCGCCTATATGGCGTGGATTCTCTTGGCAGACTTAGTGCTCCAGCGATGGATCGATGCTTGGTGGCTCAATGCCATGAG